>JAEEVG010000001.1 GCA_016290835.1 Bacteroidales bacterium | reverse complement strand
CACAAGGGCCGACCCCGTCTCGCTCTCGCCCAGGATCGCCAGCATCGGCAGGCCGATGATCAGCGTCACGTACAGGAAATGCCGTCGGTTGGACATACGGAAATTGGGCTTGCTCATCACCATCGCCAGCAACAGCGAAGTCGTGATCTTGGAGATTTCGGCGGGCTGGAACTTGACCGGGCCCAATTCGAACCACGAGTGCGAGCCCTTGACATCCTTGCTGACGAAAATCACCAGCACCAGCAGGAAGAACACCAGCACATAAGCATAGGGCGAGACCACCTCCCAGAGCCGCGGATTGATCACGAACAAGATCAGGACATCCAGCACGAAGGCCGTCAGCATCCAGATGAACTGCTTGCCGCTGCGCGCCTCCCAGTCGAAGATGGAGGCGGGTTCGGTGGAATGGATGGAAGCGTAGATGTTGAGCCAGCCGATAAGTACCAGCAGCAGGTAGCAGATCACCAGCCGCCAGTCGACCGTCTTCCGCAGGCCCCTGTCGAAGGAACCGGGCGTCTCCACTTGCAGCATACTCAGAAGAATCGGGTGGTCAACAGACGGTCTTCCAGGTACTTCCGCGATGCAGAGATCTCACCGGTGAGGTATTTCTCCAGCATCAGCGACGCCACCGGCAGGGCCCAGGTGGCCCCGAAACCGGCATTCTCGACATACGCGGCCACGGCGATCTTGGGATTGTCCTTGGGCGCGAAACAGATGAACACGGAATTGTCCTTGCCGTGCGGGTTCTGGGCGGTGCCGGTCTTGCCGCAGACGTCCAGTCCCGGGACGCGGGCGGCGAAGGCGGTGCCGCCCGCCGAGCCGCCGCCGTTGACGGCCATGTACATTCCCTCCACGGCGGTGTGGAAGTGGGTCGTATCGACCATCGTGTACTGGCGCTCCTTGTATTTGGGGTCGATCTCGATCCCCTCGGAATCCTTGACGATGTGGGGGATGTAGTAGTAGCCCCGGTTGGCCATCGTGGCGGCGAGATTGGCGATCTGCAAGGGCGTTGCGCCGATCTCGCCCTGGCCGATGGACAGGGAGATGACGGTCTGGAAGCGCCAGCGGCCCTTACCGTAAACCTTGTCATAGAAGGCCGAGGTCGGGATGTTGCCGCCCAGTTCGGAAGGGAAATCGCTGCCGAGTTTCCGGCCGAAGCCGAAACTGAGCACATACTCCCGCCAGACGTCGAAGGCATCCGAGACCGTCTTGTACTTCTTGTTGTCCAGGATGTTGCGGAAGACGTAGCAGAAATACCCGTTGCAGGAGGTGGCAATGGCGCTCAGCAGGTTGAGGGGCGACGCGTGTCCGTGGCAGCCCAGGCGTCGGTTGCCGCCGTAAGGGAAGCCGTGGTTGCAGGGATAGGAGTCGGACGGCACCAGGGTGCCCTCCTGCAGGCCGATCAGGCCGTTGATCAATTTGAACACCGAACCGGGCGGATAGGAGGCCATCACGGTGCGGTTGAACATCGGCTTGCGCGGGTTGCGGGCGATCTCGCTGTAGTGGCGCCCGATGTCGCCGAGCACGTCCACGTCGATGCCCGGGCTGGAAACCATCGCCAGGATCTCGCCGGTGGACGGCTCGATGGCCACGACCGAACCAATCTTACCCTCCATCAGGCGCTGGCCGTACTGCTGCAGGTGCGCGTCGATCGTGGAGACCACGTCCTTGCCGGGCTCGGCCTCCTTGTCCTCCGCTCCGTCCATATAGGGCGACTGGAGGCGGTTGCGCGAATCGCGCAGGAAGATGTGGTAGCCCTTGACGCCGCGCAGTTTCTCCTCCATCGCGGCCTCCAGGCCGGTCTTGCCCACATAGTCCCCCGAACGGTAGTCGGGATGGGTCTTGATGAAGTCCGCATCCACTTCGGAAATGTAGCCCAGCAGGTTGCCGCCGGCATTGAAGGGGTACTGGCGGACGCTGCGCACCTCGGCCTTGAAGCCCGGGAAACGGTAGGCCTCCTCGGCGAACTTGATGTAGTTCTCGGGGGTGATGTGCTTGATGAAGGTCAGGGTTTGCCAGCCGATGCGGGAGCGGTACATCCTGTAGTAGGCCATCCGCTCCTGGATGAACGTGACGGTGGTATCCAGCGCGTTGGCAAGGGCCAGGGTGTCGAAGGGCTGCACGTCGCGGGGGGTCACGGAGATGTCGTAGCAGACCTCGTTGCCCACCAGGATCTCGCCGTTGCGGTCGTAGATGACCCCGCGGGGCGGGTAGATGTAGTTATAGACCATCGAGTTGTTCGATGCGTCCGTCTTGTACGAATCGTTGACGATCTGGATATAGAACAGCTTCCCCAGCAGGACAGCCGCGACGACCGCCAAGCCGGCCAGAAGCTTATTTTTGCGGTTCATTTCCATCGCTCACCGGTCTCTTCAAGCATCAGGTTGGCGACGAGCAGGGACACTGCGAGGCTGGCCGCCAGGGAGGCGGCGAACTTCACGGCGAGGAACCAGAAAGGATGCATCCCGGCATCTTCCACCCACAGGTAGAGCAGCAGGAAGACGGCGGTGAGCATCAGCAGGGAGAGCAGGAACTTCTGCCAGCCCTGGCGCCGGACCGACAGGTCCTCGCCGCGGGCGAAGAGTTCCGAGCCGAACACCAGGCTGATGACCGGGCGGCGCAGCAGGGCCACGGGCACCAGCGCGAAAGAGGTGAGGCCGAGCTGCCCGGACACGAGGAAATCCACCGCCAGGCCCAGCACGAAGGCGATGATCATCGCGCGGATGGTGCCGCAGCCGACCGGCAGGCAGAGGATGAGGGCCGGCAGGAAGGCGATCAGCAGGTACTGTGAAAAATTGAAATAGTTCCACAGGACCACCTGCGCCACGGCGAGCAGGATGAATTTGAGCGTCGTGCTTCTCATTGCCCCTCCTCCTCCCTGGCTTCCAGGGCCATGATTTCACTACGTTCGAGGTTCTCCACCACGGTCACATAGCGCAGCGTGGCGAAATCCTGGAAAAGGGTCACGTCCACCTGCCGCGTGGAGCCGTCCACCAGGCGGGTGGCCCCGGTCAAGCCGATCGGCACTCCCGGCGGGAAGATGGTCGAATAGCCGCTCGTGCGGACCGTGTCGCCCGGCGCGATTTCGTAATGCGGCGGGAGGTTGCGCACCACGGCCCCGGAGGTGCTGCGGCCGTCCCAGGACAGGGGCGCCACCACGTCGGTGCGGCCCACCCGGGCCCCCACGCTCATCTGCGGGTTCATCAGGGTCAGTCCATAGGAATAGTGCCGGTCCACGGCCTCCACGATCCCCACCACGCCCCGGTCGGAGATGATGCCGCTCTGGGGGCGGATCCCATCTTCGGAGCCCTTGTTGAGGATGATGTAGTTGCGGGTTCGGTTGCGGCTCATCTTGACCACGGTGGCCGGGGTGTAGCGATAGGCGTCCGACTCGCGGGCGGCGAGGCGGGCGAGTTCCTCCTGCTCCACCTCCCCCCGCTCATAGGCGCGCAGCCGCTCCTGCAGGGCGGCGTTCTCCGCCTGCAGTTCGAGATTGAGCTCTTCGAGCTGGAAATGGCTTCGGATTTTCTCGCCGCTGCCCCACAGCAGGGCCATCGTGCGGTGCGAGGCGCGGTTGATCCAAATACCCTGCAGGGTCGAACTGGCGTGCAACATTGTGAGCGCAGCAACCTCCATCAAGATGAAGATTGCCGCGCACACGAGGGAAGACGTCGTTTTCTGACCCCGGGGCATCCTAGCGCATCAGGAAGGAATAGCGGTCGGTATGCTTGAGGGCGTCGCACGTGCCGCGCGCCACAGCGTGGAGCGGGTCTTCAGACACGTGGAATGCAATGTTGACCTTGTCCTGGAAACGTCTGGCCAGGCCGCGGAGCAGGGCGCCGCCGCCGGACAGGTAGATGCCGTTCTCCACGATGTCGGCGTAGAGCTCCGGCGGGGTGTTCTCCAGGACGTGGAGAATGGAGGCTTCGATTTTGGCGATGGACTTGTCGAGGCAGTGGGCGATCTCCTGGTGGGTGATCGTGGCCTCGACCGGGTGCGCCGTCATCAGGTTCGGACCGCGGACCACGAAGGGGGCGGGCTCCTCTTCCTCCAGCAGGTCGGGAATCACGGCGCCCACCGCCATCTTGATCTTCTCGGCGGTAATCTCGCCGACGCGGATGTTGTGCTGCTGGCGGAGGTAGTACTGGATGTCGCTCGTGAACACGTCGCCGGCGGTGCGGATGCTGTCCTGGACCACCAGGCCGCCCAGCGAGATCACGGCGATCTCGGTGGTGCCGCCGCCGATATCCACGACCATGTTGCCCTGCGGAGCCACGACGTTGAGGCCGATTCCGAGCGCGGCCGCCATCGGCTCGAAGATGAGGTACACGTCGCGTCCGCCGGCGTGCTCCGTGGAGTCGCGGACGGCGCGGATCTCCACTTCCGTGGATCCGGAAGGGATGCCGACCACCACCTTGAGGTTCGGCGTGAAGAGGCTGCGGTGGCGTCCGCCGGCCTGCTTGATGAAGCCGCGGATCATCATCTCCGCCGCGTTGAAGTCGGCGATCACGCCGTCACGCAGCGGCCGGACGGTCTTGACGCCCGGGCTGGTCCGCTCGTGCATCAGTTTGGCCTGGGTGCCGAGGGCGATGCATTTGCCCGAATTATTATCGATGGCCACGATGCTGGGCTCATCCAACACAATCTGGTCATTCTGGTAAATGACGGTGTTGGCGGTGCCCAGATCGATAGCCAGTTCCTGGTTCAGAAAAGAGAATGCCATAGTATCTGATTCGATTCGTATTGAAATACAAATTTACGCTCAAACGCAGAGAAAAACAAAATATTTTCTTGACATTTTTTCCGTATTTTTGTAGAAACTATCCCTCAGGCCCATGAGCAGAATTATCTACGGAATCTTCGTGGCGGGCGGCAGCGGCACCCGGATGGGAGGCGACCTGCCCAAGCAGTTCCTCCTGCTGGACAATCGCCCGATTCTCCAGCGCACCATCGAGCAATTCGTGGAGGCGGTGCCCGGGATGAAAGTCATCACGGTGCTCCCGCGCACCCATTTCCAAACCTGGAAAGACCTCTGTGCCGCCTACTCGTTCAACTGCCCGCAGACCCTCGTGGCGGGCGGCCTGACCCGTTTCCACTCCGTGCAGAACGCCCTCAGGAAAGTCCCCGACGGGGCCATCGTGTCCATCCACGACGGCGTGCGGCCCCTGATCTCGGCCGAACTGGTCCGCCGGATGACGGAGCGGATGCAGGAGGGCTGCCGGGCCCTGCTGCCCGTGCGGCCCGTCGTGGATACGCTGCGTTCCACGGATCCGGATCTCCCGGACCCCGACCGCTCGAAAGTGGTGGCCGTCCAGACCCCGCAGATGTTCCGCTCGGAAGACATCAAGGCCGCCTACACCCAGGCCTACGAACTCTCATTCACGGACGATGCTTCCGTGGCGGCCAGATACGGCATTCCGCTCACCTTCGAGGAAGGCGAGCGGCTCAACTTCAAAATCACGACTCCGGAGGATCTCGCCCTCGCGGAGGCGATCCTTACACAGCGGAAATAGCGTGGAAGCTGGTGGTCTTGTAATCCTTGACCCACACTTCGCGTTCGAAGGACTGGTCGAGGGAGATCATCGTGTCCGTGGACTGGATGTAGGGGATGCGCTGGATGGTATTCAGCAGGATGCTCATCAGGTGCTCATTGTCAAAGCAATACACCTTCAGGAAAAGGGCCGCCTTACCCGTGACGAAGTGGCATTCCACGATCTCGGGAATGTGCTTGAGCGCCGCCACGACATCCGGGTATTTGTTGTCCTCTGAGAGATTCACGCTGATGAAAGCGCAGACATTGAGACCGAGGGCGCCGGGCTTGACCACCAGCCGGGAGCCGCTGATCACACCGTTGTTCTCCATCTTGCGGACACGCTGGTGGATGGCCGCGCCGGAGATGCCGCATTCGCGGGCGATCTCCAGGAAAGGCATCCGGGCGTTGTTCACCAGATAGGAGAGAATCTTACGGTCGATTGCATCAATCTGGTAGTTGGACATAAATCATGTAGTTATTTATTTTTCTTATACCTTCGGGTGCTGGGCGCAGCCCCGGCGGCCGGGGCCGAGGCGATGATCCGGCGGCAGTCCTCCTCGGTCAGCGCGGTGGCGTCCGTGCCGCGCGGAATCCGGAAGTTGCGTCCGTCGAACTTGATGTAAGGGCCGTAGCGGCCGTTGAGCACGGATATGCCCGCCGGCTGGAACTCCCGGATCACGGATCCGGCTGGAGCTCCTCCGAGAACGGCCTGCACCAGGGGGATGCACTCCTCCAGGCTGAGACGCATCGGATCGGCGCCGCGGGGCAGGGAAATGTTCTTGTCACCGTACTTGATGTAGGGACCGTAGCGACCCTTGAAAATCTGGATATCCACATCCTCATAACTGCCGAGCCGGCGAGGGAACGAGAGCAGTTTCAGCGCCTCCTCCAGGGTCACGGTCTCGATGAGCTGGCCCTTGGCCAGGCTGGCGGACTGCCGGTCTTCTCCCTCCCCCTTCTGGACGAAGGCGCCGAACTGGCCGTAGCGCGCGATGACCGTGCGACCGTCTGCGGGGTCCACCCCGAGGACGCGCTCCACGTGGGCGTAGCGGCCGTCATTCAAGGTGGCGTCCACCTTGGTATGGAAGTCGCCGTAGAAGGCGGCGATGACTTCGTTCCAGACCTGCTTGCCTTCGGCGATCTCGTCGAAATCCTTCTCCACGTCGGCCGTGAAATCGTAGTCCATGATCCGCGGGAAATTGGCCACCAGGTAGTCCGAGACGATGATGCCGATCTCCTGCGGGATGAGTTTCTGGCGCTCCGCGCCCACGGTTTCCGTCCGGGCGGATTCGCTGATGGTTCCGCCCTTGAGGCTGAGCCGGGTCACGGGGACCTTGCGGCCCTCGACATCCCCCTTGTAGAGATAGCCGCGGCCGGTGGTCAGCGTGGAAATGGTCTGGGAATAGGTGGCGGGCCGGCCGATACCCAACTCTTCGAGCTTCTTGACGAGGGTGGCCTCAGAATAGCGGGGCGGCGCCTGGGTGAACTTGCAGTCGGCGGTAATGCTCCGGCAGGCGAGCTGATCCCCGACCGAGAGCGGCGGGAGAATGACATTGCCTTCGTCCTGGGGCTCGTCGTCGGTACCTTCCATATAGAGCTTGAGGAAGCCGTCGAAGAGAACTTCCGTGGCCTGGATGGTGAAAGGTTCGGAGCGCTTGTCGGAGAGGAGCTTGATGGTGGTCCCGAGGACCTTGGCCTCGGCCATCTGGGAAGCCACGGTGCGCTTCCAGATCAGGTTGTAGAGCTTCTTCTCCTGGAGGGTGCCCTCGATGTCGGTATTGGCGATGAAGGTCGGGCGGATGGCTTCGTGGGCCTCCTGGGCGCCCTTGCTGCGGGTCTTGTACTGGCGCGGGTGGGAATACTCCGGTCCGAAATTGTCCAGGATGAACTGCTTGGAGGTACCGAGCGCGAGGCTGGACAGGTTGGTGGAGTCCGTACGCATATAGGTGATCAGACCGCGCTCATAGAGGCCCTGGGCGAGGCGCATCGTCAGGCTCACGGGGAAGTGGAGCTTGCGGGCGGCCTCCTGCTGGAGCGTGGAGGTCGTGAAGGGAGCGGCCGGGTAGCGGACGGCTTCCTTCTTGTCGACCGAAGCGACGTGCCAGGCGGCGCCGATGCAGTCCTGCAGGAAGGCGCGCGCCTCCTCCTGGGTGGTGAAATGTGCATCCAGCAGGCCTTTGACCTTGACCCCGCCGGCCACGAACTGGCCCTCTATCCTATAATAAGGTGTATTCTGGAAGCCGATGATCTCCTTTTCGCGGTCCACCACGAGGCGGAGCGCCACGGACTGGACGCGGCCGGCCGACAGGCCCCGCTGGACCTTGCGCCACAGTACGGGCGAGAGTTCGAAGCCCACGAGCCGGTCCAGCACGCGGCGGGCCTGTTGGGCATTGACGAGGTTCTCGTCGATGTCCCGCGGGGTCTCGATGGCGTGCAGGATGGCGTCCTTGGTGATCTCGTGGAAGACGATGCGGCGCGTGCGGCTGCGATCCAGGCCCAGGGTCTGGACCAGGTGCCAGGAGATGGCCTCTCCCTCGCGGTCCTCATCGGAAGCCAGCCAGACGAGTTCGGCCTGGTCGGCGGCCTTCTTCAGTTCGGCGACCACCTTGCGCTTGTCGGCGGGCACGACATACTCGGGCTTGAACCCGTCCGAGATGTCCACGCTGAGGCTTTTCTCCTGCAGGTCCCGGATGTGGCCCTTGCTGGATTTGACGGTAAAACCTTTCCCCAGATATCGTTGTATGGTCTGTGCCTTGGTAGGTGATTCGACGATGACTAAATTCCCCTCCATATGCTTTCTCTTTTCATTTTCGAGTGCAAAGAAAATCAGAAACTCGGTAAATTTCAAAATTTAATCGTTAATTTTGCGCTCGTGAAGACGGGTCATAATTTTATTATGACAAATTTTTCCGCCGATGAAAGAGAATACCAAAAAGAAGATTGTCAAGTGGTTCTGGATCCTGGTCATGGCTCCGTTCGCCCTCGTGTTGCTGCTCCTGTTGCTGGTGGGCATCTTCGCGAAGATCCCTTCTTTCGAGGAGTTGGAGCATCCGGATAACAAACTTGCCACCCAGGTCATTGCCGAGAACGGAGAAGTTCTCGCCACCTTCCATATCGAAAACCGCACCTACGTCTCCTACGACGAACTCTCGGAGCACCTCGTCAACGCGGCCGTCGCCACGGAGGACGCCCGCTTCTACAAGCACTCCGGCATCGACATGAAAGGCCTCGCCCGCGTGCTCGTCAAGACCCTGCTGATGCGCGACTCCAGCCAGGGCGGCGGCAGCACCATCACCCAGCAGCTCGCCAAGACCCTCTACCCGCGCGAGACCATCCGCAGCAAGTTCCAGATGGTCTTCATCAAACTCAAGGAATGGATCACCGCCGTCAAGATCGAGCGCGACTACACCAAGGAGGAGATCGTGGACATGTACCTGAACTCCATCTTCTTCGGCAGCAGCGCCTACGGCGTCAAGGCCGCGGCGGAGACCTACTTCGCCAAGGAGCCCGCCGACCTCACGGTCGAAGAAGCCGCCCTGCTGGTAGGCATGGTCAACAAGCCCACCCGCTACAATCCGGTCCTCAACCCGGACCTCTCGCTGGAGCGGCGCAATTTCGTGATCGGCCAGATGGAAAAGAACGGCTACCTCACCCGCGCCGAGCGCGACTCCATCCGCCAGATCCCCATCACCCTCAACTTCCAGGTGCAGGACCACAACGCCGGGCGCGCCCCCTACTTCCGCGACATGCTCCGGCGCGACATGAACGCCACACGGCCCAAGAAGTCGGACTACGAATGGCCCGAGGACTATGCCCACGACTCCCTGCGCTGGCGGGACGACCCCATCTACGGCTGGCTCAACAAGAACAAGAAAGCCGACGGCAGCGCCTACGACCTGGACCGCGACGGTCTGCGCATCTACACCACTATCAATTATAAGATGCAGCAGTACGCCGAGGAGGCGGTCGCCGAACATCTCGGGAAGAACCTCCAGAAGAGCTTCGACCGCGAGCTCAAGAGCAAGCGCAACAAGCCCTTCGCCAACGACGTGGACAACAAGACCGCCGAGCTGCTGATGAACCAGGCCCGCCGCTGGAGCGACCGCTACCGCCTGCAGCACCGCGCCGGCAAGAGCGACGCCGAGATCCTCGCCCAGTTCTCCAAGCCCGAAAAGATGCGCGTCTTCAGCTGGAATGAGAAGGGCTACGTGGACACCACGATGACCCCGGACGACTCGATCCGCTACTACAAGGGCATCCTGCGCTGCGGCTTCATGGCCATCGAGCCGGTCACGGGCTACATCAAAGCCTACGTCGGCGGCCCCAACTACCGCTACTTCAAATATGACAACGTCCGCCAGGGCAAGCGCCAGGTCGGATCGACCATCAAACCCTTCCTCTACACCCTCGCGATGCAGGAAGGGATGAACCCCTGCGACCGGGTGGTCAACCTGCCCCAGACCTTCGTGCTGGACAACGGTACCGTCTGGACGCCCCGCAGTACGGACAAGCAGGAATGGATCGGACGGACGGTGACCCTCCGCTGGGGCCTGGCCAACAGTTCCAACAACATCTCGGCCTTCCTGATGAAGGAACTCGGGCCCGCCGCCCTCGTGCGGATGATCCACCAGATGGGCATCCAGACGCATCTGGAGGAGGTCTTCTCGCTCTGCGTGGGCTCGGCCGAAGTCCCCGTGTTCGACATGGTGTCGGCGATCAACACCTTCCCCTCGCACGGCACCTACGTCACCCCGCAGTACGTCACCCGCATCACCGACAGCGACGGCCGGGAGATCGACAGCTTCAGCAACCAGAAACGGGACGCCATCTCCGAACAGACCGCCTACCTGATGGTGGAGCTGATGCGCGGCGTGGTCAACGAGGGTACCGGCAACCGCCTGCGCAGCGTCTACGGCCTGCTCGGTGAGATCGCCGGCAAGACCGGCACGACCAACGACAACTCCGACGGCTGGTTCATCGGCTACACGCCCAACATCACCGCCGGTGTGTGGGTAGGTGGCGAGGACCGCCAGGTCCACTTCAATTCCACTTCCCTGGGCCAGGGCGCCAACGCATCCCTGCCGATCTGGGGCATCTGGATGAAGAAGTGCCTCGCGGACCCGAGCATCGGCTGGTCGATGGAGAATGACCATTTCCTGCCCCCGAGCGGCGGCGCGCTGCAATTCAACTGCGCCACGGACGGCATCCTGCTCGGCGGCTACGGGGATGATTATGTCGGCTCCGAAGGCGCCACCGGCGTCCGCAACGAAGAAGAAGAGTACTATTTCAAATAAGGTATGAGCAAATACAAGACCCTCGCCGTGGTGTACGGCAGCGACTCCTCCGAATGGGAGGTCTCCTGCCGCAGCGGTGAATTCGTCGCCTCCCGCATCGACGGGAACGAGTATGACGTCTACGAGATCTTCGCCCGCTTCGGGAAATGGCAGCTCGTAGCAGCCCGCAAGCGCAATGCGATGCGCGTCACTTTCCCCGAGGGGTCCCGCCCCGAAGTGGACAAGACGGATTTCTCCGTCGTGGTCCTGGGCGAGAAGGTCCGCTTCGACTACGCCTACATCGTCCAACACGGCGCCCCCGGCGAGACCGGCCAGATGGAGGGCTATCTCGAAATGCTCGGCATCCCCTGCAGTACCTGCGACTCGAGCATCTGCTCGATTGTCTTCGACAAATACGCCTGCAAGTGCTATGTGCGCGAACTGGGACTCGCCAAGTGCGCCCCGGACGTATTCGTGCGCCACGGGATGAACCACGCAGAGATCGATGCCGAGGTGCTGGGCAAGTTGCAGTTCCCCGTGTTCGTGAAGCCCACGCAGGGCGGATCCAGCTTCGGGGTCACGCGCGTCTGCCAGCCCGCGGAACTGGGGCCGGCCATCCAGTTCGCTTTCAGCGAGAACCATACCGTGCTCATCGAGCAGGGCATCAACGGACGCGAACTCACCTGCGCCGCTTATTTCGACGGGGAGAAAGTCTGCACCCTCCCGCTGATCGAGATCGTCACGGACAATGAGTACTTCGACTACGACGCTAAGTACAACGGCCACAGCCAGGAGATCTGCCCCGCCCCCGTCCCCGACGAGGTGCGGGAACTGGTGCAGAACACCACGGCCAGGATTTACTTCCGCCTGGGCTGCCGGGGCGTGGTCCGGATGGACTACATCCTCGCCGAAGACGGCCTGTATTTCCTGGAGATCAACACGATCCCGGGTATGACGAGCGCCTCGCTCGTGCCCAAGATGGTCCGCACCGCCGGGCTGGATATGACCGCGTTCCTGAGCACTATTATTGAGAATACCTAGTGCTGCTCGCAGAATTCATCCGCCGCGGCACCGCCCGCCTCGAGACCCTGTACCCTTCGCCGGAGGCGAGGGGTTTGGTTTTGATGCTGTGCGCCGAACGGCTGGGCGTGGCACGCTACACCCACATCATCGAGCCCCTCACGAGCGTCCCGTCCGAACTGGAGGCTGTCCTGGAAGACGATCTGCGGCGGCTCTGCACGGGCGAGCCCATCCAGTATGTGCTGGGGGTCGCGGAGTTCTGCGACCGGCGCTTTGCCGTGGGCCCCGGGGTGCTGGTCCCCCGTCCCGAGACGGAGGGGCTGGTGGCCGAGGGCATCCGTTTCCTGCGCGAAACCGCCGCCGAAGAGCCGCCCCGGGTGCTGGACCTGTGCACCGGATCGGGCTGCATCGCCTGGAGCGTGGCCCTGGAGATCCGGGATGCCGCCGTGGTGGGCGTGGACCTGTCGGAGACCGCCCTCGCCTATGCCCGGGAGCAGTTCCCGGGCGAGACGGCGGGCCCCTGCTTCATACAGGCGGACGTACTGGATCCGGAGCAGGACTTCCCCTTCGGGCCCTTCGACCTGATCCTCAGCAATCCGCCCTATATCCTGGAGCGGGAGCGGGAGCAGCTGCGGCCCAACGTGCGGGACTTCGAGCCCGCGGAGGCGCTCTTCGTGCCGGACGGGGATCCGCTGCTCTTCTTCCGGGCCATCGCGCGCTGGGGCCGGCGCTTCCTGCGGGAAGGCGGAGCGGGGATCGTGGAGATCAACGAGATGCTCGGGGCCGATACGGCCGGGGTCTTCCGCGATGCAGGCTTCAAAAACGTTCAAATTCTGCGCGATTTCTTCGGAAAAGAACGGTTTATCCGTTTTGACGCCTGAAGCGGGTTTCCGAGGTAAATTCCTCACAAACAAATATTTATGTTTACGGAATGGTAAATCCCGGATATTAAACGTTTATTCACGGGATAAACGGGTCTTTCTTCGTCACTTTGCAGCGAAACAAAACCGATGCAATATGAAAACGATGAGACTTCTGTCGGGGCTGCTGCTCCCCCTCGCCTTCGCTGCCTGTGACGTGCAGACCCACAAACTGGAAATCCCCGAAGAGGGCGGAATCTTCACCCTCTCCGATGTAGCCAAAATCCTCTCCAACCTCCCTTTGCAGGGTGAGCAGCTCGCCGAGGTCCACGACGCCGTGAGCGCTTCCTCGCTCAACGGCTATGATGAGGAATATCGCCTGTCCGACCTGATCGCGGCGCCCGGATCGGGCGTGGGGGACAAAGCCCCCGGCACCAGGGCCGGCGGCTACAAGACGCCCCTCCGCGACCTGCTGAGCGATTATTTCTCGCAGCGCTACGGCACCAAGGCCGGCGGCGCGGACGTCGAACGCTATCTCAATGCGCTCAGCGAATCCGATATGCAGATTTACTGGCCCTACTCCGAAGACTGGGACGGGAAATCCTTCCCCATCGTCACCTTCGATCCGGGCTTCGGCGCCGAGTCCAACTACGGCTACGAGATCCGCATCGATGCACAGGGCGCCCACGTCGTGGACTCGGTGCTCGTGACCGAGCAGGTGGCCCTGAAGCGGCCCGTGTGGGTCATCAACCGCAATGACGATGCGGCCTACACCCCGCTGGAGCTCTTCACACCCACCCCGCAGGGCGGCACCAAAGCCAGTAAAGAAAAAGTCGAGCCGAAGGAATACCTGCTGCGCGTCAAAGACTTCACGATGCTGCGCAACTACGATTCCTGGTTCGGCGGGGCGTCGGAATTCTTCATCAAGACCGGGGCGGTGGACGGCTTCAAGGCCACCAAGGAGGACGATCTGCGCAACTACACGCCCACGGTCACGGACTTCATGGTGGTGGTCAAGCGCCGCCAGCTCGGCAAGAAGGTCCCCTTTGACGTCATCCTGCTGACCAATTTCACCGACCAGATGGAGAAAATCGCCTTCCTGATCACGGAAGATGACGGCGGCACCACGACGAGCTGGAAGACCAGCGCCGTGGTAAAATACAATTCCAAATCATACGGCTTCGAACTGGAGCTCCCCTACAAAGACAAGGACGACATCGTCTGGCGCGGCCAGCTCACCCGCAACTTCTTCAAAAGCATTTTCGACGGCGAAGAGCATACCGTCAGCGGCCGCTTCGGCGACGTGGAGATCACCTTCGGCCTCGAATAGAAACCCTTACGCGGGGGTGACGGTCATTTCGCAGGCGGCGCAGTCGAAACCAAGGCGGAGACGCCGGCCGTTGTTGAGCAGGAAGAGCTCCTGCGGGGGCTGTCCCCCCTGGTAGCGCGGGCAGAGGCCGAGCTCATAGCGCACGCAGTACTTGGTGCGGAGGAGTTCAGATCCTTCGCTGCGCTCAGGATGACAGGGTTGGGGTCGCTCAGGCTGACCGGGCCGGGGCCAGCCGCAGCGGCCGGCGGCCAGCGGAACGGCGCGGCAGGGCAGCGCGTCCAGGTCCTCCGCAACCAGACGCCGGATGCCGTTGATGGTGGAGGCGGACAGCAGCGGGAGATTGCCCCCCGCGGTCCGGACATCCATTTCGTCCAGCGAGAAATGATAGATCCCGCTGCGCTTGGAGAGCTGTTCACGCAGCATCGCCGCCGCGCGTTCGCGGTTCTCGGCGGTCTCCACGTCGGTGTGGAAGGGACTCAGCACCTCGCGGCCGTCCTGGCTGCGGGCGCGCAGTTCGAGCACGTACTTGCCGCGGATGCACAGCGACAGGCTCACCGGGATCTCCCTGCGGCAGGCCCCGGCCTCAAGGGCCTTCTCGAAAGCGGCGTTGATATTGCGGTAGAGTTGCATCCCCTCCCGCAGGTCGGGAACATCCTTGCAGCGCACCAGCAGGCCCTCGCATACGTCCCCCCGGAAGCCGACCACCCCGTCCGCCGTGGCGAACGCAAAACCGTCCCCGTTGCGCAGCTGAAGGTCGCGTCGCAGCGGCCGGAGCTCGAACTGCATCCCGCGGCCGGGCGTGCGGCGGATGCGGCAGACCGTTCCCACGGCCTCGCCCATCGATTTGGGCGCGTCCATCGAGGACCAGCGGCCCCGTTCTCCGTCGAGGAACAGTTCTGTGTAGCCGCGGTTGAAGGTCTTGGCCGTATCGGGCGTGAAACCGCCGTCTACCACGCCCCAGGAGGCGCGGCGGTAACGGTCGGGGTACTTCGCGACCAGCGCATCCAGCGCCAGGGAATAGTCCCGCACGACATTCTTGACATAGGAGGCGTTCTTGAGCCGGCCCTCGATCTTGAAGGAACTGACCCCAGCATCGGCGAGCTCCTCCAGCCGGGCCTTGAGATTGAAATCCTTGAGCGAGAGGACGGCCTTGTTGCGCAGCAGGGTGCGCCCCTGTCCGTCCACCAGGTCGTAGAGTGAACGGCAGGCCTGGATGCATTCCCCGCGGTCCGCACTCCGTCCGTCGAGGTACTCCGACAGGCGGCAGTCGCCGCTATAGCCTACGCACAGCGCCCCGTGGACGAAGCATTCCACCTCGCAGGACACGGCGGCGCAGATCTCGCGTATGGTCTGCAGCGGAAGCTCCCGCTCCAGGATGATGCGCGAACAGCCCAGCGACTCAAAGTAACGGGCCCGCTCCACATCCCGGATGGCGCACTGGGTCGAGGCGTGCAGCGGGACGGTGACGTCCGCCCACGCGGCGATGCGCGGCTCCCGGATGATGAAAGCGTCCGCGCCCGCCTGCTGGGCGCGGAGCAGCTGCGCGTGGGCCTCCTCCTCTTCGCCTTCCTGCCATAAGGTATTGAAAGTAACGAAGATGCGGGCGCCGAAACGGTGCGCGTAGGCGCAGAGTTCCGCGATATCCTCAAAGGAGTTGCCCGCCGCCTTGCGCGCCCCGAATTCCGGACCGGCAATATAGACGGCATCGGCACCGCAGTCGATGGCTGCGATGCCGATATCCTTCGTCCTGGCAGGAGCGAGCAGCTCGAGAAATTGCATTACTTGAGCGCGTCAAGCAACTTCTTGGCCTCGGCGCCGTACTTGGGATCGTTGACGGCCTTGGCGTAGAACTCCCTGGCCTTGGCGTTGTTCTTCGCTCCCTGATAGAGGGCACCAACGGTGTAGGCGATCTGGCCGGCGTTGGCGGCAGTCGGGGCGGCCTCCAGGTACTTCTCGAAGTACTTGATGGCGTCGTTGTTCTTGCCGGCGAGCTGGGAAGCCTGTCCGGCGATCTGCCAAGCCTGGGCGTTCTCGGTAAAGTCGTTCACCTTGGCGGCGGCGGCCACGGCGTCAGGATACTTCTTGTCCTTGAGGGCGGCGGCGGCCTCCTTGAGGTAGATATTGCCGATCTGCTTGTTGGCGGTAGCCTCCTGGCCGTTGGCGGCGGCCTGCTCGAAAGCGGCGCGGGCCTCGGGGAGCTTGCCGGCGGAATTGTAGGCGACACCCAGGCGGAGCGCGGCGGCCCCGTTGGACGGGTCGGCGTCCACGATCTCCTTGTAGGCGGCGATGGCGCCGTCATAGTCCTTGGCGTTCAGCAGGTTGCCGGCCTTGGACATCTTGACCTGCGGAATCAGGCCCGACGCCTCGTTGAGGGCATCGAAGGCCTCATATTTCTCAGCCACCTCGACCACCTCGCCCAGCTTGGCGATGGCCTCGTCGAATTTCGAAGCCTTAACCAGATCCTTGGCCAGGGAAAGCTTGAGGTTCGGAATGACATTCTTGCAGTTCGCCACAACTTCCTGGCCCTCTTCGCCGAGGGCGGTGGCCATCGTAAGAGCCTGCTCGAAAGACTTGAGGGCTCCTTCCTTGTCGCCGGCAGAAACGGCCTCAGCGCCGGCATTGTACATTTCGGTCACCGCAGCCAGATCCTGGCCGAAAACGGTTCCGAGAGCAACCACGAACGTTGCAATACAAGCGATTAATTTTTTCATACTCCTAGTTGTTTTGTTAGTTTTGAGCCGATTAACTGCAAATGTAATCATTTTCTTTTTTACTTTTGCAAACGTATGTCGAACTTGTGTAAACATATATCGTGCCTAACCCTTCTTTTGCTCGCGGCTTTCCTTAAGATGCCCGCGCAGGGGCTTCCGTCCCTCGGGGTAGCCAAGGAAATCCAGCGGGGCACGCTGCCGGACGGCATCCAGTACTACCTGGTCACCAATCCGGCGAAGAAGGGCTTTGCCGATTACGCGCTGGTCCAGCGCGGCCGGCGGGACCCCGAACAGGCCCGCTCCGCCCTGCGCGAACTCCCGCACTTCAGCAGCCGCAAGCCTTATCGCTTCCTCGCCGACAACGGCATCGGCTATGGCGAAGAGGGCTACATCTCCCTGCCCGCCGACGCCGCCCTGTACCGCTTCCGCGACGTGCCGGCCCACCAGCAGAACGTGGCCGACTCCACCCTGCTCCTCCTCTTCGACATCGCTTCCACCTACCGCAAGCCGCAGGCGATCATCATCAGCGGTGACATCGACCCCGCCCGCATCCGCGAACGGATGGGGCTCCTGTCGATGATGGTTCCCACCCTGGACAATACATATAAAGGAGAAGTCTACAACTGGAATCCCCGGGACACGGCCACAGTGCTGCTGAGCCTCAACACCACCGAGGACGTGGCCGCGATCAACGCCATCTTCAATACCGAACGCCTGGGCCGCGAATCGATGGACAGCCCGCAGGCGCTCATCTCCCAGGCCTACGCCGCCCAGCTCGGACAGATCGTCCGCGAACGGGTGGAACGCAGTTTCCGCGCTGGCGGTATCCCGCTGGCCGGCTTCCGCTACCGCTATCAGGACAGCGCCCAGGGGCCCGGCGACGAGCGTCATTCGCTCACGGTCTACACCTCCGAGAGCCGGCTGGACGCCGCCACGCAGCAATTTGCGGCCATCCTCGCCGGACTCGACCGCGACGGCGCCGGAATGGCGGAATTCCAGGATGCCAAGGACCACCTGGTCTCCGAGGCCAAGCGCCACGCGGGCGGGCGGCGCCTGTCCAACGCGGAATACATCGACAAATGCGTGTCCAACTACCTCTACGGGGGCAACCTCGCTTCCGAGGCCACGCTCAGCACCTTCATCGTAAGCCGCCGTCTCTCCGACGAACGTGAACTCGCGCTCTTCAACGGATACGCCACCGCTCTGCTGGACTCCGCCCGCAACCTGACCCTGCGCTTCGACCTGCCCGACCGCGGACGGGAGTCCGCCGGATTGCTGCAGTCCTTCGAGCGCGGCTGGAGCATCCGTGCCGGCCAGCAGGATTTCAAGGCCAATTTCGGCGACACGCTCACCCTCTTCCAGCCCAATCCCAAGAACCGGGTCCGCCTGCGCGGCGAGGTGGCCGAACCCATCTCGGGCGGGAAACTCTGGACCTTCTCCAACGGCATCAAGGTCATCTACAAGAAGTTGGCCGGCGAAGGAGAATTCCACTACGCGCTGATGCTGCGCGGCGGAGTGGCCGAGGTGAACGGCCTGCAGGCGGGCGAGAGCGCCTTTGTGGGCGATATGCTCGCGCTGAGCGACGTCGCGTCGCTGAGCGCGGCCGATTTCCACGGAATGCTCGAGGCGAACGGCATCTCGATGGACGGGGCGGCCACGCTGTCCGACCTGCGCATCACGGGACGCGCCCCCAAATCCAAGCTCCCGCTGCTGATGCGCGCCCTCCTCTCCCTCGCCGGCGAGCGGCACCCCAACCCGGAAGCATTCGCCTATTACAAATCCTCCGAGAAGCTGCGCATCGACATGGAAGCGCTCTCCCCGCGCGATGTCAACTCACTGATGGACAGCATCATCCGTCCGAACTATTTCTATACCCCGCGCAAAGAGGCCTCCTGCCTGCGGGACGACCTGCCGCAACGCGCGGAGCAGTATTTCGCCTCGGTCTTCGACAAGGTCGGCGACGGCATCCTGGTCTTCGCGGGCGACCTTGACGAGGACGTCCTCAAGAAAGAACTCACCCGCACGCTCGGAGACTTCCGCGCGGAGAAAGGCTACTCCCAACGGCCCCGGGTCGAGAGCCGTTTCGCCTCCGGCTCCGTCACCTGCACCGCCGAATCCGCCCCCGGCGTGGTCGGCGGCGGGGAACGCGGCGTCCACGTGGCGATGTCCGCCGACATCCCCTTCAACCTGGACAACTATATGTCTTTCCACGTGGCCTGCGCCCTGATCCGGCGGCACCTCACCGCGGCCCTCGCCGAGCACGGTGCCTATGCGGACCTGTCCGCGAACCTGGAACTTTTCCCCGCCGAGCGGCTCACCCTCTACCTCAACTGCCGCCCCTGCCGGGAGAGCGGCCTGCCCGAGGGGATCTCCCCCGACGAACCCGAAGCCCTGCTGGACGCCGTCCGGGAAGTGACCCGCTCGCTGGAGCGGCTGCCCGTCCCCGCGGCGGATCTCAAAGCATATAAAGACCTGTTGCAGAGCGAGATGGAGAGCCGGCTGAACGACCCTGAAACCCTGATCGAGGACGTCCTGGTCCGCTACAGCGAAGGCAAAGACCTGGTCACGGGCTACAAGGCCGCCATCCAGCGGGTCTCCGCCGCGAGCGTGACGGACATCATCAAACGCCTGCGCGACGGCGCGGAAGTCGAATACGTGATTATCTGATGGGGAAGGGGAAATTCGGAACGATCATCCAGATCGGAAACATCCTCGTCTCAGAAGACGTGGTGAGCGAGTATTTCGCCTGCGATTACGCGGCCTGCCGCGGCGCCTGCTGCATCGCGGGCGACAGCGGAGCGCCCCTGGACGAGCGCGAACCGGCCTCCCTGGAGCGTGACTACCCGGTCTACAAGGGTTTCATGACCCCGCAGGGCCTCGCCGCCGTGGACGCGAAAGGGTTCTTCGAAGTGGACCGGGACGACGACCTCGTCACCCCGCTGACCCCGCCCCTGGAAGGCAGCGCGGACTGCCCCTGCGCCTTCTGCCATTTCACCGAGACGGGCAACTGCCTCTGCTCCATCGAGATGGCCGGCTGCACCAAACCGGTCTCCTGCTCACTATACCCGATCCGGGTCACGCACCTGACCGGGGGCGGCCTGGCGCTCAACGTCCATCACTGGGACATCTGCGGGTGCGCCCGCGACAAGGGTTTGCGCGAACACATCCGGGTCTATCAATTTCTGGAAAAGCCCCTGAAGGAAGCCTTCGGGGCGGAATTCTACGAGGCGCTGGCCGCCGCCGCTAAGCATCTTCGCGGGTAGCCTCGAGCGCGGAAATGATGCGCGGGAGGTCCCGGGTCAGGCCTTCGACCTCGAGCCCGGCGCCCGTGGTGGTGAAGGTAATGCGATCTTCCCACATCTTCAGTGCGCGCGACACGGGCGAGCGGCGCCGATAGCTCCACGTCCCGTCCGGGGTCGTCTCCTCGACATAGCCCAGATGCTGCATCACCCCGTCCACTACGGGACGGACCTCTTCGGCCGGACCGAAGAGGTGCGCGGTGCGGCTCGAGAAGCCGAAACGCGGATAGATGATGGCGAAAACGAGCATGATGAGGGCGATCTGCCAGAGCGAATCATAGCCATTGACAAACATCTTGGAGAGGTCGGCCTCCACGAAACCCGTGAGTACGAGGGCGAGGATGATCAGCGCCAAAATGCAGATCAAATAGCAAAAATACTTGAGCGAACGGATGATGTACTTCATAATAAGTACAAATTTAGCACAAAAATTGCTATTTTTGTAATCCGTAATTAAAACATCACCCTATATGGAAAGAGAAGATCCTATCGAGAAACTTGAAAGGCAACAAGCCGAAAAGAAATCCAATGGCGCCCTGAAGGGCGTGATGATTGCGATGATCGTCGTCGCGCTCGGCCTGGCCGCCGCCTTCGCTTATGTCCTCACCAGCAAGAACAAACTTGTCGACGAGCTCAAGATCGAGAAGCAGGACCTCACGGAGCAGATCCAGGCCCTGCAGAGCGACTATGAGAACTTGTCCTCCGACTACGACACGATCAACGCCCAGCTCGACTCCTCCCGCGAGGAGCTCGCCCAGCTCGTGGAGCGTGTCAAGAAGACCGAGGCCACGGACCGTGCCAAGATCCGCCAATACGAGAAAGAACTCGGCACCCTGCGCTCCATCATGCGCGGCTACATCACCCAGATCGACTCGCTCAACACCCTGAACCACCGGCTGACCGAAGAGGCCGCTACGGCCCGCAAGGAAGCCGAGCAGGCCAAGCAGATCAACACCCGCCTGACCCAGCAGGTCGAGGACCTGACGGGCCGCGTGACCGCCGGCTCCGTGCTCAAGGCCCACAACTTCGTGATGTACGCCTACAACAACAACGACAAGATCACCGACAAGGCCAACCGCGTGGTGCGCTTCCTGGTGAACCTCAGCCTGGTGGAGAATGAACTCGCCGAGCGCGGGCCGGTGCGCGTGTATGTCCGCGTGACCGATCCCGACGGCCTCCTCCTCTCCGACGGCCACGGCACCACCTTCACCTTCGGCGGCGAGACGCTCGATGCCACGGCCTCCCGCGAAGTGGATTATCAGGGCCAGGAAGTGGATCTGGGCATCTACATCAACAACGTGGGCGCTTTCAAGAAGGGCGTCTATACCGTCAACGCCTACACCACCCAGGCGCAGCTCGGCCACGGAGAGCTCCTGCTCCGCTAGATGATCTATCTGCACGTCCCTTTCTGCAGAAGTTTCTGCACCTATTGCGATTTCTATTCGGAAATCGCCTGCCGGGACCGGGACGCGCAGACCTTTGAGGCCTACACGCAGGCCCTCTGCGCCGAAGCCTCGGACCGGCGGGACGAAATCGAAGCGACCCGCGACCTGGACACCTTGTACATCGGAGGCGGCACCCCATCGGTGCTGCCTCTGTCGTACCTGGAAAGAATCCTCTTTATTTTGCCCGAGGGGGGCAAGGCTGCCGCCTGCTGCCGGAAGTATAGCGAATTTACGATCGAGGTCAATCCGGAGGACATCGTCGAGAAGGGCGCGGAATACGTCCGCGGCCTCCTGGCACTCGGCGTCAACCGCATCAGCATGGGCATCCAATCCTTCGACGATAGTATCCTGCGCTGGATGAACCGACGCCACGACGCCGCCCGCGCCCGCCAGGCCTTCGCCATCCTGCGCGAAGCCGGCGTGGAGAACCTCAGCGTCGATATCATCTTCGGACTCCCCCAACTCACGGAGGCCGTCCTGGCGCGGACCCTCGACGAACTCCTCCGCCTGCGTCCCGAACACATCTCCGCCTACCAGCTCAGCGTCGAAGAAGGCAGCACGCTGGGCCGGATGGCGCGCGAAGGCCGCTTCACCGAGGCCTCCCAGGAGCAGTGCGCGGCGCAGTATGCGCAGCTCTGCCGGACTCTCGGCGAGGCCGGGTATGTGCATTACGAGATCTCCAACTGGGCACTGCCGGGCCGGGAGGCCGTCCACAACGGCGCCTACTGGACCCGCCACCCCTACGTCGGCCTCGGTCCCGCCGCCCACTCCTTCGACGGTACCACCCGCTCCTGGAACAGCAAAGCGTCAGCAGCCACTGCCTCCGGAAACCGTGCCACCCTCGGCATCGTAAGAGGGGGGACCGCAAGCGAAGCGAAGCGGTGGGGTCCGAAGGACGTTTCCGGAGGCAGCTGGCTGCTGCGCGAAGGCTACGAGGTGCTGTCTGCTGCCGAAGAGCGGGAGGAGCAGTTGTTTTTGGGACTGCGGACCGCCCGCGGCATCCCCGAAGAACTCGCCGGGCCCGGCGCCGCCCCACTCCTCGCCGACGGTCGCCTGACACGCACCCCCGAAGGTCGCCTGCGCATCCCGGAAGCGGCCTGGTTCGTCAGCGACGACATCATCAGCGACCTGATCTAGTCGGAATAAGGAACCCCCTCGGGGAGATGACAATGCACCACGGCCAGCATCGCCCCCAGCGACCGGGGCTGATTGGCCGCAATCACCAGCGACGGCCGGGCGAGCGAAGGCGCACCTCCGTTCCAACTCGCAATACGCCCGCCCGCCTCGTGCAGGATCAGCATCCCCGCAGCATAATCCCAGGGCTGCAGCCGCATCTCGAAATACAACTCGATCACCCCCGAAGCCAGCAGACAGAGCTCCAGCGCCGCGGAACCCCAGCGGCGCAAATCGTTGCTCTGCATATAGATATCATAAATGATGTCCGAACAAGTCTTCGCATACTCCTTGCGATAAGTACTCATCGCCGTGCAGAAAAGGCCGTCGGCCATCGGCCGGTCGGAAACGTGGATCGGATGCCCGTTGCACTGCGCCCCCTTGCCCAATTCCGCGGAATAGAGTTCCCCGCGGGCCGGACTGTAGACCACCCCCAGCTGGAGTGCGCCCTTCCGGGCCAGGGCCACGGAAATGCAGCAATCCGCTATGCTGCGGGAATAATTGGCCGTCCCGTCGATCGGATCGATGATCCAGACATATTCCTCTCCCTCGACACGGAAATCCTCCTCTTCGCAGAAGAATCCGCTGCCGGGCAGCAGCGCCGCGAGGCGTCCGGTCAGGAAATGCTGGACATCCAGGTCGGCCGAGGTCACGATGTTCTCCAGGCTGCCTTTTTCGGTCACGGTGAAGTGGTCCGTGGCCATCAGGGATGCGGCCTCCTTCACGATTTCGATAACTTGTGCGAGCATAGCAATCATTTTTCGTTCCGCGAAGATACGCAGAATTTTGCTATCTTTGTTTTCGCTATGTTTGAAAAAGAAGTTTACAGCGCACGCCGCAAGGCGCTGCTCGAGCGCCTCTCCGGAGAGAAAGGCATCGCCCTCTTCATCGGCAACGTGGACGCTCCCTGCCAGTACAAAGACAATTCCTACAAATGGCGTCAGGACAGCTCCTGGCTCTACCTTTTCGGCATCGACGAGCCGCGCCTCGCCGCCACCATCGACCTGGAGACCGGAGAAGAAACCCTCTACGGCGATGACTTCAGCCTCGACGACATCATCTGGATGGGCCCGATGCCCTCCGTCCGCTGCCTCGCGGACCGCGCCGGCATCGCCCGGACGGCCCCCTACGATGCCATCGGGGCGGCGATCCAGGGCCGCCGGGTGCATTTCCTGCCGACCTCCCGCTACGCCACCCGCCTCAAGCTCGGCGCCCTGCTCGGCATCGACCCGGAGCTGACAACCAGCCAGGGAAAAGCCGGCTGCCCGCTGGCCTCCACCCCGCTCGTCAAGGCCCTGATCAGCCTGCGGCTCGTCAAGGACAGCCGCGAGATCGAGCGCATCGAAGCCGCCTGCAACCTCGGCTACGAGATGCACACCGCCGCCCGCCGCGGCATCCGCCCCGGCCGGATCGAGCAGGAAATCGTGGGCGCGATGGAGGGTGTGACCCTCGCCAAGGGCTGGGGCACCAGTTTCCCCACCATCCTGACCCAGCACGGCGAGATTTTCCACTGCCACAGCCACGAGATGCCCGTCGAACCGGGCAAACTGATGGTGGTCGACGCCGGCGCCGAGACCAACGACCACTACGCCTCCGACTTCACCCGCACCTATCCGACCGCCGGCCGTTTCAGCCCCCGGCAGCGCGATATCTACCAGACCGTCTATGAATGCAACGAACTGGCATTCAATATGATCAAGCCCGGCGTGCAGTACCGCGACGTGCACCTCGCAGTCGCCGCCCATATGCTGGACAACCTCCGGCAGCTGGGCCTCGTGCAGGGCGATGTGGACGGGATGGTGGCGGACGGCCTCGCCGGCCTCTTCATGCCCCACGGCCTGGGCCACAACATGGGCCTCGACGTCCACGACATGGAGGACCTCGGCGAGAACCTGGTCGGCTACGACGACGACCAGACCCGCTCCCCGCAGCTGGGCCTGGGAAGCCTGCGCATGGCCCGCCGCCTGCAGCCGGGCAACGTGCTCACCGACGAGCCGGGCATCTATTTCATCCCGGCCCTGATCGAGCAGTGGAAGCAGGACGGCACGGACGGCGGCCGCGTCAACTACGCCAAACTGGCCGGATACTACGACTTCGGCGGCATCCGCCTGGAGGACGACGTCCTCGTGACCCCGGAGGGGGCCCGCCGGCTCGGGCAGAAGCGCCTGCCGATCGCCCCGGACGAGGTCGAGGCCGCGATGCGCGAAGATCAACAATAGACTGAAAATCATGGGATTACTCGAAGGAAAAGTCGCCCTCATCACGGGCGCATCCCGGGGCATCGGCAAGGCCATTGCCCTGAAGTTCGCCGCTGAAGGGGCGGACATCGCTTTCACCGACATCCAGATCAACGAAGATACGGTCCGTGAACTCGAAGCGCTCGGCGTCAAAGTACGCGCCTACAGCTCCAACGCCGCCGACTTCGCCCAGACCCACGAGACCGTGGAGCAGGTGCTCGCCGACTTCGGCCGCATCGACGTGCTGGTCAACAACGCCGGCATCACCCGAGACGGCCTGATGCTTCGCATGGAGGAGGCCCAGTGGGACGCTGTGCTCAATGTCAACCTCAAATCCGCTTTCAACTACATCCACGCCGTCACCCCGATCATGGCGCGCCAGCGCGGGGGCAGCATCATCAATATGTCCAGCGTGGTGGGTGTCAGCGGCAATGCCGGGCAGTGCAACTATTCCGCCTCCAAGGCGGGTCTGATCGGCCTCGCGAAGTCCATCGCCAAGGAAATGGGCCCCCGCGGAATCCGGGCCAACTGCATCGCCCCGGGCTTCATCATTTCCGATATGACGGCGGCCCTGCCCGAAGATGTCCGCGCCGCCTGGATCAAGACCATCCCGCTGCGCCGCGGCGGCACGACCGAAGACGTCGCCAAGGTGGCTCTTTTCCTCGCCAGCGACCTTTCCTCCTATGTCAGCGGACAGGTCATCCATTGCTGCGGTGGGATGAACTGCTAGCGCGGATGGACCCTCGCCTGAACGGACTTTCTTGGAAAACTTCACTCTCGGCCCTGCTGGACCTCGTCCTGCCGAGGGTGTGCTTGGTATGTGGCCGGCCCCTCCTTCCCCGGGAGGAGCATCTCTGCCTCGGATGCCTGTCCGACCTGCCCGAGACTCGCTACGCTCCGCTGGAGCGCAATCCGATGGCCGACCGCTTCAATGCAAAAGTGCAAGTAGATGAATATGAACCGTATGCGTATGCTGCGGCACTCTATCATTATCGGGCGGATGCCGGCTACAAACGGATCTCCCAGGCGCTGAAATACCACCGGGACTTCGGGGCGGGCCGCTGGGCGGGCCGCCTGCTCGGGGAGCGGCTCGCAGACTCGCCGCTCTACGCCGACGTGGATCTGGTGGTCCCCGTGCCCCTGCACTGGACGCGGCACTGGCAGCGGGGCTACAACCAGGCCGCCGTTATCGCCCGCGAAGTCGCCCGCACCCTCGGGGCGGCGTTCTGCCCGCGGCTGCTCCGCCGCCTGCGCCGCACCCGCAGCCAGACCCGGCTCTCGGGCGAACAGAAAAGCCGCAACGTCGCCCGGGCCTTCGCCCTTCGCCCGCACCGGAGGCCGGAAGCCCGCCACATCCTGCTCATCGACGACGTCTTCACCACCGGTGCCACCCTCTCGGAATGCCACCGGGCACTGCGCCGTGCCTACGGCCCCGCCACCCGCATCTCCATCGCCACCCTCGGCGCCGTCGGGGAATGAGTGCTAGCGGAGGAAGACGAAGTTCTCGAGCTCACAGATAGAGACGTCGGGGGTATCGGATTCGAACACGAAGAAGAGGGCGTGTTTGCCGATGAGCCGGCGGGCCTTACGCACGCTGGTGCGAAGGCGCGTGGGCTCCTGCTTGCGCCGCGCCGACAGCCGGAAACTCCCCAAACGCTCCCCCGTGAAAGGATCATCCGCTATCACCACGATACGGCCCTTCACCCCCTGCGGGATGAGGTTCAGCTCGAGACGGCGTCCCCGGGCGGCACGCAACAGATCGAAATTGAAATACTTATACCCGACCACCGAGCCGGCGGTATTGTTCACCACCGGATTGTGGTTGATGCTCAGATCGTAAGGATCGGACTCTCCGTCCCACTCCGCCCGGACAGGCTTCACATACGAACCGGAATACTTGTTGCCCAGTCCTTCGCCCTCCGCCGGACGCGGACCGGTGTACCAGCAGGCGATGCCCGCGGAATGCCGCTCCATCGGATCCAAGCCGTTCAGTTCGAAGCCCTCGGAAGTATATTCCGCCTCGCGGATCTCCACCTTGCCGTCCGGGCCCGGGGTGACCTTCAGCTCCACCGGCGAGACCATCGCCTGGCGGTCGAAACCGCCCAGACCGGCCTGGCGGTGATAGAAGACGTACCACTGTCCGCCGATTTCGCACAGGCCCCCGTGGGTATTCCCGCCCGGCGCAGCCGTGCAGAAGGTTTTGCCGGAAGCGTCCGTGTAGCGGGCGCGGGCGTCGATGAGCGTCCCCCCGTAGGTCCAGGGCCCGAGCGGATGATTGCTCCAGGCCCAGGCGAGATTGCCGTTGGCCGAAGGCAGGCCGAACTCGCCATCCTCCGTCACGCGGCTGTACACGAAGATGTATTTATCCTCCACCTTGCGCATCGAAGAGGCCTCGAAGAAACGGAACACACCCTCCTGCCGGCGGCTGGAAACCATATCCCGGACCGGCTCGGTGCCCTTCTTGACGGTGCACATCGTCTCCGGATCCAGCTCCGCGCCCCAGGACTGCTGGAAACCCCAGTAGCCATAGACGCGGCCGTCGTCGTCGATGAACACGGCCGGATCGAAGCCCAGCACGCCCACGCAGCGGTTCGGCGCCTTCGGATCCCAGTTGATCACCGTGAACGGCCCGTCGGGACGGTCGGAGCGGGCGACCATCGCATTGCGGCCCCGGCCCTGGTTGTTGGGGTAGAGATAATAGGTCTTCTTGCCGTCCGGACCCACCTTTTCCACGACATCGGGCGCATAGAGGATGTCTCCCTGGCCGTCGGGATTGAGCGGTTTGCCTTCCGCATCCAGCACAGACTCGAAGATCTTGCCCCCGTAGCGCCAGTGGCGCAGATCGTCGAGCGGCGCGGACCAGACCACCTGGTTACGCCCGCAGTAGGCACTGCGTTCGATATCGTGGGAGCCGTAGATATAGACCCGGAGCTGCCCCGGGTTGTCGGGATCCTCGAAGATGTAGGGTTCACCATCAGGAATGTATTCCCAGAGGGGAAGATACGGATTGGCAGCCCTTCCGCCCTGGCAGAAGAGGCAGGCGGCGGCCAGCAGGGCCGCGATACGGACAAAGGATTTCATATTCACAAAGTTAATCCTTTCAGGCGGATTTTTGCTATATTAGCGGTATGAAAAGGACTGTTTTGTTGTTGATGGTGCTGCTGTCCGCGGCCGCCTGCTGCCCCCGCACATCGGAATATGTGGACTGGCTGTACGCTTCGATGCCCCTGCCGGACAGCCTCCAGTACCCCCGGAGCTTCTGGGAAGCCAACGTCGACAAGACCCTCGAAGTGCGCGACCGGATGGGCTGGGACATCCCCGAGCGGGAGTTCCGGCACTTCGTGCTGCCGCTCCGTGTCAACAACGAGACCCTGGACGATTTCCGCACCGTCTATGCCGACACGCTTTGCGCCCGGGTCCGGGGCCTGAGCCTCGCAGAAGCCGCCCTGGAGATCAACCACTGGTGCCACGAGCAGGCCACTTACCAGCCCACCGACGGGCGGACGAGCGCCCCGATGGCCACGGTCCGCCGGGGCGTGGGCCGATGCGGCGAGGAGTCCGTGCTGGCCGTGGCCGCGCTGCGCGCCGCCGGCATCCCGGCCCGCCAGGTCTATACCCCGCGCTGGGCCCACACCGACGACAACCACGCCTGGGTGGAGGTCTGGGTGGATGGCAAGTGGCATTTCATGGGTGCCTGCGAACCCGCGGCCACCCTCGACAACGCCTGGTTCAACGGCCCCGTCTCCCGCGCCCTGCTGCTCCACACCAAGGTCTATGGCGACTACAGCGGCCCCGAAGACGTCATCCAGCGCACCCCCTGCTACACTGAGATCAACGTCATCCGCGGCTATGTCCCCGCCCGCCGCACCGTCGTCACGGTGCTGGACGGGGGGCGGCCCGTCGAGGGCGCCACGGTCTCCTTCCACATTTATAACTATGCCGAATTCTATCCCGTGGCCTCCTACCGGACCGGCGCCGACGGGCAGGCGGCCCTGGACACGGGCCTCGGCGACCTGCTGGTCTGGGCCCGCAAAGGGGAACGCTTCGGCTTCGCCAAAGCCTCCGGTGAGATCGTGACCCTCAGCCTGGACCACCGCCTGGGCGAGTCTTTCTCGGCCGACCTGGACATCGTTCCGCCGGCCGAAAACCCCCTTCCATCCGGAGCCACCCCCGAGCAGAACGCGGCGAACAGCCGGCGCCTCGCCGAAGAGGATGCCATCCGCGCCGCCCATCCCCACGACAACCCGGACGCCGAAGCCTTCCTCGCGGAGCACCCCGAACCGGGCCGCCTCCTGCTGGGCCTGCTCTCCGCCAAAGACCGCGGCGACGTGACCCGGGACGTGCTGGACGACGTGCTCGCCACCGACCGGGGCTCTGCCGACCCCTTCATCCTCTCGCCCCGCGTGGGCCTGGAGCCCCTGCGTCCCTTCCGGGGGGCGGTGGCGGCCTCGAAGCTCGGGACGCGCCTGGACGGCCCGGATGCCGTGGCCCGCTGGGTGCGGGACAGCATCGCCCTGGTGGAAGGACGCAACCCCCAGCAGCTCCTCACCGCCCCGGCCGCCGTCTGGCAGGCCCGCCGCGCAGACGCGATCGGCCGCGACATCTTCTACGTGGCCCTCTGCCGCGCCCTCGGTTATCCCGCCCGCCAAGACGAAGTCACGGGCAAGACGCAATACCGCCAGGGCGAAGCCTGGGTGGACGTGGACCTGGGCGGCGGAGCGGAAGAGCGCATTTCCCCGCAGGGGACCCTGCAGCTGCTCACCGCACCCGGCGGCCCGGTGAAAACCCCGGAATACTACCGCCACTACACCCTTTCCCGGCCCGGCCCGGAGCGCACCCGCCTGCTGGAATACGAAGAAGGCGGCCCGGCGCGCGACACTTATTCCCTCGACACCGGCTACTACCTGCTGACCGCCGGCAACCGCCTCTCCGACGGCAGCGCCCTGGTGCACCTGACTTTCTTCAACATCGAAGAAGGCCGCACCGTCCGCCTGCCGCTGGTCCTGCGCGACGCCGCCGAGCGGCTCTCCGTGCTGGGCACGATGGACCCCGAGGCCCCCTTCCTGCCGGACGGCGCGACGCAGCCACGGAGCCTGCTGGACGCCACCGGGCGGGGCTATTTCCTGCTCGCGGTCCTCGGCGGCAAGGACGAACCCACCTCCCACGCGGTGCGTGAGATGAGCGCCGCCGCGGCCGAACTCAACGCCTGGGGCCGCCCGGTCGTGCTGCTCGGGCAGACCCGCCCCGAGGGCCTCGTGAACGCCATCCCCGGGAGCGACCCCGACGGACGCATCCGCGCGATGCTCGCCTCCGCCGGGAACCCCGGCGACACCCTCCCGCTGGTCGCACTCTGCGACAGCTTCGGACGCATCGTCTATCTGTCCAAGGGCTATAATACCTCCCTTGCCGCCGACCTGCGACGGGCCCTCCCCCTATGCAAATAACTAAATGATTATAAAATGGTTGATTTCAAGTACTACACCCCCACGGAAGTGGTCTTCGGCAAGGATTCCGAAGGCTGCCTCCCCGACCTGGTCCGTAAATGGGGCGGCACACGGGTCCTGATCCACTATGGCGGCGGCAGCGTCGTCCGTTCCGGCCTGCTCGCGCAGGTCAAATCCCAGCTCGACGCGGCGGGCATCGCCTGGGTCGAACTGGGCGGCGTGGTCCCCAACCCGCGCCTCTCCCTGGCCTATGAAGGCATCGAACTGTGCCGCCGCGAGGGCGTCGATTTCCTGCTCGCCGTGGGCGGCGGCAGCGTGATCGACTCCGCCAAGGTCATCGGCTACGGCCTGCAGTATGACGGCGATGTCTGGGACATCTATGACGGCAAACACAAACCCGTGGCCAGCACCCCGCTCGGCGTAATCCTCACCATCCCCGCCTCCGGCAGCGAGATGAGCGACTCCGCCGTGATCACCAAAGACGACGGCCTGATCAAGCGCGGTTGCAACAGCGACCTCTGCCGGCCCCGCTTCGCCATCATGAACCCCGAGCGCACCTACACCCTGCCGCCCTACCAGACCGCGGCCGGCGTGACCGACATCATGATGCACACGATGGAGCGCTATTTCTCCCACGAGGACGACATGCTCCTGACCGACGCGATGGCCGAGGCCCTGATGCGCACGGTCAAGGAATGCGGCGAGAAGGTGCTCGCCGACCCGGAGAACTACCAGCTCCGCGCCCAGATCATGTGGGCGGGCAGCCTCGCCCACAACAACCTCACGGGCTGCGGCACGGTCAGCGACTTCGCCACCCACCGCATCGAGCACGAACTCAGTTCCACCTTCGGCGCCACCCACGGGGCAGGCCTTGCGGCCATTTGGCCCCACTGGGCCGAATACGTCCTCGCGGAGAACCCGACCCGCTTCGCCCAGTTCGCCGTCAACGTCGCCGGCGTACCCAACGACTTCCGCTCCCCCGAGCGCACGGCCCGCGCGGGCATCGCCGCGATGGTGGACTTCTACCACCGTATCGGCATGCCGGCGAACCTGCCCGAACTCGTCGGCCGTCCGGCCACGGAGGAGGAAATCGCCGAAATGGCCTGGAAGGCCACGCGCGGCCGCACCGTACGCCTGGGCAATCTCAAGAAGCTCGACTACGACGATGTCGTGGCCATCTACCGGATGGCCAACAAACAGTAAATTAAAGGATTAACGGACCCGGATGCGCTGTCCGATCTTGAGGACGGCGCGCCGGGACATGCCGTTCATCTCCCGCAGCGAGTCGACCGTGGTCTCATACTGCGCGGCAATCTTGGCGAGGGTATCCCCGGAACGGACGGTATAGAATTCGGCCGAAGAGGCCTCGTCCGTCCGCCAGGTAGCGTCGGCATTGAGCACGAAATCGCGGTCGCCCGGCGGCGCGGCGAAGGAGCCGTCCTCCCCTACGAAGGCCCAGCTGCCGTCGGGGAAGAGCACGATGTGGCGCTCCCGCACGGCATTCAGCACCGAGTCGCGGGCGGCGCTGTCCCGGCCGCGGAAGAAATCCGACAGACTGAAGCGCTCGCGCTCCGTCTCTTCGGTCTCCTTCGGGAAATCCGGCAGGATGCGCCGGGCCCCCAGGTAGCGCGCGGCCCAGTAAGGCTCCTCCACGCGGGAAATGGTCACACCTGAACTGGAGGCGTGGATGAAGGTGAACGACTTGGCCAGGCTGTCCGCGGCGATGAAGATGCCCACGTGCCCGGGATGCTTCTTGTTGGCCCGGCCGCCGAAGATCACCAGATCTCCTTTCTGCAGCTTGTCATAGCCGCCCCGCACGGCGCGGCCCGCCTCGGCCTGATCGGCCGAAGTGCGCGGAAGGGTGTAGCCCTCTTTCTTGAAGACGAAGCAGGTGAAACCGCTGCAGTCAAAACTCTGCGGCCCGTTGGCACCGTAGGAATAGGGTTTGCCGAGATGGCGGCCGGCTTCCTTGATGATCCGGTCCGCGGTCTTGCGGGGGTCCGCGCCGCTCTCCGGCGTCTGGGCCGACACGGACGCGAAGGCTCCGCACAGGAGTCCCGCCCAGAGCAGGATGCAGAAAAATCTCGACATGACCCCACAAAGTTACAAATTTTGTATATTTGCAAAAAACATCGCACAATATGAAAATCAAAGCTATCCTTATCAGCGCCCTGATGGTCTTCTCCGTGTCCGCTTTCGCTCAGGATCTGGGCACCCAGGTCAGCGACCTGCAGCAGCAGAACCGCAATGTGGCAGATGCCGCCGCGCGCGAATATGCCGAAATCTCCCGCCGGGGCAAAGCCCGCATCGACCAGCTCGAGAGCCGGATCAAGAAAGATCAGAAAGATCTCGACGAGACCAAGAAGAGCATTCGTGATCTCAACAACGGGATCAAGAACGCCCAGGACAACCTCAAGCTCCGCAAAGAGGCCCTCAAGCTCCAGAAGAAGGCTTACGGCACCGACAAGACCTACAAGGAAGCCTACGACCAGATGGACGCCGAGATCAAGACGATCCAGGATGGCATCAAGTCCGACAAGGCGACGGTCAAGAAGCTCCAGTCCGACTCCAAGTCCCTGCAGAAGCAGATAAGTGCCAACAAGAAGGAACTCGCCACCGTCAAGAAGGAGATTTCCAACAGCGAGAAGCAGCTCAAAGATGCCAACAAGGCCCTCAAAGAGAGCCAGAAGCTCCTCGACAAGGTCAACGCCGCTCCGACCACCGTCCAGGAAGTGAGCTCCGAGACGATCGAAGAGTAAACCCTCTCCCCCACAGACGAAGACTGCCGCGACCCGGGTCGCGGCAGTCTTCTTTTTATCCCCGGCGTCCCTACTGCGCGGCCAGGTCCGAGACGATCTCCGCGATGGGGATGCAGCCCTCTCCGGCCGGCCGGCAGTTCATATCTTCGGGCGAGGTCCGGTCCTTGAGGTGCACGTGGGAGCGGAACCGAATGGCTCTGCGTCGAGCAGGACGAGCCCGCCGCCGGCGCCGCCGACCGCTTCGCAGGCCCTGCCGAAAGCGCCCGTTATCTACTTTTGAAAAAAATTCCGTAATTTCGCGATAACGAACCATTAAGTCGCATCAACTATGGATTCTACGCAAAAGTTCTCTTACGAGGCTCCCCGGACCGAAATCGTGGAGCTGCGCAACGAAGGCATCGTCTGCCAAAGCGGCGGCCTGCAAAACTACAAACGTAAAACGGAGGAGGATTGGTGATGAAAACGAGAAAAGCATTGATCCTTGCCGCCCTCGCCATCACGGGCGCCTCGATCCTCGGCTGCACCGCCCTACCGGAAGAACTGCAGCCCCTGGACAACGACACCGTCACCCAGACCATCACCGTCAGCCTGGACGGCCAGCCCCTCACCCGGGCCCTGACCCCCGAGGGCGAAAAAACCTTCGCCGAGGGCGAGCAAATCGCCGTTTTCTATGAGAATACTTCCGGCGAACTGGCAAAAGTGGTGAGCGGGCCGCTCTCCGAAGACGACATCACGGACGAGGGCAAAAGCGCCATCATCCCCGTCGCACTAGACAACCCGAAAGCGGGCGGCGAACTGCGTATCATCTATCCCGCCGCGATGGCCAAGGCCGACGGCACCCCGGACTACGAAGCCCTCAAAGAACAGGACGGCAGCCTGGCCACTCTCGCCGCGGAACTCGACCTCTGCACCTTCGAAGGGTCTTTGAGCGAGAGCGCCGAACTGCCGCTCAACCCGAAACTCACGAACAAACTGGCCCTCTGTGAATTCACCCTGAAGAATCCCGACGGGCAGGATATCACCAGCACGATCAACTATTTCCATATCACCGACGGCATCTATTTCTACCAAATTAAACCCACCTCGCTGGAGAAAATCTATGTAGCCCTCCGGCCGGTCAGTGCCCGCCAGACCCTGCATTTCAGTGCTATCGACTATTTTGACATCTTCGACACAGAGGAGTATTACGCTGGCGAGTTCGGAGAGCGGGAACTCCATTTCTATCAGAAGGGCGTGTCGGCAAAAAAACTCTCCGCCGGCAGCCTGTATCCCGTGATCCTGAACCTGCAGGATAATGCCCACTACCGACTCCTCGGCAGCGACTCCGGCGACCTGCTGGTCGGAGATAACTCCACAGATTATTTCAACATCCTTACTCTGGGCCTTGACATCCTCGACGGCGGCAATGGCAAAGACATCCTCTTCGGCGACACAGGTATTGCCGGGCTGGTGGCTAGAGTTAACTATGAATTAATAGAAACCTCTGCGCCGACCTTTACCGATGTTTACAAATTTATAATCAATAATCCCGCAACCGTAGCGACCTGGAACGGCGCGGACAACAGCCAGACGGATCCGGAGACCGGCGATAGCCTCGACCAGCCGGATGTACTCATCGGCGGGGCGGGCAATGACATCGTTTTCGCCCAGGGAGGGGACGATCTGATCTTCGGTGACGGCGCCCTGGACGCGATAGCGTTTTGGCTTAATCTGTCCGGAACGGATATTACCGTCCCTAATATCAACGCTGCTTTTGACGCGATGCAGCTCTCCACACGCAAGGCCGGCCTGGCGGACCTGGAGGCATCTTCCGACGGCAACGACACCCTCTACGGTGGCATTGGCGACGATATAATGTGCGGTATGGGCGGTGCAGACAAACTCTTCGGCGGCAACGGCAACGATGTTCTCCTGGGAGGATCCGGCAAGGACGAACTCAATGGCGGAAACGGCGATGATTATCTCGACGGTGGGAAGGGCGCGGACACCCTCCTCGGCGGGGATGGTAACGACATCTTCCGCTACGGCAAGGGCGACACCATCGACGGCGAAGACGGCTACAACATCCTGCTCGGCAACGAGAACGACGGCTCTCTGAACGACCTTCTGGCCGGTGGGCTGATCAGCCACGTGGAGGTCTTCCTCAAATGCATATTAAATGATATAGATGAACTGACGCTGACTGATCTGGAGAAGCTGGAATCGGTCCTGGGTCTATACCTAAAACCGAACGAGGACTGCATCATCTTGTCGAACGACTCCTACTCGGACGAAATGAGCTGGAAACTCGAAAACGGCACCATCACCTACGAGAGCGAGCTCTTCACCGTGATCTTGGAGACCACCCTCACGGTGATAGAAGACACGGAGAACAACCAGTTCATCCTGACACGAAACGTCCCTGACTGATAAGCCAGTGAAAGCCTGTCATCCTGAGCACCCCCTGTCATCCTGAGCGAAGCGAAGGATCTATCCCCGCCAGGGATCCGGTTTTTTTGACACTTTATTTCTTCTTGCTCCCCGTCAGGACGATGTTCGGACGGGGAGCTTTTTCGACCCCGGCGCCGAGCCAGAAGCCGAGGTGGGGCGGCTGGTTGTAGCCGACATTCTGCCAGGCGATGCCGTTGCGGTAGACCGGGTCGTGCATCAGGGTGTACATCCGATATTCGGTCGGGATGGTGGTGGTGAAGATGCGGAGTTCCTTGTTGTCGCGGGTGCGCAGGATCAGCTCTTCGCGCCAGTCGCCCCAGATGTCCGCCGAGAGCGCCGGGGTGGACTTGGAGCCATTGTTCGACTGGCAATCTTCGGCGGTGAAGATCACGCCTTCGCCGTAGCGCTCGATCCGGTTGCCGTCCAGCAACTGGCGGGTCAGCTGGCCGTCCCACCAGATCAGGAAGTTCACGGAGCGGGGCGCGTCGCCGATCCGCTCTCCCTTGGTATTGAGCAGGCCGTTTGAGCCGGAGAACCAGATCTCCGCGCCGCGGTTGCCGTCCCAGATATCCTCGGCCACGCCGCGTCCGACATCTTTCCCTTCGTTGAGCCGGAAGAGGACCTTGCCGTCGCGGGCGGCGTACAGCGCCGCGCCCGGGCCGATGGCGCCGTCCAGGTTCTCCGCCTCATTCTCGTGGATGCCGAAGACTTCCAGGCCGGGGAGATCCGGGTCCAGGTCGCTGACGTGCAGGGCGTCGCCGTGGCGGAAACCGGTCGAGAAGAGACCGGTGCCGTCGTGGTCGACCACCATGGCGCCGTAGATGATCTCATCGAAGCCGTCGTCATCGACATCGGCCACGGAGAGATTGTGGTTGCCCTGGCCGGAGAAGGGGTTGTCGCGGTCTTTGGAGTCGAATACCCAGCGGGAGGAGAGCTTGCCGTCGCGGTAGTCCCAGGCGGCCAGCACGGAGCGGCCGTAGTAGCCGCGGCACATCACCACGCTCGGGAGTTTACCGTCCAGGTAGGCCACGCAGGCGAGGAAGCGGTCCACCCGGTTGCCGTTGCTGTCATTGCCGCCGTTGCCGCCCCAGCCGCCCCAGCCATCCAGGGCGCCGCGGCCGGGAATGTAGTCGGCCGTGGCAAGGGCCGCGCCGGTCTCGCCGCTGAAAACGGTGAAGTATTCCGGTCCGGTCAGGATCTTGCCGTTGCGGTCGCGCCAGTCTTTGGAGGCGTCTCCGATCACGTTCCCGAGGGCGTCGCGGGTGCCGTCGCCGGTCTTGCAGGCGAATTCCGCCTTGCCGTCACCGTCCAGGTCGGCGACCATGAACTGGGTATAGTGGGCGCCTTCTCGGATGTTGACGCCGAGGTTGATTTCCCAGAGGAAAGTGCCGTCCAGTTCGTAGGCTTGGAAAATGGGGATGCCGGAGATGCCGTTGGAAGGGTTGTCGATACCGCGTCCGGCCATGTGGACGATGAGTTCGTAGTCCCCGTCACCGTCCAGGTCGCCTACGCTGCAGTCGTTGGGCGAATAGCCTTCGGGGGTGCGCAGGGGGATGGAGACATATTGCTGCACCGGGGCATTCGCCGGGAGGGAGAAGGCTTTGCTGGGCGCGGATTCGCGGCGGCGCTGGACCGAGGTGACGTACCAGGCGTTGGACTGGGTGAGGTCAGCCGTGTGATCGATGAAATGGGTGGGGCCCGTCAGGGGAGCGTCGTTCAGTTTGACGGCCTTCTGGTTGCCGGTCTGGCGATAGACGTTGAATGCCAGGTCGGTGGGCTCGGTGCCGAGGAGGCGCCAGGAGACGAAGACGCCGTCGTCTTGGCGGATGGCCACGACGCCGCGGCTGAGGTTTTCCATTTGGCGCTGGGCGAAGGCGTTCGCGGCAAGGCAGAGGCCAAGGACGAAGAGAATGGTCTTGAGGAGGGTGGTCTTTTTCATTTCCGTAATAATTGGTTCTCAAAGTTAACGATTTCTGTTGATAATCCAACGGTCGGGAGGGTGGGACGAAGCCGGATTTGACGGCAATTCGTCCCGGAAACGGGGCGATTTTCCCGCCGGTCGGGGATTTTTATCACTTTTCCGGTCCGCTCGTGACCTTTGTTTTTCCGGATGGAGAGACCGCGGTATTTTTGCAGCGGTCGGTTAGGTCCCGCCGGGACGGTCATTCGCGGCTTCACCCCCGTGAGCGGCATTTTACCAACTGCGTGCCGATTCTGACCACATTGATCCGAATCTGTTCGCCTGCTTTGAAAAAACGGGATAATTTCGCAGCCGGAAAACCTCAAACCAAATTATAGAAATGTTAAAGATCGACAATTTCATCAGCCTTTTCGAAGGCGCTGTCCGGGACAGCTGGGAGCGTCCTGCCCTGACGGATTTCCACAAAGAAACCATCAATTATCACCAGCTGGCGGAGCGCATCGAGACGCTCGACCTCATTTGGAAACAAGCCGGCCTGAAGTCCGGCGATAAGATAGCCATCAACACCAAGAGCTGCGCCCTCGGGGCCTCCGTCTTCATGGCCGCCGTCAGCAAGGGCTATGTGGCCGTCCAGCTCTACAATGCCTTCACCCCCGCCGACACACAGAGCCTCGTGAACCATTCCGACAGCCGCATCCTCTATACGGAGAAGCGCATCTTCGCCGCGATGGACTTCGCGCAGATGCCCCAGGTGCTCTGCGTCATCGACTGCGCAACGGGCGAAGTGCTCGCCAGCCGCGAAGGCGTGGATACCCTTTATGCACGCGGCGCGGAACTGCTCGCACAGAAATATCCCGCCGGAATGCGTCCGGAAGACTTCTGCGCGGTCCGTCCCGACATCGACGATGTCTGCGCCATCCTCTATACCTCCGGCTCCACCGGAAATCCGAAAGGCGTGATGCTGACCTACCGCAACTACACGGCGAACGTCCAGGGCATCCGCCCGGGCTTCCCGTTCCACAAATGGGAGAACTACCTGAGCCTGCTGCCGCACGCCCACAGCTTCGGCCTGACCTGCGACGTCGTGATCCCGATGACCCTCGGCATGCACGTGACCGTGCTCGGCCTGCCGCCCATTCCGAAGAATGTGCAGGAGGCCCTGATGGAGGTGCGCCCGCGTATCTTCTATGGTGTGCCCCTGATCTTCGTCAAGTTTGCCGAATACGTCCTCGGGGCCGAGATCAACAGCCCGGAAGGAAAGGCAAAACTGGCTGATTACCAGCATTATCCGGAATACTGCCAGGCCCTCCACGACAAGCTGATGGCCGCGATGGGCGGCAACATCGAAGTGTTCGCCACCGGTGGTTCCGCCATCCCCTCCGAGGTGGAAGCCCTGCTCGTCTACAAGCTCAAGGTCCCGTTCATCACGGGCTACGGCCTGACCGAACTCGCCCCGATCGTCTCCTACGGCAAGGTGGGCAAGTACATCCCGAAGTCCTGCGGCGAATATCTCCCCGAGATCATGGAGATCCGCGTCGCCTCGTCCGACCCGGAAAACATCGCCGGCGAACTGTCCATCCGCGGAGACGTCGTCTTCAAGGGCTACTACAAGAATCCCGAGGCCACGGCGGCGGTCCTGCAGGACGGCTGGTTCCGGACCGGGGACATCGGCACGGTGGACAAGAGCGGCAACGTCTTCCTGCTGGGCCGCAGCAAGAATATGATTCTGACGGAGAACGGGCAGAATGTCTATCCCGAGGAAATCGAGGTGGTGCTGAACGAACTGCCCTACGTGTCCGAGTCCATCGTGCTCCAGCGCGAGAGCCACAGAATCGTGGCCCTCATCGTGCCGAACATCGATGCCCTGGACAAGGCCGGCATCGGCGCCGACGGGCTCGACGCCGTGATGAAGCAGAACATGGTCTACCTGAACTCCAAACTGCCTTCCTACTCCGCGGTCAACGACTTCGACATCCGCTTCGAACCCTTCTCCAAGACCCCCAAAGGCAGCATCCGCCGCTTTATGTATAAATAATGGAGGAACGGAGAGTCGTCATCACCGGCACCGGCGTGATCTCGCCGGTCGGTAGCGGGGTCGATGCCTTCTGGTCCGCCCTCCAGGCAGGCCGCTGCGGCATCCGCGTGCTCCCGGATCTGGAGGCCTGGGGCCTCCCGGTCCGGGTGGCCGGTACAGTGGAGGATTTCGATCCGGCCGCCTGGGGCATCAGCGCCAAGGAAGCCCGCCGCAACGACCGCTTCTGCCTGCTCGCGCAGGCCGCGGCCGCGCAGGCGATGGAAGAAAGCGGACTGCGCTCGGGCGAAAACATCGCCCCGGAACGCCTGGGCGTCTATATCGGCACCGGCATCGGAGGGATGCAGACCTTCATCGAGCAGACCCGGGTGATGCTGGAAGAAGGGGCGGACCGCATTTCCCCGCTGTTCATCCCCAAGATGATCGGAAACATCGCCGCCGGCAACATCGCCCTGCGCTACGACGCCCAGGGGGCCAATCTCACCACGGCTGCGGCCTGCGCATCGAGCACCCAGTCCGTCGGAGAGGCCTTCCGGGCCATCCGTTACGGTTTCGCGGACGCGGTAATCGCGGGCGGGACCGAGGCGGTGCTCAACCCGCTGGCTTTCGGCGGATTCGTGAGTGCGCACGCCCTGACCCATTCACCTGATCCGCTCCGCGCCTCGCTGCCGTTCAGCGCGGACCGCGGGGGGTTCGTGATGGCGGAAGGGGCCGCGGTGCTCATTCTCGAAGAATACGCCCACGCACTTTCGCGCGGCGCACAAATTCTCGCAGAAGTGACCGGCTATGGCAACTGCTGCGACGCCTGGCACCCCACCGCGCCGCGTCCGGACGGCGTTCCCGCATCCCGGGCCATCCGGGACGCGCTGGAACAGTCGGATTTCCGGGCCGGCGAGGCACTCTACATCAATGCCCACGGCACGGGCACGCTGCTGAACGACAAGACCGAGACCCTGGCCATCAAGCTCGCCCTGGGCGAGACGGAGGCCCGCCGCGCCTCGATCAGCTCCACCAAGTCGATGACCGGCCACATGATCGGCGCGGCGGGTGCGGTGGAGATCCTCGCCTCGGCCCTGGCCCTGCGCGACGGCATCGTGCCGCCGACCATCGGACTGACAAACCCGGATCCGGAATGCGATCTGGACTATACGCCGCTGGAGGCCCGGGCGCGCGGACTCGATCTAGCCGTGTCCAATTCCCTGGGTTTCGGCGGACACGACGCCTGCGTGGCCTTGCGAAAAATGTAAACAACACAGCAATGAACAGAACAGATATCAAAGAATTCCTGCCGCACCGTGAGCCGATGCTACTGGTGGACTGGACGGAAAAGGAAGGCGACCGGATCAAGGCCACCTACCACGTCACCGGCGAAGAATGGTTCCTGCGGGGGCATTTCCCGGACTACCCGGTCGTACCGGGGGTGGTGATCTGCGAGATCATGGCCCAGTCCTGCACCTTGATCCTGGGCGAGGGACTCAAAGGCCATACCCCCTTCTACGCGGGTCTGGACAAGGTGCGCTTCAAGCAGATGGTGCGCCCCGGCGACACCATCGAGGTGACCGCCGAGCCGATCGCCATCCGCGGTGCGCTCTATGTCATCGGCGCCCAGGCGAAGGTGGACGGGCGGCTGGCCTGCAAAGGCGAATTATCCTTTTATTTGATGGACAACCAAAATCTCTGATTCAATGGAACTGCTGAAAGGAAAGAAAGGCATCATCACCGGTGCCCTCAACGAGAAATCAATCGCCTGGAAGGTGGCCGAGCGGGCCCTCGCCGAGGGCGCCGAGATCGTGCTCACCAACACGCCGCTGTCCCTGCGCCTGGGTGCGCTCCCGGCTTTCGCGGAAGCGCACGGCTGCAAGCTCATCCCGGCCGACGCCACCTCGCTCGAGGATCTCGGGGCGCTGGTGGACGGGGCGATGGAGCATTTCGGGGGTCCCTTCGACTTCGTGCTGCACGCCATCGGGATGTCTCCGAACGTGCGCAAGAAGCGGCCCTACGAGGCGCTGGACTACAATTTCCTGGACAAGACCCTGGACATCTCCGCCCTGTCGCTGCACAAACTGCTGCATACGCTCTACACGAAGGATGCGCTGCGGGAATGGGGTTCCGTGGTGGCGCTGAGCTATATCGCCGCCGAGCGCAGCTTCGTCGGCTACAACGATATGGCGGACGCCAAGGCGCTCCTGCAGTCGATCACCCGGAGCTTCGGGGCCATCTACGGTCCCGCCCGGCACGTGCGCATCAACACGGTGTCGCAGTCGCCGACCGCGACGACGGCGGGCGAAGGAATCGCCGGGATGGAACGGATGCTGCGCTATGCCGACCGCGTCTCGCCCCTGGGCAACGCCGACGCCGACGACTGCGCCGCCTACATCGTCACCCTCTTCTCCGACTACACCCGCAAGGTCACGATGCAGAACCTCTACCACGACGGCGGCTTCTCCTCCGTCGGCCTCTCCCCCACCCAACTCGAACCCCTCCCGGAAGAATAAATCGTCATCCTGAGCGCACGCCTGTCATTCTGAGCGAAGCGAAGAATCTACCCCCGCCCGGGTGCCCCAGACCCCGATTCCCACCCCACCCGTGGAGACCGTGATGAGGAAGTAGTTGACAATTACACGCGGAATTGGCCGCCCGACGGCGGTGGTGGTCGGGCGGTCGCCGCCTCGCGAATGCGAGGCGGCGTCCTGCCCCTCCCGCCGCTCTTGGGCGGAAAGGCAGGCATCGGGGGGCTGTTGGTTATTTCCGTGATTATTCGTAAACTTGTAATCTGTGTTTTGCGAATAACCAAGATGTGACGAACATGAGACTTTTCATCAAAGCCCTGATCCCGGCCCTGCTCTGCCTGCTCGCCTGCGCCTGTAAACAGGAAGCCGACCCCCTCCAGGATACCCTGGGCGCCTACATCCTCCAAGGCCAGGAAGGAACTTTCCGCCTCACGAAGATCGAGAAAATCGACTCCACGACTTTCCGCACCGAATTCGAGCGCCGGCAGAACGTCTTCGACCTCAAACTCAGCCAGGAAACCAAACTCTTCGACAACTACATCGCCCAGCGCAAACCGAAGAACGCCGAGCGCCACCGGACCGCCATCCTGCGCACCCGCGAAGTAATGGCAGCCCTGGACAGTCTCAAGGCCACGATGGAAGGGCGCCTGGACGAGGTCGCCTACTATGACTATGTCTTCACCGGCCGGGCTGAGACCAAAACCACCGTCACGGAGCTCTCGAACGCCTATGTCAGCATCACCCCCGGACTCGAGGTGATCACCCTGAGCAACGACCGCAAAGACCTGCACAAAGCCGGCGGGCGCGCCATTCCCGGCTACCTTCAGATCGTCGGAAAAGACACCGAAGAAGCAACAGAAGAATAATATGAGAAAGACCTTTCTGGCGATCCTGTTCGCCGCGATGCTTTCCGCCGGGACGGCAGCCGCCCAGCAGCCGGCGCAGCCCGACCTCTCCAAGTACGTCAACACCTTTTCCCGGCCCCTGCGCGAGGTGCTCGCCGACGTGGCGGAGCAATTCGGCGTGCGCATCAACGCCGGCAGCGTCCCCGAGGACCTGATGGTGGACTTCGCCGACTTCCGCATCCGCCCCTGGGACATCGAACAGACCCTCGAGGCCCTGCTCTGGCCCTTCGGCTACAACGCCGAATGGAACAACGGCAACGGCAACCCCTACTATAGCGTCGCCCGCTTCAGGCATTCCCGCCGCAACCCCTTCGAAGGGCAGGCCCTGCTGGACTATCTGTCCGCCAAATACGACAGCCAGGCCTCCTGGGAAGCAAGGAAGGCCATCTTGAAGGCCGACATCCGTCACAGCGTCGGCCTGGACAAGGTGCCGGAACACTTCGACGGCAAGGTTTTCCTATCCAAGAAACGCAACTACGGCCGCTACGCCGTGCAGGACCTGGCCCTCGAGATCCTCCCCGGACTCTACGCCTTCGGCGCCATCTACTCTCCCGCCAAGACCACCCGGGGCGCGCACCCGCTGGTGATCAACCCCCACGGCCACAGCGACGCCGGACACGCCTCCGACGTGGTGCAGCGCCGCTGCGCCATGCAGGCCAGCATGGGCTGCATCGCGGTGTCTTTCAGCATGTTCTGCAACGGCCCCAGCCCGCAGTTCGACATCGCCTACCACCACACCGGCCTGGCCCAGCCCTACAACATCCTCTGCGCCGAGCGGCTCCTGGACTATGCCCTGACGTTCAAGGAAGTCGACCCGACTCGCGTGGGCATCACCGGATGCTCCGGCGGCGGCAGCCAGAGCATGTTCGTCACCGCCATCGACGACCGCATTACCCTTTCCATCCCCGTGGTGATGATGTCCTCGTACTTCGCGGGCGGCTGCGAATGCGAGAGCGGTACCCTTCTGCCCCTGAGCGGCGGCGGCACCTCCAACCCCGAGATTGCGGCGATGTGCGCCCCGCGCCCGATGCTGCTGGTCTCCGACGGGGGCGACTGGACCGCCATGAACCCCGAAATCGAGGTCCCTTATGTCAAGCGGATCTACGGCTTCTACGGGGCCGAAAACCGGCTTGAGAGCGTACACTTCCCGCTGGGGCAGCACAACTATGACTTCGACAAGCGCCAGGCGGCCTACTCCTTCCTCGCCCGCCAGTGGGGCCTCAACACGACCGGCCTGATCGGTCCCGACGGCCGCTTCGACGAAAGCGGCACCGTGGTCGAGCCGCTCGCCGATATGAATATCTGGAATGCCAAGGGGATCACCAAACCCGCCGACTTCATCGAGAACATCGACGACGCCGTCGCCGTGATGCACTGGGTCAAGGACGCCCGATAACCAGAAATCAGCTGCATTATGTCGACGCGAAAGAGCATTTTCACCTCCGAGCGGGTTGTCCTCCTGGTCATCCTGATCAACTCCGTCATCCTGTTTTTGCAGGAAGGCCGGGTTCACTCCCCCCTCATCAATGTCATCGATGCCCTTTGCACGATCTTCTTCATCATCGAGATGACGATCAAGCTCCGGCAACTGGGCTTCAAAGAATACTGGTCATCCAACTGGAACCGGATGGACGGGACCCTGGTCATCCTCTCGATACCCTCCCTTGTCGCCTATTTCGTCCCCACCCACATGCTGGACCTTTCGATTCTGCTCATTCTCAGAATCTTGCGCGTGTTCAGAATCTTCCGCCTGGTCCACGTCTTCCCGAACTTCTCCGCGACGATGAAGGGCTTGGGCCGGGCGATGCGGGACTCCCTCCCGATCTTCGCCGGCTTCCTGATCCTCATCTTGGTCATCTCCCTGTTCAACTGCGCCCTCTTTAAGGACATCTCCCCGCAATTTTTCGGGACGCCGTGGGACTCGGTCTATTCGACCTTCCGTCTCTGTACCGTAGAAGGGTGGTATGAGATACCCGATGCCCTGGTGGCCTCGATGTCGCCGGGCGGAGTGGTCGGCGTGCGTATCTATTTCGTTTTGATCCTCATTTTCGGCGGCATCATCGGACTATCGCTGGTGAACTCGATCTTCGTGGACGCGATGGTCAAGGACAACAATGACAATCTGGAAGCCGAGGTCCAGCTATTGAACGAAAAGATTGACCTGCTGACCGAGGAAATCAAGAAACAAAAAGCAGAGAAGGTATTATGAAAAGATTTTTCTTATTGCTCGTCATTATCGTTGGGGCGGGCGCGGTTTCCGCCTGCAAGCAGCAGAAGGCGCAGGACCTGATCATCCAGTACTGCCAGGACCGGCCGGACGAATTCCCCGGCTATGAGCCCGTGTCGTTCGACAAGATATCGAAGACGTACAGCAATCCGAATTATATCCCGCCCCGGCCGGACGAATCCGGGGCGGGAGAACTCCGGACCCCGGCCCTGTCTCCCAGCGAACTGAAACACGACGGATGGATGACGCACCACCGCTTCACGGCGCTGAATCCGGACGGCGTCCCGGAACGCTATGACAAAGTATTCTGCCTCGACCTGAAACTCACCCGCATCACCCGCGTCTCAGACCGCTGGTAGTATTCTACAGAGGGTATATCTCTGCGCCGATGAAGGAGATCAGTGCCTGCGGGTCGATTTTGACCAGGAAGAGATAACACAAAAACCGATATATCATCTTTTGATATATCAATAATTGTTATTATTTTTGCGAGAAAGAATATACGCCTTATGAAAACCCCCTTTGTGTTCGGCAGGCTTGCCAAGGAGAACAACTTCACAGACCGGAAAGAGGAGACAGCGCACCTTGTAACTAATTTCAAGTCTCTCATCAACACCATTCTTATCTCTCCAAGACGATGGGGGAAGAGTTCCCTCGTTTTCAAGGCGGCGACGATTGCCATGCAAGAAGACGGGGACTTACGTATATGTCGGGTCGATCTCTTTAATGTGCGCTCGGAAGAGCAGTTCTACACGGCCTTGGCCCAGAGTATCATCAAATCTACCGCGACGAAATGGGAGGAGGCCGTCGCAAATGCAACCCGCTTCCTGTCCCGCTTCGTCCCCAAACTATCTTTTGGAGGCGACCCGACAAGTGAGCTCACCGTCGAACTCAACATGGAAGAACTCCGGAGGAGTCCGGACGAGATCCTTGATCTCGCTGAAAAAATAGCCGTAGAGAAAAAACTCCGCATCGTCGTCTGTATCGACGAGTTCCAAAATATCGCCTCTTTTGACGATTCGCTCGCGTTCCAGAAAAAGCTTCGCTCCCACTTCCAGCAACACGAGAACGTGGCTTATTGCCTGTACGGCAGCAAACGGCACATGATGCTTGAGGTTTTCACGGATTACTCCATGCCTTTTTACAAATTCGGAGACATCATGTTTTTGGAGAAGATCAAGACTCCGGACTGGGTGGAATTCATCAAAAGTACATTTGAAAGGACTGGAAAAGCCATCAACGATGATGTTTGCGAGGAGATTGTCGCTCGCGTCCAGAATCATCCGTACTATGTCCAGCAGCTAGCCCAGCAGGTATGGTTGCGCACTGACAAGATCGCCACGTTCGACGACGTAGAGGAAGCCCACTCCGCAATCACGGCCCAGCTCAGTCTGATGTTCGACACAATGACCCAGACGCTTACCAACCAGCAGATGTGCCTTCTCCGCGCCATGTCCGCAGGGGAAAAAAACCTTTCTTCCCGGGCCGTGATGGAGAAATATAAACTCTCTTCTCCGATGGTGATTGCCCGTGCGAGAAAGGCGCTCGTTGAAAAAGACATTCTGGACCACATCGCCGGAGTCTATTCTTTCCAGGACCCCATATATGCGTATTGGCTGAAACATCAGTACTTTATGCTCTAAATGACTCCGGGGTCTATTTGGGACCCCGGCATCACGCACACGAACAGGCCATTCCTGTCCCCGCGTAGGACCAGCGTCTTGAAGACCTGCTCGATCGGCTCCCCCAACTGCTCCGCCACGTGCTCCGCCGCCAGGTTATTCTCATCGACCTCGTAGGGAATGAGGTCGAACGGAATCCCGGCGGTCTCCAGAATAGCATCTTTCATAGCATCGCGCTATGCTTGTGTGGCTGTCGCCTTCACCGCATACTGCTCCACGACCTTGCCAACCCGTGTCAAACATTTGCCGAGTTCTGCGGAAATGCGTATCTTCGTTTCGATCAATTGGATTATATGATTTGGTGGCTCATCTTTCTCGCAGCAATCCTGGTTTTCGTTGGGATAGCTTATCTTCGCGGCAAATGTGATGGGTTCATTGCCGGGTACAATACTTCTTCCCCTGAAAAACAGAAGATGTATGACATAGAACGCCTGCGGCTCATCGTAGCCTGCTTCCACTTTGCCCTGGCGGCACTGAACTTCGTCCTGCTGCTGCAGAATGACCTGGCGGAGAATCTGTTCTGGATAGGTTTGGTCATCGTTTCTGTCGCCGCGGTAGTTTTCGCTAATACCTGGGCTAAGAAAAAAAACTATTAAGGCCCCGGCAGTCCCCGGACTGCCGGGCTTTTGTCGCGTCTGCGGGATAGATTTGGTTTTCAGGCAGGAAATCTGTAATTTCGAGGTTGGTTGTTATATAGATGTTACCAAACCCATAATATATGATTGTATTTCAGACAAAAGACCGGTACATCTCGCCGGAGTGCGAGGTGCTGGACGTGCAACCCGAGGGCGTGATCGCCCTGAGCCCTGGCAAGTATCCCCAATGGGGTGAAGAAAACATCTAAAATCGGAGGAAGAAAAATGAAAAAGACATTCTTGCTGATTTGCCTGGCCGCAGGGCTGCTCTCCTGCACCAAGGAACTGACTCCCCAGGAGGAGACCCCTGCCGGAGTGCCGATGAATTTCGAGATCACCGTCACCGGGACCAAGGCGTCGAAGACCGACTGGGAGAAGGGTGATGATATTGTCCTGTTCTTCAAGGGGATCGAGGATAATTTTATCCTATTTTCCTACAATGAAGAAACGCAGGGATGGGACGTAGGTATTTCCAACGACACCTATACGTCTTCAGATTTCGAAAACCTGGAAGAGTATCTCCTTACTGCCGTGTATCTTCCGGGAATCTCATCTCTTAATATCGAAGACGGTTATTTCGATTTCTTTGGGATCGACGAGGAGCATATCTTTAACTATTATCTCGCCAAGACCGGCGTGCCCTATACGGTGGACGGCACCACGGTGAGGGCCTCTTTCTCGCTGGAAAAGCCCGAGAACTTCGTACAATTCCACGTCGCAGGTATCGAAAATACAGTAGGGAAATACACCTTTGCCAGCCCGCAGGTCCGCCCGGTGGCTCTCACGGGTGTCAATTTCGACGGGACCCTCCGGGAGGAAGAACAGCAGGCAGGTGCCCGCCTGAGCGGCTTTGCCGATGCTGACGGCGCCATCTTCGCCGGACGGCTCGTCAACCCCGAAGCGACCGCCTACACCTTCACCCTTGCGTCGGACGACAAGATCTACAGCCTGGAACGCAGTTCGGCGCTCACCGCCGGCAAGATGTACAACTTCCCGGTCCTGAGCGACAGCCGCTGGACTGAGACCGCCGCATCCGACCTTTACGTGGACCTGGGCCTGACGAGCGGTGTGAAATGGGCGAAATGCAACCTCGGTGCGGCTGTAGAGACGGATTACGGCGACTATTTCGCCTGGGGCGAGACGGTTGCCAAGAGCGATTTCTCCTGGGGCAACTACCGATGGATGCAGGAGGGAGAGGACGATTGGATCTATATCAATAAGTACACTCACGCGGACGGTCGGACAATGGGTATCTGGTATGACGGGGAAACATTCATCGGCGACGGCATGATCTCCCTTCAAGAAGACGGCAATGTCGACGACGCGGCCTATGCGGCACTGGGCGGGAAGTTCCGTATGCCCACGGACGATGAGTGGACGGAACTGAGGACCAGTTGCACTTGGACGTATAAGACGACGGATGACGGCTATGCCAGCAAAGGTTATCTTGTGACCGGGCCTAACGAAAAAACCATCTTCCTTCCCCTCGCAGGCTGTATTGAAAGTGAAGGCCCGGCCAATGTCGGCAAACTCGGATACTACTGGTCTTCATCCTACTACGAGCAGATCTCGGCCCACGCAAGGAGCTTGTACTTAATACCCAATACCACTATTGAAGTGCGCAGATTCGGCAACGAGCGCTACAGCGGTTTGCCGATCCGTCCTGTCTACGCCAAGTAAATAGGGAACCTCTGTTGATTCCGAGACCCCGGGGCAACCCGGGGTCTTTTTTGGGACCCCGGGCCTGTCTCCCAGCGAACTGAAACTCACCCGCATCACCCGCATCACCCGCGTCTCAGACCGCTGGTAACCCTCCGACAAGCGGCGGGTTATTACTCTGCGATGTGACGAACTGCGAAATGTACTGTACGATACTCATCGTACACACAGAGCGAATCAAAGTCGCGATCGAACAACAATGCGCGCCCATGACCAATTTCAGGAGAAGGCGTACTGGACCAGTATCCTTCGCCCCCGCCGTTCAGGGGGAAATACAAGAAACCGGTATCGCTTTGGCCAACACATCCATGGTTGCCATGCAATTTCACCCAGACCCATGTAGCACCGCGGTGCAGGGTTTCGAACTGCTCTTCGCTCGGCAACGTGGCACCGGAAGGAAATAGGGACCAGGCATCATCAAATGTGTACAGAGTACCGAGTGATTCCGGAACGGACTGATTGTAATTACAGGTAAACCAGGTGCCAAGGTCTTTAACCGTCGCTCCTCCATTGGAGATCTTTTGGAGCTTAACCGTGATATCTTTTCCCACCGGCTGCCATCCGCTGACATACGAACCGTCAGGATTGAAATGGCTGATATTGCTGGCGGCGGGCAGCTTTATGGCGTCGTGGCTGGCAAGCACCTTGCCCCTCACAAAATAGTCGCAGCGGTCGGAAAGGCGGGGGGAATAGCGCTTGGTCTTGGAGAAATAATAACCTTTCTGATAGTCGAGATAGGAGAGATGATATATTCCATTATAACTGTCATCCAGTTTCCCGTAGAAGATATAGCCCTTCTCGGTGCCGTTATCAAAGAAAAATCCCGGCAGATCATCCGATGCCTTCATGTCGCTGGTCTCGATAATGGTGCCGTCGGCGGCAACGGAAGCCACGTCAACGGAGATGACCGCGTCAATACCCAACAGGCATTCTACATATTCACTGGCTTCGTCATCCTCCACAAAGAACTGCACATAGCCTTCGGGAATCTCCATATCGAAAGCGCCGGATATTTTATTATCTTCCACGGTGTAAGGGAGCGTAGCCGTCATATAGTAGGCATAGTGCCTCTCGCTGAACGCGAAATACTGCCATCTGCCGAACTCGTCTTGCTCTCCGGTGGGCGATACGGTGGCATTACTTCCGTAAGGCAGATACACCGCCCGCATATTGCCCGTATCGCCATTCCGCAACTCCAGCGCTCCGGGCGTAACCGTCTCGCCGTCATACTCCACGGACGTCCATTTCTTACCGTTGTAGGTCATCTTCAAATGCCTCGGTACTTTCACTTTATCAAAGAACACGAAAATAGCATCTCCGGCTTCCCAGCCGCTCTTCACGGCCTTCGTCACTCCCGAATAATCCGCAGACAACTCAAAAGTGATGGGCGTTCCCTCAACGACACCATTATCGGGTTCCATCAGTTCCTTCCCGCAGGAGGCCAGCGCAGCCGCAGCTGCCAGAATAAGAATCAAATACTTCTTCATAACCTGATCCTCCCTTTACCACGTTTGTTCATTATTGAACGGATGGTAGGTCGGGGTTCCGTTCGTCCCCGTCGAGGTTCATACCACGCCCTCCTGCGCCACATCAACCACGATGGTCGCCGGCGCTTCGTAAGTGAATTTCTCCTGAGATCCCATATAAAGCCATATTAACAATCCGACAATTTCGTTACTTCTTGTTCTTCTCTTCGGCCCGATAGGAGAGAACCATACTGGTCACGCCTAAAGCAGAACCCAGCATACCGAGGAGTTTGAGATAAACCTGACCGGGCAGGGGCAGGATCAACCAAACGAAGAAGAGAACCGTAAACAGCGCCGCAAGAACCAGCTGCATCATCTGTCTTTTATTCACAATTCTGTTGTATTTGTCTTTAAAAAAGGCTATTCCTCGTCGGTCATTTCTTTATAATACGAGTCGATCTCCGAATCGTGACCAACATAATATTCAAAGATAACAGGACCTGCAAGGAGCCGATCTCTGAAACGGGTTTTCCGGAGCTTGCGGCCCGAGGAATTCCGATCAATCGTTTCCCCTTTCCTTTTAGACCTTTTATTCGCCCGCCTTCTATACTTTCGCTGCTGATACAACCCCGTCAAACCCCTCGCCAGCAGTGTCAGCACCGCAAAAATGGCGACCACGGCTACCAGGAAAATGACGATCACCGAAATCCCGGTTGTACGCTCAACCCCCAACGCCTTGAGGAAAGGCATATTCGTAGTCTGGAACAACAACTGGAACGCCGAGGCAACGGAGATGAACGCCAGAATGATATTCAGCACGCTCTCTGATTTAGAGGATTTTGCATTGCTGATGCTTTGCAAACTGGCGTGCATCCGCTCCAGCGAATCATAGAGGTCGCGTTGCTCTTTCGCCACTGCCAGGCGATCCTGTATCCTATCGAACTGCAACTCCTCCAAATAACTGGAGAAGGGCAGATCCGGCGTGTCCATCATTTTCTGGATAGAAAGACTGAGCCGGGAATTGGTCAGGATCAACTGATTCTCCGAATAGAGCCCCGAATTCTCGAAAAACCGGGTCAGGACCCGCTTGGCCAACCGGATCGAATGCTTCTTAAACAGCACATCTTCCAGAAGAAGAATGAAGGACGGACTCGTCCCGGAAGCGCACTTCCGGCAGGCCTTCTCGAACATCACGGCGACGCGTTTCCCCACATAGATCGAGCGCTCTTTTTCGCAGGAAACATTGTCCCCGCAGACCTGTCGAAACTGGCCTTCATCCAGCGCCTCTACCGAATCCGGCGCCAGCGTCATCAAGCGCATAATCTCCCCTTTATTGCTGTCGCTGAGGCATTTAGCGTCCTCCCAGATATCGACCAGCCCATATCTCAGCACCAGGTCTCTCTCTGCCGGGAGCACTATCATTTCACTGTCCGGGATCAGTCGCGTGCAGTGACGCAGGATGAACGAATGATACCGCTCGGCGATGCCCCAGAAAACGCCAGACGACCCATAGCACCGGAACAGACTTTCTTTCTCCGTCGGATCTTTCGACACATCCAAAGGCAGGAAAGCCGTGATCCGCTGCTCCGCCGACGCGGTTTCCGAATCATCATCCCAGAACACCTCCCCCGGGCACGAATCATCCACCCACGTCCTGAGCAGGCCCACCAAATCCTCCGTCTTCGCCTCGCGCGACAGCGAACAATCCTCGCCGTTGAACACGAAACGATAGGTCAGCGAGACCGTGTGCTTCAGGAAAACCCGACATCCGACCCGGCAATACCCCCTCAACTCCAGAGGATCAACGGAATCCAGTCCTTGCTTTGTCAGGTGCAGGACAAAATCGAAACCCTTGATCTCATAGGTGTCAATGACCCCATTCAGCGAGGACCGTTCGATTTCCGGATCCAGCGCCACCTGGCTGATAAACGGCCACTGATTATCTTTTTGCTTGTAATACTTGTCGTACAGTTCCCTTTCCGAATACTTCTTTGTCTGCCATTTCGCCGGGACGTGGAATTCCTTGCTTGAATGCAAAGGGAACTGTTGAAAAAAGACGACGCTGAAACCACCGTTCGACGGTTTCGCGGTCGAGAGATGAGCCGTATTATCTGCTTCCATTCCAGTATGTTTACGCGACGGTTGACGAACTGAACACTAAAGTTACGGATTCTCCATCAGAAACACAAAACTGATTGACGGACGATTCCGGCAGTGGCTCTGCGTTTTTGCTGATGTGGCTGTCGCCATCACCGCATACTGCTCCACGACCTTGCCAACCCGTGTCAAACATTTGCCGAGTTCTGCGGAAATGCGTATCTTCGTTTCGATCAATCGATAATTAACTATGTCAGACCGTTTTTTTGACCGGAATTGGTGGAAGGATTTTGTCGTCGCGATTCTTGCCACTACCGTTTCCATTATCCTGACCTTCGGCACAAGCAAACTGGTTGAACGAAACAATCAGAGGAAAGAGCGCAGACTCACCGCCCTGATGGTTATGAGCAGCATCGAATCTTTTGCCCGCAGCATCGATGAATCGGCAGCGGCGTGGGATCGGCTGGACAGCGTTGCCGTATGGCTGCTGCGGATGCCGATAGAGGAGGTTGAAAGGCTGGGCGAAGAACCATTTCAAGATGCCGTCAATGAGGTATTCCAAGCCCCTATCATACGCCACGACCAGACGGCTGAAACCATTTTCAGCAGTAACATAGACACGTGGAAGAATATGAAGAATTTCCAGTTCGTGGACAATGTCGGGGCCTGTTTTTCACAGATGGACTGGATCGAGGAGAAGATTAACGAAGAAGCGGTTGAATACGCGGGCCATCAGGCGCGGATATTCAACAACTTTTCGGATTATCCCGGCAAAACCTTTACGGAGAAACTGCTGAGGGATGAACTGGCGCGGAAACAGTTGCAATTGCCCAACTCGTTCAAAGCGTGGCTCGCATACTGTTCCGACAATTTGCGGCGGATGAACCGCAAGAATATGAAACTCATTGGAATCCCCGAGGAAGAGGTGCTGGCGTTTACCGATGCCCGCGCAGACATTGCCACCGAGGAAGACCCGGAGCCGGATTATTCCGTTTTCATGAAACCTCACCCGGACAAGGAAGCCATCGACGCCAATCTTGACTTTGCCCGGCGCCTGGATCATCTGCTGAATCAGAATTAACGCATTCTTCTTCCCAACTTTTCGAGAAATCTAAAATCCACAGTATATGATTGTACAGACAAAAGAACAGTACATCTCGCCGGAGTGCGAGGTTTTGGAAGTCAACCCGGCCTGCATCATCGCAGCAAGTAAATCGGATTATATTCCGGAAGAATGGTAACCCTAAATGCAAGTATTATGAAAAAGACACTCTCTCTTCTCGCTATCCTTGCACTGGGCCTTACCGCGTGCAACAAAGTCGAACTCCAGGATACCCCTGAGCAAACCCCCGGAACCCTCGCCGAGGCGCCGGTCTTCCACTTCAACCTTCCGGCATCCTTTGACGGGAACGCTGCCACCAAGGCCGTGAACATCGGCGAAAAAACCGCCAGGACCACGTTTGCAGAAACTGACAATGTGTATGTGGTGATCGAGCATGACGGCGTCCTTGCCATCGCCTATGATCCCGCCGAGCGCAAATGCATCTCCATGACCGTCACGCCGGATGCCAATCCCTGGAAAGCCACGCTCAGCGGTGCGCTGAAATTCTACTATGATGACGGAGACCATAACCCTATCGCTTTGACACCGGCCGAGGGTGACGCCGTGTATCTGTTTTACAACATGATCCGTCCTGATCTGAATCCGGCATATATGTATTTTAACTATCTCCACCAGACCGGCAGCAAGGACCAGAAAGTCTCTTCTTACTGGGATTATTACTATGGTGCCGCCTACTACGATTATGGAGAGGCCAAGATGAAGATTGCGGCAATGGACGGTGATGACAGCGAGGGATACACGATGTCCCTTGTCCAGTATGACAACCCGGACGAGAGCGAAGTCAACTTCCAGAACGTCGGCTCCCTGTTCCGCCAGGAACTGACTTTTAAGGACAAGAATGGCGATCCCGTTACGCCCACGCTTACCCAATTCGTCGTCACGACGGCGGAGAACAACACCATTTATATGTATTGTCCGCTCGCCTCCACCGAGGAGGATCGCTACATCAGAGGCCCCGTTACCATGGAGCCCATAGACATGTCGGATGATGGAAACATCTACTTCGCCATGATGTTCGTCGATGACATCAGGAACGAGACGTTGTACATAACGGCTGAAGATGAGGATGGCAATGTATATACGGCCTCCAAGGCCGCACCCGCCGGAGGCTTCGAAAACGGCAAATATTACTATGGCAAGATGGAGCTGACCTGGTTGAAATGTAAGGCGCCTACCGTCACCGGCACCACTACCAGCCCCATCTATGGAAATTACGAGCTCACAGAGGATCCTGTCAACATCACCATCAGCGGCTACAGCGAAGAGTATGAATTCAGATTGGAAAATGGTCAGGGCGGCACCTTTACCCTTGACAATTTGACGGCTTACGGCTCCATATTCATCAATCAGAAGCACATCTATCCGGATCCGCAGGGAGACGTCTCTCTGGTCCTGAAAGGAGACAACTCCATTTACGCCAACGCTTACTGGGGCATTCTGCTTTACGGCGGCCTCAAGATGAGCTGTATCGGAGCATCGGCTACGATCACGATCACGACTACCGCGGATAGCATTTGTGGATTGTCGTGCTCCAATTATAGAAACGATGTCGATTACGACAATCCCGCATACAACCGCAATACGGACGAATCGGAGACGGACGTCACCGACCTGCTGGCCGCTCCCGGCTTCACCGTCACCCGCAGCGCGCCCACGCAAGCCTATGATTCCACCTACGGCCATGAAACCTACACCTACACCTACACCGTGGAGAATCACCTGGTGGATCTGAGCCAGCTCACCGGCAATTATGTGGCCCAGGACGGCGATTGGCTGACGGAAACCCTCGCGGGAGACTACAAGATCTCCGTCGCTGACGGCGCCACCGTGACGCTCTCGGGCATCACCATCAATGGCGGGAACGATTGGGGCACGGATTGGGCAGGCATTACCTGCGAGGGCGACGCCACCCTGGTGCTGGCCGACGGCACGGATAATCTTGTGAGGCCTTTCCGTCGAAGCCGTGCTGCCATCAGCGTGCCCGACGGCAAAACGCTGACCATCCAGGGAAGCGGTTCGCTGACAGCGGACTCGCACAGCGATAGTGGAGGTTCGGCCGGCATTGGCGGCGACACCGAAAGTCACTACGGCAACATCGTCATCACCGGAGCTGCCAACGTGACGGCCTACGCTGGTTCCGGCTCTGCCGGCATCGGAAGCGGTGACACAATACCTGAGTCTCCCGTTGTTGGCGGCGATATCACCATCAGTACTACTGGCACCGTCACTGCTTACGGCGGAGATAATGGTGCCGGCATCGGCGGAGGTCCAAGTGCGTATTTGGCCGCTAGCCGTTGTGGTAATATTTTAATTACCAAAGGAACCATCGTGGCTACAGGTGGAACTAATTGTCCCGGTATCGGCGCAGGATATACTATAGATAGAATTAGTACATGCGGCACCATTACCATCACCGACGGCGTCACCAAAGTCACTGCCACAAGAGGTGCTACTAATGATTTGGAAGCTTGTTGCATCGGACCGAACAATTACAAATATTGCGGCACGGTTACCATCGGCGGAACGGTTTACTGGGGACCCAAAGACAGTGACCCCACCAGATACGAATTCAAGAACGGTGGCGAGTCCTATCTCAAGACGGACACGCTGATCTATGAGCCCTAGCCGTAGCGGTTGGAGATCTTTCTTGCCTTTGCTTGAAAAAACAACAGCCCCGGAGCCTGCGCTTCGGGGTTGTTGTTTGCGTCTGCGGGATAGATTTGGTTTTCAGGCAGGAAATCTGTAATTTCGAGGTTGGTTGTTATATAGATGTTACCAAACCCATAATATATGATTGTATTTCAGACAAAAGACCGGTACATCTCGCCGGAGTGCGAGGTGCTGGACGTGCAACCCGAAGGCGTGATCGCCGCTTCTGGCGAAGCGCCGAATATGACTCCCGGCTGGGAGTGGAATTTTTAACAAATGAATGGAGGATAGAACCATGAAAAATACCATACTTTCCCTCGTTTTAACGGCCAGTACCATCCTAGCTTTCAGCGCTTGCAACAAGGAGCAGCTCCCGGACAAGCCGGCCGGAATCCCGTTGACAATCAGCGCCACCGTCGGCACGCAGACCAAGACCTTGTATGAATATGATCAAGAATCCAGGGTGATGGACGTCACCTGGAGAGAGGAGGAGGCCATTTCCGTCATCTCGTTCGATAATAGCGGCATCACGGCCATCGACAATTTCACTTCTACCGGCGAGGAGGGCCGCGACAAGGCGGAGTTCAGCGGCACCTGGACCGGGAATCCCGGCGACCGGGTGATCTGCCTCTATCCGGCCCTCTCCACGTCGGCGGGAAGCAAGCTGTTCGGCACCGTCTCCGAGGGAGACGCCTCCATCTCGCTGAACACCCTGACGAGCTCTGTCGGGAAGATTGTCAAGGAAACCCCGTCCAGCCTGGCGAATGCCGACGTGATGGTGGGCGATGTCACGATCTCCGGGGGCTCGGCTTCCGTGCGCCTGAACCGACAGATCTGCGTGTTCCGGCTCACGGTGACCTGTGCGACCACCGCCTGGTACGAAGATTATTACGAGCGGGTCAGCACCGTCAAGATCTCCGTGGACAACGGCGGCACGCCGGTCGTCGTCGCGACTGCCGGCGCGCTTGCGGTCACGGAGGATACCTATACCGGATCGTTCGTCCCTACCGCTTACGGCACGGTGAAATATGTGCTCAACGACTTCTACAACAGCGACCTGACCACCAGTAATGGGCAAACGCCCACGCAGGTGTTCTACGCCCCCATCTTCTTCGACGGAGACCTGGAGGTCGGTTACACGGTGAACTTCCTGTATGGCGGACGCTCCAAGGAGGGATGGGGCGCCTCGTGGGAGAATGTCGAGACCTTCGGCGGCGGTTGCCAGCAGCACGCGTCCGTGACGGAAAAGAGAACGCTCGAGAAAGGTAAGATCTACAGCTTCACCATGACCATCTAGTTCCCCTGCCCGGGAAGGTGCAAAAAAAGGCTTTGGATTCGCTCCAAAGCCTTTTTGCGAAAGCTTACTGACGGGGAGGACGTCCGCCGCCGGGGCCGCCAGGACCGCCGGGACCACGGCGCATCATATTCTGCTGCTGCTCCGTCCAGGTCTTGTACTGCTCCGGGGTGAGAATGGCCTCGAGCTTCTTGTTCTGCTCTTCGCGCTGCTTCTGCATCGCTTCGCGATCCATCCGCTGACCCTGGCCGGCCTGCATCGCCTTCTGCCTGGCCTCATTCTCTTCCTTGTACAGGGCGAGCACCTTGGCATACTGGTCGTCCGTCAGTTTGAGGGTTTCCTTCATCTGGTCCGCACGGCGCTGGGCCATCTGGGCCGGATCGAACTGGCCGCCGGGGCGACCTTGTCCGCCGGGACGGCCGCCACCGGGCTGGGCCATCGAGACAAACGTGCCCGCTACGAGCATAGCGCCCGCAACAAGCAATTTCACGACATTCTTCATAATAATACGGTTGTTTAATTGATTATATATGATTGAGTATTTTAACGGTCTTTTTTGAAATCAATTCCTGTGCCATACGGGTTTCCCGGGAAATTCATTCAACAAATCTGAGGTTTTGTTCAGCGAATGTCCGGTTGCGGTAGATGGCCCAGCCGCGTTTGCCGCCGGGCAGGGAAACTGGGGGCGGGTGACAATTATTTTGGTTGTTTCGTGAATAATAGTTATTTTTGTTTCTGTTGCGGTTGTCTGAACTCAAAACCTTATAGCATTATGATTCAAACAGTATTCAAAGAACGCTATCTTTCGCCCCAGTGCGAGGTGGTCGAAACAGAGACTGAGGAGGTTCTCCAGATCAGTCCGGTCTATAACAATCCTTTCAATGAGGAGCAGCGCTGGTAAACACTAAAAATGATTGCAAGATGAAAAAATTGATCATAGCATTGGGTGCGGCCCTTCTGACCCTGGCTGCCTGCAATAAGGTGGAAACTGTACCGGCCGCGACGGATCTCAAACTGGATCTGACTGTCTCCTATGGCTCTCCCGGCACCAAAGCCGTCAAGGAGGGCTGGACAAGCGGCGACGTTATTTATGTCTTCTTCGGCAAAGTCACGGATTATGAGGAGGTAGCCTATTTGACCCTGACTTACAACGGGGAAACCTGGCAGGAAGCCTGGACGGAAGGTCTGAAGGAGAAGATTGCCGCGACGTCTTCCGGGAAAATTTCTGCTCTTTTCGGAATGGAACCGTTGGGAGCACCGGTTAAATTTATTTATGGATCATCGAGCTACGATGGTCCGGTTTTCGCTTTCCAGAACTCTCCTTCAACATTATATCTGCTCTGTGAGCAAGCTAATTACACGGTCTCGAATGGCGTATTATCCGCCGCTCTCGTGATGAAAGCGGACAAACGACTTGTGCAGTTCTATGTCCCGGACGTGACCTGGACGAGAGAAACCGTTATGGATGTTAATTATGGTTCTATGCATGGTTACGGCGCCCCGTTGTTCGCTGATGATCATTTCATTGACGCCTTTGGTGCAGTTAGTCCGAGAGGACATGCTTTGGCGGGAGGTGCCGCTTTCTGGGGGCTGATCGACAATACTCTTGACGTCAATATGGTTATGTTCTGGCGGGATGATGATCGTTATAATCTTTTTGTAAATCCCACAAAGACCCTGAAACAAGGTGATGCTATTATCCTGCCCGCCTTGAGCAAGTGGAATAAGGAATAGGATGGAATTAAAAGGATGGCCTCAAAGTCCGGGGACTTTGAGGCCATCTCTTTTTTGTCGCGGAGCGAGGAACTACAGTTCCGAGATGGAAGGGGTGAATAAACGGATCGAGTTCTTGCCCATCAGATGAGTTTTTGCATCAAGCACGACAGATGCGGAGGGAATGGAGGAGGCTCCCCCGGAAGCCTTCGTTCCTTTGGGATGCCTGGTAAGGTCCGTGGCGGCTTTCTTCTCTTTGATAAGTGCTTCTTTCAAGGTGGATAATACCGTGACATCCGTTGCGTCGGCAAGCTGCTGCCTGGCTTCGCGGATGTGATCGACTTTTTGCTTGAATTTCTTCTTTGAATGACGGGTCCTGCTCATCAATGCTTCATCTGTGCGAAGACAAAGATAGCATTTTTCGGGATGATCAGCGCGGTTTTCCCATTATGGCGTATTGTTCCACGATTTTGCCGTCGCGGTAGATGGCCCAGCCGCGTTTGCCGCTGGGCAGGGTAATGCCGCCCCACCAGCAGCCGGGTTGCCGGCCGGCGGCTTTGGCGCGTTTGAGGGCTTCTTCGGGGTCTCTGAAATAGTAGGTGACCATGGTGGCAAAGCTACGAAAGGGCTTTGCCACTTTTCGTCAAAAGGTACCAGACCTATAAGAATCGTATATTTTTACTCTGTACCCCCAACCATACCCCCAGAGAAAAGCGAATCATTCATAACCTGCCGGAAAAAAGTCATGAAGATCATCCTTGAAGATGGCCATTTCAGCTACCAGGTAGACTGGGCTAAAGAACCACTTGTTGGAGAAGACGGAATCCCTGCGGTAGGAGACTGCATCGAATCCTTCCTCCGACTGTTGGAGAACATCCACCCTAAGGATGAGATTGCCGCATATATCGAAGAGGGTATTCAGTACTCCGGAATGTGACGCATTTGGATTTCTATGGGTTATTTCTTATCTTTGTTGTGAACTGATAATCAATTCATAAAGGATAGTCATATGAAAAAGTTTATTTCAACCCTTTTGGCTGCATCCCTGATGCTGTTCGGCACTCATGCTTTCGCCCAAATGTCAGTTAATGCGGGTTATTTGAACTCGGCCCAGAGTTTCAAGGATGCCAGCACGAAATCCATCACCTCCAACGGCGCCTATGCCGGAGTCTCCTTCAACATTCCGGTCGCCGGCGCTTTATGTTTCGCTCCCGGTGTGTACTATTCCTTGATCACCAACAAGAGCGGAGGATCCGGTACTGTTTTGGGCACTACAGTGTCCGCGTCTTCTACCTTTACGGAGCACGCGCTCAACGCCCCCTTGTATCTGAACTGCGGCATCGACCTTGCCGGTGACAGCAAGGTCTTCGTCTATGGCGGCCCGACGCTTCAGTTCGGTCTCGCATCCACCACAAAACTAAGCGGCGGTGTCGGCTCGAGCAGCGCAGATAGAACATACAACAACTACGACAACCAGAACTACAACCGGTTCAACGCATATCTTGGCGGTGGTGTCGGATTCCAGATGTCCGCTTTCCAGATAACCTTGGGTTATGACTATGGAATGGTGAACCTGTACAAAGGTGAAAACGCTACCATTACCCACCGCTCCAACCTCAAGGTCGGTGTCGGCTACGTGTTTTAGGGAAATACGCATTTAGAACAGCCTCGGAGCCTGTGCTTCGGGGCTTTTTTGTGCTTAGAAACACAGTAAACGGGTTCTTTAAAGAACAAAAAAACATGTAAACGAGTACAAAAAAGAACCTGAGAACAGAGTTTCAAGTACATTTTTGATGGTGAAAACAGTGTTTCCGGGTCTTAAATTAACCCAAAAACAGTGTTGCGAGCATTTAAAATGAGCAGAAAACAGTGTTACGAGGTTAATAATATAGGTCGTTACAGTGTGTTTGGGGTTATAAAACAAGGTGATACACCGTTGCCGAATGTATCACCTTAAGAGTTTAATATAAACTGACTACGCATGTAAATGCGTCAATCACTTCTTGCTGTAGGTGAAATCGCCTATCTTTACCTGCCCATTACCCAGGAATGAAATGGGAGTACCTTCGTCAAATTTCCCAGAACCTTCTTCGAGAACATCGGGAGAACAGTTGATGAATGCACCCATAGGCAATTCACGGTAGAGTTTCCCGCTTTCGACTCTGTACTTGAGTGGTTTTCCAATCTCGTTATGGGGAGAGTCCTTGAAGAAAGTAGTGAAAACATCTTCCCCATGATTCCGGAAAAAGCGGATTCCCGTAATTAGCATGGTACTCGGCTCATACTCTATATCAGGGTTTATTTTGCCCACCATCGTCGCTAGAATCTGTCCGTGCTCATCGACAGGTCCATCAAAAGAGTATGAGTAAACAGCATCTTCATGAACACCGGAGGCATATATGGGTTCCCACTTGCCTTGCAAACTGTCAGGGGATGCTTTTTCGCAACCGACCAGAAGAATCAGACCGGCGAATAACAGCATGATTTTGAGCGGTTTCATATCCAAATAACAAATTGATTTCAAACAAATCTATACTATAAACGCAAAGAAATGTGTTTTACTGCATCAAAACTAATACTGTTTTTTCGAGGTGACAAGTATTCCTCTGCGAATCACGCATTTAGCATTCTGGAAGGGCTTTTCTTCGCTGATGCCGTAGTTCCGGAGATAGGCGTACCCGACCCCAAGGGCTTCCTTGTCCCAGTGGTCGGTCAGCGCTTTTTCTTTCTAAGTCTCTTCCGCCAGGATTCCCAGTATTTAGCCCCCCTCCCGATAGGTCAACGGGGAAACACTTTTCCGGAGCTTTTATCTCCAGCAGATTTGGAAAAGAATGCTTTTCTGAAACACCTCCAGACCGTAATACTTAAACACAAAACAAGGTCCATGTAATAGGACGTCTCCGCAACCGCAAGTATGTCGACAGCGCGGGAATCGAGCGCACCCAGATCGATATCATCGCCAACCTGCTTGAAAAGATATGAGAACGTACGACTATCACGGGACCGAGGTATCCCTGGAGAAAGGGACGTACCGCAACGGTACTGTCGCCCTGATGCTGAACAAGACCGACAGCGAGCTCTATGCCGTTGCAACGGTGAATCTCTGCCATCCTCTGCAGTCGGATAGCATGGCTTTCCTCGACGAGAACAACCTGCCCGGTATCGGGAAGTGGATCGAGGACAACCATCTCGGTATGAGGATGGGAGTCTTCGCAGCTTCCGGATTCTGCCGATATCCGTTGTATACGCTATTCTAACGATGAATCAGGTCGGTTCCATTATAGGGCCGACCTTTTTCATATAACCACACCCGTAATCCGCAATACCCCATATAATGGCTCATGAGGAAAAGTATGTGTTTCTAGAAGTCTTATCAGGGAGTCGGCAAACTCGTGGGAACCAGGCAGGTGCTATAAGGTTGAATCCAGGGACTGTTGTAGAAGAAACGCGCTAGCCATTTTGTCTCAAAAATGGACTTTCTGTCATCTCCCGTGCCGTTTTGTCCACTTTTCCGGCATTGGTCCCAGGTTTGCAATTCCCTTATGCGGTTCCGATAAGGAACTCCGGGAATAAGGGTCCGCAGGAGGGCCTCCAAACCGGGACGTTTAAAGTTTTTGAACTATGTTACCTGCAAGAAGAACGCATGATAGCTGGTTGCCGGACATTTTCAACGACTTTTTCGACAACAGCTGGATGGAACGGACGACCTACACGGCTCCAGCCATCAATGTGATTGAGAACGAAAAAGAGTACGATGTGGAACTCGCCGCACCGGGACTCACCAAAGAGGACTTCAAGGTCCACATCGACGCCGACAATAACCTGCTCATCGAGATGGAGAAGAAGTCCGAGAACAAGGAGGGCAAGAAACACGGCAAGTACCTCCGCCGTGAATTCTCCTACGAGAAGTTCCAGCAGACGCTCCTGCTGCCGGAGGATGCCGAGACCGAGAAGATCGAAGCCAAGGTGGAACATGGAGTGCTGAACGTCCATATCCCTAAGAAGGAGAAGGCCCAGCAGCCCGATACAGTCAAGCAGATTGCCGTCCAGTAACGGTAAAAACATCTCCTATTGATAAAGGACGCCACCCGCATAGGGAGACGTCCTTTTTTGTTGTCCAGAGCTGTTTCCTCGGGATGGAGATGATGATATGACGTGGGATTTCTGGGGCGTCAACTTGTCGAAATGCGTGGTATACGTGCCAAGCGGTTCTGTGGAGAAATACAAGGCTGCTGAAGGATGGATGCACTTCAAGAACATCAAGGAACTTTAACAGTTCTTTCACTCCGGTTATATACCCTGGTCGAGTTGCTTTGAATGGGGTTAAATGGGAGTTAAAACACGCTGAAATCACACCTTTTTCACGCCCCATTTATATAATAATAGCACCTACGTTTCCGTAAGTGCTTGATTATCATTCGTGGTCCCTACAGGGCTTGAACCTGTGACCCGCTGATTATGAGTCAGCTGCTCTGACCAACTGAGCTAAGGGACCGAAAGCGCAGGACCACCCGCGGGCGATCCTGCACGTTCCTTGTGTGTTGCGCGATCAGCGTCAGACTTTGATCTCGACCTCGACGCCCGAGGGGAGCTCAAGTTTCATCAGGGCGTCCACCGTCTTGGCGTTGGAGTCCTCGATGTCGAGCAGTCTGCGGTAGGAGTCGAGCTCGAACTGCTCGCGGGCCTTCTTGTTGACGAAGGTCGAGCGGTTGACGGTGAAGATCTTCTTGTTGGTGGGAAGAGGAATGGGACCATTCACCTTCGCACCGGTAGACTTCACGGTCTCGACGATCTTGGACGCGGACTTGTCCACGAGCATGTGGTCGAAAGACTTGAGTTTGATTCTAATTTTTTGACTCATATCAAAATACTTTTTTACAATTCAAAAACTATTCGTCGTCAGATGGCATCCTGTAACCGCTCTTCTCCACGATGTCCCGGGCCATGGCGGTCGGGACCTCGGCGTAGTGGTGGAACGACATCGTGCTGGTGGCGCGGCCCGAAGAGAGCGTGCGCAGCACGGTGACGTAGCCGAACTGCTCGGCGAGCGGAACGAAAGCCTTGATGATACGGGCTCCGGTGGTCTCCGAGTCCATTGCGACAATCTGTCCGCGGCGGCGGTTCAGGTCGCCGACGATGTCGCCCATATACTCCTCGGGTGTGACCACCTCGAGGTCCATGATGGGCTCCAAAAGGACAGGCTTGCACTTCGGACAGGCCGCACGGAACGCCATACGGGCAGCGATTTCGAAAGAGAGTTGATCGGAATCCACGGGGTGGAAGGAACCATCCAGGAGGGTGACCTTCAGCGAAGGCACCTCGTAACCGGCCAGGACGCCATTGAGCATCGCGGATTCGAAACCCTTCTGGATGCTGGGCACGAATTCCTTGGGCACATTGCCGCCCTTGACCTGATTGTCGAACTGGAGGCCCTGCACACCTTCATCCGCGGGACCGATCTCGACGAGGATATCTGCAAATTTGCCGCGGCCGCCCGTCTGTTTCCGGAACACTTCGTGATACTGGACAGTGGCGGTGACGGCCTCTTTGTAGTTGACGTGCGGGGCGCCCTGGTTGATCTCCACGCCGAATTCGCGGCGCAGGCGGTCGACGATGATGTCGAGATGGAGCTCGCCCATTCCGCTGATGACGGTCTGGCCCGTCTCCGTGTCGGACTTGACGGAGAAGGTCGGGTCCTCCTCGGCCAGTTTGCCGAGCGCGACACCCAGTTTGTCGAGATCCTTCTGCGTCTTGGGCTCCACGGCGATCCCGATCACGGGATCCGGGAAGTCCATCGACTCCAGCGAATAGCGGTGGTCGTCCGAACAGACGGTATCGCCCGTGCGGAGATCCTTGAAACCGACGGCCGCACAGATGTCCCCGGCCTCCACGAACTCGATCGGGTTCTGGTGGTTGGAGTGCATCTGGTAGAGGCGGGAGACGCGCTCTTTCTTCCCGGAACGGGAATTGAGCACGTAGGAGCCGGAATCAAGATGACCGGAATAGACGCGGATGTATGCCAGACGGCCCATGAACGGGTCGGTCGCGATCTTGAAGACCAGACCGCAGAAGGGCTGGCCGGCATCGGGCTTAAGCAGCACATCCTGGTCATTCGCCAGGTTCTTCGCCTTGGTCCCGCCGATATCCAGCGGAGACGGCAGGTAGCGCATCACGGCATCCAGCAAGAACTGGACACCCTTGTTCTTGAACGAGGAACCGCAGCAGGCCGGCACGATCTGCATGCTGATGGTGCCCTTGCGCAGGGCCGCGACGAGTTCCTCCTCCGTGATGGATTCGGGATCCTCGAAGTATTTGTCCATCAGAGCGTCGTCGCACTCGGCGGCGGTCTCGATCAATTTGTCCCGCCAGAAAGCCACGGCCTCCTGCATGTCGGCAGGAATCTCCGCGTAGTGGTAGTTCACCAGCTCTTCATCTGCTTTGTACAGAATCGCTTTCTGGGAGATCAGGTCAACCAGACCCTCGAAATTCTCTTCTGCCCCGATGGGCAGGCAGATGGGAACCGCCCGGGCGCCGAGTTTGTTGTGGATATCCTCGACACAAGCGAGGAAATCGGCACCGACGCGGTCCATCTTGTTGACATAGGCGATCTTCGGTACGCGGTACTTATCCGCCTGGCGCCAAACAGTCTCGGACTGAGGCTGCACGCGCCCGACGGCGCAGAAAGTAGCGATCGTACCGTCCAGAACACGCAGGGAACGCTCGACCTCCACCGTGAAGTCCACGTGGCCCGGGGTATCGATCAGGTTGATCTGATAGGTATCCCCGTTGTACTGCCAGAATGCGGTGGTCGCAGCAGACGTGATGGTAATACCACGCTCCTGCTCCTGCACCATCCAGTCCATCGTGGCGGCACCTTCGTGGACCTCCCCGATCTTGTGCGTCTTTCCGGTGTAGAAAAGAATACGCTCGGACGTGGTGGTCTTGCCGGCATCGATGTGGGCCATGATGCCGATGTTTCTGGTGTATCTGAGATCTCTGTTCGCCATCTGACTAACTGACCAAAATCAATTAAAAGCGGAAATGGGCGAAGGCCTTGTTGGCCTCGGCCATTCTGTGCATATCCTCTTTGCGCTTATATGCACCACCTTCATTGTTGTAAGCTGCGATGATCTCGGCACACAGTTTTTCAGCCATCGAGCGGCCGGAGCGTTTGCGGGCGAAGGATATCATATTCTTCATAGAAAGCGAAATCTTCCGCTCCGGGCGCAACTCGGTGGGCACCTGGAAGTTGGCGCCGCCGATACGGCGGGACTTGACCTCGATCTGCGGGGTCACGTTCTCGAGCGCCTTCCTCCAAATATCCAGAGGAGCCTTGTCAGAATCTTTCATCTTCTCGCCTACCAAATCAATGGCATCGTAAAAAATAGAATACGCGATACTCTTCTTCCCCTGCAACATAAGGTTGTTCACGAAGCGGGTGACCTGCGTGTCGTGAAACTTAGGATCAGGAAGTAGAATCCTCTTCTTAGGCTTTGCTTTTCTCATTGTTGTAAAGAATTAATAATGACAACCATCCAGCTGCAATTACTTCGGCCTCTTGGCGCCGTAGAGAGAACGGGACTGCGTCCGTCCTTCCACGCCGGCAGTATCCAAAGCACCGCGGAGGATGTGGTAACGTACACCAGGGAGATCCTTGACACGACCGCCACGCACGAGCACGATGGAGTGCTCCTGGAGGTTGTGTCCCTCACCCGGGATGTAGGCATTGACCTCTTTAGAATTCGTCAGGCGTACACGCGCGACCTTACGCATAGCGGAGTTCGGCTTCTTGGGAGTCGTGGTATAGACTCTCAGGCATACGCCACGCTTCTGAGGGCAAGCATCCAGCGCACGAGATTTCGATTTCACTTCGATGACCTCGCGTCCTTTGCGAACCAATTGTTGAATTGTTGGCATAAATTATTGTTAGTAAATAAGTTATAAAAAGCCCCCGGTTTTCGGGGGCTGCAAATATACGGAAAAATCCGCAAATCACAAAATCTCAACGCGATAACTATCTGTAATTTGCGAATTCCACGTCGGTCTTCGAACGCTGGAAGAGGGTCGCATCGGCCTTCTCCACATTGTCCAGGTGGGCCTTGACTTCCGAAGCGCGGCCGCGGCGGGCGGCGATGATCGCCCGGATGTACTCGGACTTGGCGCACTTGCAGGTGAGGGCGGCGTCTGCGGCGTCGAGATCGCCGGCAAGGATGTTGGCGATGGCGGCGTTCATTCCGCCGGACTCCTTGAGGTCGCGGGCGGCGGCGTCATAGTTGCCGTCCAGCAGCTCGACCAGGCCGAGGTTGGCCTTGGCGTCCGGCGTGCCGGCGCGGCGGAACAGGTCCGCAGCGGCCTTGCGGTCGCCGCGCTGCAGCGCCACGACACCCTGGGCGTTGGTCACATCGGCGTCCGGTTTCTTAATCTGGGAAAGGTAGCGGGCCGCGGCGTCCGGACGGGAATTATCCAGGGCGAGGGCGGCGAGGTTGAAGCGGGCGCGATCGGAATCGAAGCGGCTGACGGCACGCTCATACAGCTGGGTCTTGCGGGCGGGCGTCTCAGCGATGGAGGCCACGCGGAGCAGCCCCTCCTCGTCCAGGACGTCGATGGCATTGTTGGCGAGCGCCACAAGCTCCTCTTCACTGTAGTTTTGGTAGTCCAGCTCGGTGATGAAACGGGCGCGGCGCAGCTCCGGGAAGACGTTCTTGTTGATCTCGGTATAGACCTGGGACATGTTACGGATCTCGCTCTCACGCACGGCCGGGTCGGAATACATCGACAGGACGCGCAGGATCAGGTCCTTATCCTCGAGGTTGGACTTCTCGATGGCCTCCTTGAAGCCCTCCCAGTCCTGTCCGACGCTGCGGATCTCCAGGTTGTCCGGGGCTTTCTCGCCGGTGACCTGGCTCCAGGCCTTCTGGGCGGAGGAAGCACGCTGGTCGGAGAGTTTGGCGTTGTAGGCCTGGCCGCCTTCCGGAGAAGCATAGGCCACGACCTTGGTGCCCGCGACGCTGTAGCGCGGATCAGCGGCGATGGCCTCGAGCGCGGCCTGCAGCTCCTTGACGGAGGTGGAGCGGAGTTCGTTGTTCTTGATTACGGAGGAATTGTAATCATACATCACCTGGCCCTCGGCCTGCTCGTGGAGGACGGCCTGATAGTTATCCTTTTTGGGGGTGTAGGTGCCGCTTGCCTTGGCGAGTTGCTGGGTGAGGATCGTACCGTCGGCCACCTTGATGTTCGGGATGGCGATCGGACGGCCCTTGTAGTAAGCGACGCTGCGCAGCTCGAGGTAGGCCTTCTCGACACCCTCGTCATAGGCGAAGTTGAAGTGCTCACGGACGGTGCCGCCGCTGTTGGGGACGACTTTGTAGTTGTCCAAGACCTTCTCGCCCTGATAAGTGAAGGTCGGGCCGACCTGCTCGTCGCCCTGGTACACCAGCACCGGCGTCACCTCGAGGGTGGCCTTGGGATGGAAGTAGCCGTCGGGATAGGTGACGGCCAGGTCCACGGGGATCTGGTCGCCGATCAGGGCGAGCACTTCGGGCGTGCAATCAATCATGAGATTCTCGGCGAGCTTCATCTGCTCGGCGCGGGACTTGGAACAGGAGGCAGCCAGGGCGACCGCGGCGCAAAGCGCAAGGAGTTTGAAGATATTTTTCATTCTGAATACGGTTTGTTCTTGAAACAAGTGTTCGAAATACAAATATAAAAAAAATCCTTAACTTTGCTCGCTATGGAAATGCAAGAACTCCAACGACTCAAAAATAAATTTGATATTATCGGCAACGACTCGGCCCTGAACCGCGCCCTGGAGACGGCCGTGGCCGTGGCCCCCACGGACCTGACCGTCCTGATCACGGGCGAAAGCGGCGTCGGCAAAGAGAACATCCCGCAGATCATCCACCAGTACAGCCGCCGCAGGACGGGCAAGTACCTGGCAGTCAACTGCGGCGCCATCCCGGAGGGCACCATCAACGCCGAACTCTTCGGCCACGAAAAAGGCGCTTTCACCGGCGCGATCGGCGAGCGCAAGGGCTACTTCGAGGAAGCCGACGGAGGCACCCTTTTCCTGGACGAAATCGGCGAACTCCCCAAGGAGACGCAGGCCCTGCTGCTGCGCGTCCTTCAGAACGGCGAATACATGAAAGTGGGCTCCTCCAAGGTGGAGAAGACCGACGTCCGCGTGATTGCGGCCACCAATATCAACCTCGCCTACGCCGTGTCCACGGGCAGGTTCCGCGAGGATCTGTACTACCGCCTCACCGGCATCCAGATCCGGATGCCCGCTCTGCGCGAGCGCAACCGCGACGACGTCTACCTGCTCTTCCGCAAGTTCACCTCCGACTTTTCGGAGAAATACAATCTATGCAAGGTCAGCCTCAACCACGATGCCATCTCGCTGCTGACCGCCTATCGCTGGCCGGGCAACATCCGCCAGCTCAAGAACGTCGCCGAGACAGTCACCGCCCTGGAATCGCGCCCCGTCTCGCCGACCGCCGAGCGCGTGGAGATCGGCCCCGCGGCCCTGATGCGCTACCTGCCCGACGAGAAAGACTCGATGCTGCCGGCGACGACCGCCCCCGGCACCTCCGGCGGCTCGATCTCCGACAGCGACAAGCAGATGATCATCAAGGCCCTGCTCGACCTCAAGCAGGAAGTGGACCGGCTCAAGGCCGTCGTGGAAAGCGGCGCCCCGGCCCCGGCTGCGGGTGCGGTCCTGCCGCACTATGTCCCCCAAGCCCCGCTGGACGAGCCCGAGGAGCAGCTCATCGAGCCCGATGCCCCGGCCGTCCCGGAAGGCCTGTCCATCCGCAAAGCCGGCGACGAGCTCATCGAACGCGCCCTCGCCAAGCACGGCGGCAAGGTCAAGCCGGCCGCCGCCGAACTGGGCATCTCCGAGCGCACCATCTACCGCAAACTCGCCGAATGGAAAGAAAAAGGCCTGCGATGAGACGATCCATCCTCCGACTGCTGTTGCTGCTCTCCGCTGCGGGCCTGCTCGCCGCGTGCGGGATCTATTCCTTCACCGGGACCTCCATCCAGAATGACGTCAACACCATCACGATCAACTACTTCGAGTACAAGGCCGAGAAGGTGAACCCTTCCCTGAGCAACGACCTCACCGAGGCGCTGCGCACCCGTTTCCGCCGCACCACCCGCCTCGAGCAGGTGGAAGTGGACGGCGACCTCGAGATCACCGGCGAAGTGACGGGCTACACGGTGTCTCCGGCTGCGGTGACGGCGGACGAAGTGGCCGCCCACAACCGCCTCACCGTGACGGTCCGCGTGGCTTTCACCAACCGCAAGCATCCCGAGGACGATTTCGAGAACCAGAACTTCTCCGGCTACTCCGACTACGACTCCACCAACACCCTCGACTCCGTGGAGTCCACCCTCTGCGCCGAGATCATCGACAAGATCATCGAAGACATTTTCAACGCCACCGTCGCCCAATGGTAAACACGATCGACATCCACAAGCTCACCCTCGAGGAACTCTCCGGCGTGATCGCCCTGTACCCCTGGTACGGGGGCGCCCGGATGGAACTCTGCCGCCGGATGTCCGAAGTGGGTGCCCTGTCCGAGAGCCAGATCGCCGAGACGGCCCTCCACCTCGGCACGCGGCGCCGGCTGGCCAACCTGCTCGGAGCGGGCCGGAGCGCAGACTGCTCGGACCGCGACGCCCGGCACCTCGCAGACACCTTCATCCCCCAGCCCCGCCCCGCGGTGGAGCCGCTCCGGCGGATCTATGTGGTCGGGGGCGACTTCTTCTCGCAGGACCAGTACGAAGGCGCGCGGCAGAGCGGCGACGGCCTCCTCTCCCGCCTGGGCACCGTATCCGCCGAGGCGGCGCCGCGCACGGACGAAGCCGCGCCGGCGGATACCGGCTTCTGCACCGAAACCCTGGCCGGGATCTATCTCGAACAGGGCTATCGGCAAGAGGCTTTGGACATTTATTCACGCCTAAGTTTGCGATATCCGGAAAAAAGTGTTTACTTTGCAGCCCTTATTGACGAAATAAATAAAAAAGACAACTGAATATGAATACTCTGTTCGTGATTTTGACCGTGCTCATCGTCCTCGCCGCGATTCTGCTCATCATCGTGGTGCTGCTCCAGAACGGCAAGGGCGAGGGACTCGCCAGCAACTTCGTGGCCGGCAACCAGACCTTCGGCGTCCGCCAGACCGCCGACATCCTCGAGAAGATCACCTGGGGCCTCGTGGCCTTCATCCTCGTGGTTTCGATCATCTCCTCCTTCACCACCGGCACCAACGGCGCCGCGATCGACGTGACCAACCAGATCGAAAATGTCTCCGGCGACGAGCAGCCCGCCTTCCCGTCCACGCCGATCCAGCAGGAAGCCCCGACCACCGCACCGAACACCGCTCCGACCGAGTAACTGACATTTTGTCACTGGCTCAACATTTGAGCGCATGATCGCCGACCCACTGATGGGCCGGCGATTATGATTATGGAAACCAGCAAGTACGAATTCTTAAGCAAGTATGCTGTGGACCTCAATGAGGCCGCAGCCAAGGGCAAGCTCGACCCGGTCATCGGCCGCGACGAGGAAATCCGTCGTGTGCTGCAGATCCTGAGCCGACGCACCAAGAACAACCCGATCCTGGTCGGCGAACCCGGTGTCGGCAAGACCGCCATCTCGGAAGGCATCGCCACCAAGATCGTCAACGGGCAAGTGCCCGAGAACCTCAAAAGCCGCAAGGTTTACTCCCTGGATATGGGCGCGCTCATCGCGGGCGCCAAGTACCAGGGTGAATTCGAAGAGCGTCTGAAGGGCGTGGTCAAGGAAGTCGTGGACAGCGACGGCGAGATCATCCTCTTCATCGACGAGATCCACACGCTCGTGGGCGCAGGCCGCAGCTCCGGCGCGATGGATGCATCCAATATCCTCAAGCCCGCGCTCGCGCGCGGTGAACTCCGCACCATCGGCTCCACCACCCTGGACGAATACCAGAAGTATTTCGAGCAGGACAAGGCCCTGGAGCGCCGCTTCCAGAAGGTGATGGTGGACGAACCGACTCCGGCCGAGTCCATCGCCATCCTGCGCGGCCTGAAGGAGAAATATGAGACCCACCACCGCGTCAGCATCCTCGACGACGCGCTCATCGCGGCGGTGAACCTCAGCCACCGCTACATCAACAACCGCTTCCTGCCCGACAAGGCCATCGACCTCGTGGACGAAGCGGCCTCCAAACTGCGTCTGGAGATGAACTCCGTACCGGAGCCCATCGACATCCTGGACAGCAAGATCCGCCAGCTCGAGATCGAGAAGGAAGCCGTCGGCCGCGAAGGCGTGAGCCTCAAGCGCGAGAAGATCGAAGAAGACCTCAAGCAGGCCAAGGCCGAACGCGAGGCTCTCGCCGCCCGCTGGCGCGAGGAGAAGGGTATCGTGACCGAACTCAACAACACCCGCCAGCAGATCGAAGACTACAAGCGCGAGGCCGCGATCGCCGAGCGCGCGGGCGACTACGGCAAGGTGGCGGAGATCCGCTACGGCAAGCTCGCCGCCGCGCAGAAGCGCATCGAGGAGCTCTCCGCCAAGCAGGCCGCCATCCAGGATCCGATCATCACGGAGGCCGTCACCCCCGAGGACATCGCCGAGGTCGTGGCCCGCTGGACGGGCATCCCCGTGAACCGCATGCTCGAGAGCGAGAAAGAGAAACTCCTGCGGATGGAAGAGGCCCTGCACAAGCGCGTGGTCGGCCAGGACAAGGCCATCACGGCCGTCTCCGACGCCGTCCGCCGCAGCCGCGCCGGCCTGTCCAACGAGCACCGGCCCATCGGCTCCTTCCTCTTCCTGGGCTCCACGGGCGTGGGCAAGACCGAGCTCGCCAAGGCCCTCGCGGAGTTCCTCTTCAACGACGAGACGATGATGACCCGCATCGATATGAGCGAATACCAGGAGAGCCATACCGTCAGCCGCCTGATCGGCGCGCCTCCGGGCTATGTCGGCTACGACGAAGGCGGCCAGCTGACCGAGGCCGTGCGGCGCAAGCCCTACTCCGTGGTCCTGCTGGACGAGATCGAGAAAGCGCATCCGGATGTGTTCAACACCCTGCTGCAGGTGCTCGACGACGGCCGGCTGACCGACAACAAGGGCCGGACGGTGGACTTCAAGAACACCATCCTCATCATGACCTCCAACCTCCGGGAGGAGGAGCTCCGGCTGCGCCTGCGGCCCGAATTCCTCAACCGTATCGACGAGATCGTGGTCTTCGACCCCCTGACCCCGGACGACATCCGCCAGATCGTGCGCATCCAGATGGAGATCCTGCGCAGCAAACTCGAGGGCGAGAATGTCTCGCTGAGCTTCACCCGCGCCTTCGAGGACGACATGGTCGAGAACGGCTATGACCCCGTCTACGGCGCCCGCCCGGTGAAGCGGCTGATCCAGCGCGAACTGGTCAACCGGCTGGCCCGGGAAATCCTCGAAGGCAAGATCCACAAGGATTCCGCGATCGAGGTGGACTGCGTGGACGGCCGCACGGTGCTGCGCAATCGCTGATTTTTACTATCTTTGTCCTATGAGTCCTTTGTTTATCTTTCAGATCCTCGCGGTGGTGATGCCGCAGATCTTCTCCGACCATATGGTCCTGCAACAGGGCCGCTCCGTGCCCGTGTGGGGCGAAGCCGCTCCCAAAGAACAAATCGTCGTCACGCTCCTTCCCGAAGAAGGCGGTCCGGCCGTGGCCACCCTCAAGGTCCGCGCCGGCAAAGATGGCGCCTGGCGTGCCGAACTGCCGGCCGCCAAGGCCGACGGCAAGCACTATGTCCTGCAGGTCAAGGGCAAACAGGAGACCCTCCGTTTCACCGACGTGGTCTTCGGCGAAGTCTGGCTCGCTTCCGGACAGTCCAACATGGCCTATGAGATGCGCCGCAGCTGGCAGGCGCCGCCCCGCAAAGGCGATGACCTGGCCAGCGCCGAACTGGAGCAGGCCCCCAACCCGGAGATCCGCGTCTACCTGAGCGGCAGCCGTCCGGCGCGCTGGGGCGAACCGGCCCGCGATCAGTGGAAGATCGCCGACGGCGAGTCGCTCGCGCCCGTTTCCGCGGCGGGCTATTTCTTCGCCAAGGATGTCCAGGCCGCCCTCGGCGTGCCCGTGGGCCTCATCTCTGCCTCCTCGGGCGGCTCCGCGATCGCCCAGTGGCTCCCCGGCGGGAACCTCGGCTCCCGGATGCTCGAGCCGCTGATGCCCTTCCCCATCGCGGGCATCCTGTGGTACCAGGGCGAGACCGATCTCGCGCAGCGCAACCCGCACTATCTGGAAGATTACCAGCAGCTGATTGCCTTCTGGCGGGAGGGCTTCGCCTCCCCGGACGCCCCGGCCTACTCGGTGATGCTCGCCCCGCATACCTTCTCCGACCGGATGCACCACCAGTCCAAGGTCACCGCCGAGGCCCTGCCCCTCTTCTGGCAGATCCAGCTCCGCAGCGAGCGGACGGTCCCGAACAGCGCGGCGATCTACATCTCCGACCTGGTGGACAACCTCGAGGATATCCATCCTTCGTATAAATGGATCGTGGGCGGACGGCTCGCGCGCCTCGCGCTCGTGCGCCACTACGGCAAGACCGATCTCGGCGAGTGGTCCGGACCGCGGGCGGAGTCGGTGCGCGCCGAGCCCGACCCGGACGGTGCCGGACAGCGGCTCGTGGTGCATTTCAGCCATTGCGGCGCAGGCCTGACGGGCCGCAGCAACTCCGTGGAGCCGCGCAGCATCGCCCGGCTGAAGTGGTTCGAGATCGCGGGCGCCGACGGCGTCTGGCACCAGGCTCTCGCGGACATCATTTCTCCGGAAGAAGTGGCGGTGAGCCATCCGGAGGTCCTCGCCCCCGTCTCCGTGCGTTTCGCCTGGCGGGAAACGGCCCAGCCCAACCTGTTCAACGACGCCGGCCTGCCGGCTTATCCGTTCCAACTCAGCAAATAATACCATGCGCAAACTCCTCCTGCTGACCGCCTTGTACCTGGCGGCCGCCACCTCCCTGCACGCGCAGAACCTGCGTCTGCTCGTCGGCACCTACACCAACGACGGCACCGCCTCCGGGGCCTGGCTGTTCCGTTTCGACGGCGCCACCGGGGTTAGCCGGGAGCTTGATTTCGCCGCGGCGCGCAATCCGGCTTTCATCATCCCCTCCGCGGACCGCACGCGGGCCTGGTCCGTCAGCGAGTCCAACGACGGGCAGCAGGGCGCCTGCTCCTACATCCTCACACCCCAGAGCCTCGAACTGGTCAACACCGAAGTCAACTGCCCCACGGGCAGTGGCGGCGGAAATCCCTGCAACATTCTGTATCTCAACGGGTTCATCCTGACGGCCGATTATTTCGGCGGGACGGTGTCCATCTTCCCGGTCGCCGCCGACGGCAGGCTGGAGCCCCTGCGCAAATCCTTTTACTTCGGGGAGAAGTCCCGGATGCATTGCTGCCGCCTGTCGCCCGACGGGCGCTGGCTCTTCGCTTCCGACCTGGGCTGCGACGCCATCCGCCGCTTCCCCGTGGTCGCGGGCGGGACGCTCCCGGTCGGCGAGCCGGATATTGCCTACCAGACCACCCCGGGCAGCGGTCCGCGCCATTTCGTATTCAGCGCGGACGGGCGTTTCTGCTACCTGCTGGGCGAGTTGGGCGATACGCTGACGGTGCTGCGCTATGAGGACGGCACCCTCACGCCCGTGCAGGAGATCAAGGCCTACAACGGACGCGGCAAGGGCAGCGCCGACATCCACCTCAGCCCGGACGGGCGCTTCCTCTACACGAGCCACCGCCTGCGCGGCGAGGGCATCGCCATTTTCGCGGTGGATTCCCAGCGCGGGACGGTCAGCCCCGCCGGTTTCCAGCGCACCGGGAACCATCCGCGCAACTTCACCCTCTCCCCAGACGGGAAATGGCTGCTCTGCGCCTGCCGCGACGACAATGCCATCGAGGTCTATTCGCGTGATGCGGCCACCGGGAGCCTGACCCTGCACCCGGAACGGACGATCCGCGTGAACCATCCCGTCTGCGTTCAGCTTTTCTGAGGCCTGCCGGCGGCGGGGCACAAAAAACGAAAAAAATTTTTGGTGTTTCAAAAAATGTCTCTATCTTTGTGGTCCCAACGCTAAGCAATAAGGTTTTGCGGAAATAGCTCAGTTGGTAGAGCGCAACCTTGCCAAGGTTGAGGTCGCGGGTCCGAGCCCCGTTTTCCGCTCCAAAACGATGAACGACAGCCAGGTGGCTGTCGTTCGGCGTTTGTGGGGTCCGGATCGTTTTACTTGACGATGATCTGGTGGCCGAGGACGAGTTTGTCGCCGGAGTCGTCGACGGTCCAGTACTGCGGTTTGCGCGGCCCGTTCCCCTCGGAATGATGCACCACATAGCGGAGCTCACCCTCGAAAGTGCGGAACAGCATCCCGTGACCCGAATTGTCCGCCAGGAAAGGCTCGCTCTCCTGCACCCACGGACCCGCGATCGTCCCGGACTCCGAATAGCAAACCGCCTGCAGATAACGCTCCTTGCCCCAGGTCGACCAAAGCATGCCCAGCCGCCCGGTCTGCGTCCGGAACATCTGCGGCCCGTCCGTCACCCAGCCCGGCATCTTGAGCCCGAAGGTCGCCTCGCCCAGCGAATTCATCTCCCCGCAGCACGGCAGCTCGCTCGCGCGGAACATTGTCACCGGCCAGTCGGAGATGGTATGCGTCAGATCCGGCGCGAGTTCGATGTAATCCATCGTCCCGTCGATCAGCTGGGTCCACTCATGCACGAAAATCATATAGATATGGCCGTCCTCCTCATAGAGCGTGCCGTCGATGCAATCCCACTCGTGCGGCTGGTAATCATAACCCGGCGTCACGGAGAAGGGCACGAAGGGGCCCTCGGGGCTCTCCGCCCGCAGCAGATAGGTCTGGTTGTGGGGCACATTGTAGCGGCGGGGAACCTGCTGGATGAGATCGCTGTGGTCGCTCCAGGTGCCGGCGTAGTAATAGTAATCGCCGATCTTGTGGATCTCGGCCGCGGCGGCGAAGCCCGCCTTCTCGCACCAGGTGCCGCTCAGATCGATCACATTATAGGGACCCTCCCACTGCACGAGGTCCTTGCTGCGGTACTGGCGTCCGCCGGAACTGGTCAGGTAATAGGTCTTCGTCTCCGGATCGGGATAGATGAAGGGATCGCTCATCGACAAATCGTTGAAATGGACGGTGCGGATGCGGTTCATTTCCGCCATCCGGGCACGCATCCTCGCCGCCATGCCGGTGGTGTCGCGGGGAGCGGCGGCGGCCATGCCGCCGAAATTATTCTGTCCGGGATCCGCCAGTGGAGCCTGTTCGCCGGGTTCGATCTTGACCGGCTCGGCCGGTTCGGGAGTGCCGGTCTTGCACGCGACAAGCAGCGCTCCGGCCAGGAAAAGAAGCAAAAAAGATCTGATTTTCATTTGTATAGGTTTAAAAAAGGATTCGCGAACACAAAAATAGGAAAAATTCCGCTTATCTTTGAGCATGATTAAACGAATCTTGCTCCTGCTGCCGACCCTCGCCCTGCTGGGCGCCTGCCGGAACGGCGACGGCCTCGTGCGCTTCGTCCCCGACCCGGACGAGCCCAAGGTGGACGTGCGCATCGACGGGGAATACTTCACTTCCCTGTACTACCCCGAAGACGAGGCCAAACCCATCCTCTGGCCCATCCTGACGGCCTCCGGGATCGATATCACCCGGGGTTACCCCCGTGCGCCCCGCGCTTTCGAGAGCGTCGACCACCCGCACCACTCCGGCCTGTGGTTCAACCACGGCAACGTGAACGGCCTCGACTTCTGGAACAGCTACCACGCCGCCCCGCCGGAGCGTCAGGCCACCTACGGCAAGGTACGGCTCCGCAGTTACGAAGTCCTGGGAGACGGCCGCCTGCAGACCCTCTCGGACTGGGTGGACCCGGAGGGCCGCGTGCTGTTGACCGAGCGGACGGATTATCACTTCGCCGGCGGCCGGGACGAACGCTCCATCTTGCGCGAGGCCACCCTCACCGCCGTGGATACCGTCGTTTTCGGAGAGGACAAGGAAGGGATGCTGGGCCTGCGCGTGGACCGCGCCCTCCAACAGCCTTCGGACCAGCCGGTGCGCTACCTGGACGCCGAAGGGAAGGACACCGCCGGCCCCACGGTCAACCGGGAGGGAGTTACGGGCCGCTATACCAACAGTCTGGGATACGCCGGCGACGAAGCCTGGTCCAAGCGGGCCGAATGGACCCGGCTCGACGGTACCAAGAACGGGGACGATATCTCGATCCTGATCATCGATTCGCAGGACAACCGCAATTTCCCTGCCTGGTCCCACGCCCGCGGCTACGGCCTGTTCGCCGTCAACAACCTCGGCGGCCGGGACATGGAGCGCGGTTATACGGGCTCCGCAGGCTTCTCCCTGGCGCCCGGAGCGTCCATCACATTCAAATACAAGATTATCATCAAGAACGGCGGACACCTGTCCGACGCCGAGTCGGAAGCGCGCGCCCGCGCCTTCAACCCCGCCCGCTAGCGGGCACCGCCGCCGAAGCCGCCGCCGCTGAAACCACCGCCGCCGCCGAAGGAAGAACCACCGCCGAAGCCGCCCCAGCTGCCGCTTGAATGGCTGCTCCAGCCGCCGGACGAGGAGGAAGGACGGACATAGCTGGCGTTGGTGATGGCGCGGGCCATGTTGTTGGTCATCATCAGGATGGTGTCGAAGGTATTGTAGTCATAGACGACCATCCGCTCGAACAGGACCGGATCGATGTCCTTGAGCTGCTTGGCCACCTTGCCCGCGATCCCGAACAGGGCACCGAACACCAGGTACTCCTGCCAGAGCTTGACCTCGATGGTCTCGCGCTCGCCGGTGAGGGTGAAGTCCGAGAGGAACTTCTTGAGGCCCATCAGCTTCCGGGCCTGCTCCTGACCGGAGGACGTGTAGCGGGAACTGGCATACCAGCCCTCGTCCTTGAGGACCTTGGTGCCAGTGGATTTGATCTTGGAGGTCCAGTCGATCAGGCGCTTCTTGTTGCGGGAAGACCATTTGGAGAATTCCTTGTCCTGCAGGATCAGGTCGCTCCCGCTCGCCTCCCGCATCATCTTGTAGAGGCCGAGCGAGACCGGCTCCAGCGAACCGGGATCCTTGGGGCCGAAGGAGAGTTCCACCTGGTCCTTATCGTCCTTGCGGACGTCCAGGTAGCCCTCATAGACCATACGCAGGATCAGGGCGGAGGCCAGGGCGTTGTTCTTGCGGTCCTCGCCGAGCCGGCTGAGGGTCACGTCCGATGCGAACAGGTCTCCGCCGAAGGGGATGTCGCGGTTCCAGTCCACCTGCGCGGGCCGAACTCCGAGGATGCGCTTCTTATCCGAGGCGGACACGCGGTTGGGGTTGCGGAACATCCGTGCGAGGAAGGAGAAGAACAGCATGCAGGTGGTGAAGAAACCGAACAGCATCCCGAGAATATCATCTTCGTCGTCGCCCTCATCCCCGCCGAAATCCGCTCCGTCCATCGCCAGTTCGAGCACATCCTGGAAAGAACGGTCCTGTACGCTGGAGGACTCGAAGGTCCCCTTGTCGAAGCGAAGCAGGGCGATCACCGAACTCCGGTAGCGGAAAGGCTCCGTAGACTCGAACACGGCCGTGCCGTCCTCGAAACCGCACACGCCGTCGTAGCCGAAGCCCCAGATCCGGGTGGCGGTCGTGTCCAGCTGGACACCCAGCGCCTCGTCCGTGCGGATGGCCACTTTCACGTGGCGGGGCGGTGAGTTGAGTCCGGGCGCAACCAGCTGCAGGTGCAGGACGTCGTAGTCATCCAGAGACTTGATGACGTTGCTCATCACGTATTCCACGATATAAGTGTGCTCGCCGTGCGAGCCCAGGCCCCAGCAGATCTCAACCCCGTCCCCGGTATACACGAAACCGCAGCGGCCGGCTTTCTCGCGGATCGAGCGGTCGGTATCCCATCTCCCTTCGAATACATACTGGACTCCCTCTTCGTTGCGGACACGCAGGTCGGAGATCTCGATGTCTCCGAGGTTCTTGCGGGGCAGGTACCATTCGGTGCCCTCATCCACGTCCACGGCCCAGATCTCACGGACCCGCGCCGACCCGTCCCGGCTGAGACGGACCGAAATATCGAGGTCGGGCACGACGGTGGCGGAAAGGGCGCCCGCCATACAAAGCGCCGCCAGCAACAGAAGAAGACGGATCGATTTCATAAATGCAAAGATACGTTTTTTCGCCCAAAAATACTTGTCTTTGCCCAAAGACCTGGACCTGCTATTTCTTGCGCTTCGCCTCGCGGGCGTCCTTGCGTTCCGCCTTGCGGGCCTCGGCGGCGTCCTTCTCCGCCTGGGCGGCGGACTTCGTCTTGAACAGGATTACCCCGTTCTGCCCCTCCATCCCGTAAATGGAGGAGGTGCCGTCCTTGAGCACTTCCACGGAATAGATGTCCTCCGGGCGGAGATAGGTCACGTTCTCCCGGATGATGCCGTCCACCACGAACAGGGGCTGGGTCTGGTCGGAATTGGTGCCGATCCCGCGGATGACCACCCGCGGCATAGAGCCGGTATTGGCCGGATAGACGATGACGCCGGGCTCATTGCGCAGCAGGTCGAAGACGGTGTTGTATTGGGTCCTGTCTTTCTGGTTCCGGACTTTCTCCTGGGCGGGAAGCAGCGTACACAGCAGCAGGGCGGCGATCAGCAGGATGGTTCTTTTCATAGCAGGGTGATTTGCGGTTCAAAGATAGGTTTTTTTCTTATCTTTACATTTTGAATATCCGTCAAAAACATTCAATCAAGATATGAAACGATTCTTCATCCTCCTTGCAGTGCTCCTCGCCTGCTCCGTCACCACGCCCGCCGCGGGCCAGGCCGCCTCGCCCAAGCCCAACTACGACCTTGCCTCGCAGTTCTCGGCCAAGCGCATCAACCAGATGGTCTTCTCCACCAGCCTGACCCCCAACTGGTTCCGGGATTCGGACAAGTTCTGGTATGAGTGGAAGACCTCCGAGGGCACCCAGTATTGGATCGTGGATCCCGAGACGGGGCGCAAGACCCCGGCCTTCGACATGGCGAAACTCGCGATGCAGATCACGGAAATCACCCGCGACCCCTTCGACGCCCGGCACCTGCCCATCCAGGGCCTGAAACTCAAGGATGACAAATACTTCCAGTTCGATATCCAGGGCACGCAGGAGGTCCCCGACACCACGGCGGCGCGGCGCGCCGCGCGCCAGGGACAGGGCGGCGTGCAGGGACAGAACCGGCAGGGCGGCGACTCCCCCCGGGGGCCCCAGACCCCGCGCATGACCAAGAAGGTCTTCCACTTCCAGTATGAGATCGCCACCGGCAAACTCGAGGAGTACAAGCCCGAGAAGCGGGAATACCCGGCCTGGGCCAGCGTCTCCCCCGACGGAGAGGTGGGCGTCTTCGCCCGCAATTCCAACCTCTTCTGGATGGACAAGGAGAATATGAAAAAGGCCGTCGAGGACGAGAAGGACTCCACCATCGTGGAGCATCGCCTCACCTCGGACGGCATCCGCCAGTGGGGTTACGGCGGCGACAGCCCGGCCGGGGCCGACGCCGACACGACCCGCCGCTCGATGGCGCGCGGCGTAGTCTGGTCGCCGGACGGCAAGCATTTCGTGGCGGTCAAGACCGACACGCGGATGATCAAGGATCTCTGGGTGATCAACGCCCTGAGCCAGCCGCGTCCGACCCTGGAGACTTACAAATACCAGATGCCCGGCGAACCCGGTTCCACCGATGAACTCTTCGTGTTCTCGATGCCCGACGGCGCCCGCAAACGCATCAAGATCTATGCGTTCAAGGAGCAGACCACCGACGTGGCCACGCGCCCGCGCAAGAATACCGAGACCTATGACAAATACCGCTCACGCGTGTGGCTGGGCGACAACGACGGCTTCTACCTGACCCGCGGCTCGCGCGACCTGCACCGGATGGACGTCTGCCGCGTGGACCTCGACGCCGACTCCACCCGCACCATCCTCACCGAGCGGATGAATACCTACATCGAGGACCGCCAGCTGCATCTGCTGAACGGAGGCAAGCAGATCCTCCAGTGGTCTGAGCGCAACGGCTGGGCCAACCTGTACCTCTACAACGCCGACGGCACCCTGGTCCGCAACCTCACCGAGGGGGCCTACCACGTCGAGGACGTGCTCGCGGTCAATGAGAAAGAAGGCTATGTGCTCTTCTCCGCCTGCGGCGTGAATCCGGACGAGAACCCCTACCAGATGCACACCTGGCGCGTCAGCCTGTCCGGCGGCCCCATCAAGCAGCTGGATATGGACGATATGAACGTCGAGGCCCGCGCGAGCGACGACGGCCGCTGGATGGTGGGCAACTGCTCCCGCGTGGACTACGCCCCCGAGGCCTGGCTGATCGGCCGGGACGGCAAACGCACCAAACTCGAGGACGCCGACCTCAGCCTGCTCTACGCTGCCGGCTACAAGATGCCGGAGCGTTTCAAGGTCAAGGCCGCCGACGGGGTGACGGACCTCTACGGCGCGATGTACAAGCCCTTCGACTTCGACTCCACCAAGTTCTATCCCATCATCGACTACGTCTATCCCGGCCCGCAGGTCGAAGCCAACAACATCGCCTGGTCCAAGAACATGACCCGCGTCGACCGTCTCGCCCAGGTGGGCTTCATCGTGATCACGGTGGGCAACCGCGGCGGCCATCCCAATCGCTCCAAGTGGTACCACAACTATGGCTACGGCAACCTGCGCGACTACGGTCTGGAAGACCAGAAGTACGCCATCCAGCAGATCGCCGGACGCTATGACTTCATCGATGTGGACCGCGTGGGCATCCACGGCCACTCCGGCGGCGGATTCATGTCCACGGCGGCCATCCTCAAGTACCCCGACTTCTTCAAGGCGGCCGTCTCCTGCGCCGGCAACCACGACAACAGTATCTACAACCGCTGGTGGAGCGAGACGCACCACGGCGTCACGGAAAAAGTGGCACAGGGCGATACCACCTTCGTCTATCACATCGAGACCAATCCGCAGCTCGCCGCCAACCTCAAGGGCCACCTGATGCTGGTGCACGGCGACGTGGACAACAACGTCAACCCGGCCAATACGATCCGGGTGGTGAACGCCCTGATCCGGGCCAACAAGCGTTTCGACATGCTCATCCTGCCGGGCCAGCGCCACAGTTTCGGCGACATGAACGAATACTTCTTCTGGCGCCTGGCCGACTACTTCTCCGAGTGGCTGCTCGGCGAGAGCAAGCGCGGCGAAGTGGACGTCCGGGAGCTGAACAACGACTGACGCCTAGTTGAAATAGCGGAACAGTTGCGACAGATCCGTCAGGCCGTCGAAGAAATGCCCCACCACGACGATGAGGGCCTTGACGGCCAGATAGACCAGGATCAGGTTCTCGGGATCGTTGATGCGCAGCAGGACGTCCTCCTTGCTCATCTGGCGGAAGAGTGAGGGCCGGCGCTCCGTGTGGAAGAGGCAGATCAGATAGATGCCCAGCCAGCCCAGGATCAGCAGGGCCGCACATACGAAGAAATCCACCCGCCGCCCCAGGAATCCGGCGCAGAGCAGCACGCCGATGGCGGCGAGCGGGACCAGGAAACGGCACTTGCGCTTGCGCAGCAGGCGGATCACATAATAGATGGACGTCAGCAGGGCGAATTCCCCGACATAGCCCGCCAGTCCGGCGATGACCTCGCTGGACTGGATGGTCGTGGCCCAGAGGAAGAGGTAGGTCAGCAGGCCATACAGGCCCGTGAGCACGACCAGGGCCGCCACCAGCACGGCGCGCGTGAGCCCCGGAAGCTTCCCGTACTCGATCCCCCCGGCATCCACAGCCGGGCGGGCGATGGCGCCGACCACCCGCCGCAGGGCCTCCTCCGGCCCGAGTTCCACCCAGTCGATATACTGCACGGAGGACAGGTAGAAGGCAACGGCCGGGTTGTAGTCCGACCTGTCCAGGCGCAGCGGAATGATGCGTTTGCCGTCCTGGATGGCCGTGCTGATCTCGCGCAGCGTCCATTCGGAAGCGTTGGCCGCGGCCGAAGAGAGGAACAGGAAATCATCGCAGGAACGGATGGCGCCGGCGATGCGTTCCGCGAAAGTATCCCCGCCCCCCAGGCCCTCGCGGTCGATCCAATAGCTGATGCCGGCGGCGTCCAGGGCCGCCAGGATGCGGTCGACGGGATTGCCGGGGACCGGCGTCCCGTCGGGGGCGAACCAGTCCTGCCTGGAATAACTGATGAATACCTGGGCCATAGTCATTACAAAGATACGCATCTTTGGGCGAAAGTCCTATTCTTTTCATTTTTTGTGTGATTTTTACGCAAAATGTTTGGAGGAGTCGATTATTCTGCTTTTCTTTGCGTAAAATTTACACACAACATTATGGAAAAAGTAAACCTCGACAACCTGATCTGGAAGCTTGCGCTGATGGTCCTGATCACCCTCCTCCTCCTGATTCCCCTCGGAATGATTAAATCCCTGATCCGCGAACGGCAGGACAACGCGGACAGCAGCCGGGCCGAAGTGGCCCGCAGCTGGGCCCTGCAGCAAACCCTGTCCGGTCCGGAACTCATCTTTTACCGGGAACGCACCGAACAAGAGAAAAAAGACGAGAAAAAGACCCTGCACGAGACCCTGTCCATCTACCCCGAGAAGCTCTCATACGAAGTGGACGCCGCGACGCAGGATCTGCACCGCGCCATCTATGAAGTGAAAGTCTATACCGCCGACATCGTCGCCAGCGGGACGTTCCTGCTGCCGGAGAACTGCCGGGATTTCCAGCTGAAGACGGAATTCTCCCTCGGGCTGTATGACCTGCGGGGCATAGAAGGCGCTGTCAACCTGTCCATCGGCGGGCGCGACTATTCTGTGACGGAGGGCGGGATCCAGGCCATCCGGACGGAGATCAAGCTGGATCCGGCCAGCTTCGGTTCCGGCCGGGAGATTCCCTTTGAAATCCGTTTCCGCGCCCGCGGCTCGGAAGCCATTTATTTCCAGCCCTTCGGCCAGGTCACCGAGGTCACGCTGCGCACCGACTGCGGCAATCCCTCGTTCGAAGGGGACTTCCTGCCCGCCGAACGGGAAATCGGCGAGGACGGCTCTTCGGCCCGCTGGGTGGTGTCCGCCATCAACCGCGGGAAACCCCAGGAGACCAAGTTCGGCGTCAAACTGCTGCAGGGCGTATCCCAATACCAGCAGACCACCCGCTCGGCCAAATACGGCATCCTGATCATCCTGCTCGTCTTCGTGGCCGGACTTGCCGTCGAACTCGTCGGCAAAAAGAGCATCCACATCATCCAGTACGCGGTCATCGGCCTCTCGCTGGTGCTGTTCTATGCCCTGCTGCTCTCCTTCTCGGAGTTGATGGCCTTCTGGCTGGCTTACTTGCTTGCCGCCGGGATGACCACCGCCGCCCTCACGCTCTACTTCCGCGGCATCCTCAAAGACAAGAAAGCCTGGCTGCTCGGCGCCCTGATCGCCATCGCCTACGTCGTCTGTTACATCCTGCTGCAGATGGAGACCTACGCCCTCGTCGCCGGCACCCTGATACTCTTCATCCTCCTCGTCGGCATCATGTACTTCACCCGGGACCTCCGTCCCACCGTCAAACCCGCTCCTAAGGAAGAAACCCCAATCCAACAAGAAAATGAATAACGAAAGAACCTTCATCGAGAAACTCCTGGTCGTCGTGGCCTGGACCGGCCTCATCGGCGGCATCGCCGACCGCCTGCGGGAACTCAAGTAGACAGGACGGCTATCCCACCACGGCAATCGCTCCTGGTTTTTTTTACTATATTTGCGGGTGTTATGTTAGGAACGATCGTCAACACCGGGTGTATTATCGTCGGCTCCGTGGTGGGGAGCCTCCTCAAGAAAGGTCTCGGGGAGAAATACCAGAATGTCCTCTACAATGCGATGGGACTCGCTTCGCTGGCGCTCGGCGCCAACACCTTCGTGCAGAATATGCCCAAGAGCGAATTCCCGGTGCTCTTCATCATCAGCATCGCGCTGGGCGGCATCGCCGGCACGGCGCTCGACCTCGACGGCCGTACCAAACGCCTGATCGCAAAGCGGGGCGGCGAGGGGCTCGCCAACGGGCTCATCACCGCCTGCCTGCTTTTCTGCGTGGGGACCTTCAGCATCGTCGGCCCCATCCTCAGCGCGACCACCGGCGACAACACCTTCCTCTACACCAACGCCACGCTCGACCTCGTGACCTCGACGGTCTTCGCAACCACCTACGGCATCGGCATCATCTTCGCGGCGCCCGTCCTCTTCTGCTGGCAGGGACTCTTCTTCCTGGCCGGCAAGTTCGCGGCCAACTCCCCGCTGCTCCAGGGCACGATGGTGAACGAAATGGCCATCGTGGGCGGCCTGCTGATCATCTCCTCGGGCCTGTCGCTGCTGAAACTCAAGGACTGCAAGACCCTCAACTACATCCCCGCCCTGCTCGTCCCGGTGCTCTGGTTCCTGGTCAAAGGGCTGTTCTGACGCCTATCCCAGGAGGTTGTACTTGCCGATGAAGTAGCAGGCAACCAGGAAGAGGATCAGGTACAGGATGAAGCGGCCGCGGCGCTTCTTCTTCGCCGGCTTTTCCTGCTTCGCAGGGGCCGCCTGCTGCTTCTTCGGACGCTGCTGTATTTTCGGGACGGACACAGACCGTTTGCCAGTGGCCGCCTGGGGCGTCACATTCGGGACAGTCCAGCTCCTCAGGACCATCTCCCCGGGAGCGCTGCCCGCCCAGAGGCCGTCCAGGGCCGGCTGCGGCACGGCCGCCGCGGCTGCCGCAGGAGCCGCGGGACGCACGGGGGGCACGGGGGCTGCGGGAGGGGCGGCCTGTACGGGCTGGCCGCAGCGGGTACAGAATTTCGTATCGGGGGTCAGCGGGGCTCCGCATCTGGTACAATAGTTCATGGCAATACTCTTTTACAGGCCTTCGTTGACTTTGATGATAGCGGCGGCACACTCGTCGATAACCTCCTCGATGGTGGTGCCGTACTGATCGTGCAGGATGACGCGGGCCTCCTCGAGGGTAATCGGGAGCGCGTCCTTGGGCGGCGGATTCCCGAGGCTCTCCAGGATGCTGACCTTCTCGTAGAGGAGGCTGTAATCCTGCTGGACGCCCTTGACGTTCAGCACCTGGATGCGCGGATCCAGGATGCGCTTGAACTGCTTGGTATTCTGCCGTATACCTTCCTCCACCAGCGCTTCGCCGTAACCCCGGACGCGCATGGCCTCGTCGTACATACCCAGGGCCTCCAGCTGGGCCGCCTGCTGGTGACAGGACTTGCCCTGGCTGATGAACCCTTCGCATTTGTGCTTGAAGGTCCTGGAAACCCGCTGCGGATCCAGGAGCTTCTCCGTCTGCCGGGCCTTGCTGATGATGCGTTCGAGATCCTTGCCGTAGGACTCGAGTCCCGTCTCGCCGTTCACCACGGCCTGGTCATACTTCCGCAGCTCCTTGAGCACTTCCTTCGAGTCTTCCGGCAGGAACTTGTAGTGCTTCTCGAAGAAGGCTTCCGCATAGCATTCCTCCATGATATCCTCCCGGATGTCCCACCAATCTCCGTTCGCATCCCGGTATTGGTAAGTGACATCCCGGTCGGCGGCGATCTTCTTCCCGAGCCGGAGTTCGACGGCGTCGTTGCCCGAGGCGCCGTTCCACGGCTTGATATCCTTCTCCGGGATGCCCAGCCGCTCGGAGAGCTTCTTGATGGTGAGCTCGTCCGCCTCCTTGTAGATCTCCTGCATTTGGGCATTGAAATTGGCCCGCAGCATATCCGATTGGCTGTTCCGGAGGATGTTCTGCGCGTGCTTGTTGCCCTGGAGCGCAAGGGTGGCGCGACGGATTTCCTCTTCGGTCGCCGTAGGATTGTTCATGACCTCCTTGAAGTGGTCGACGATCTTCTGCGCATCCTTGCGGGCCACCTTGGCGCTCTCTTCGGCAACGTGCGAGGTCTGCTTGAAGACCGCATCGCCCTTCTGGCGGGTGGCGCGGATGGCCTTGTTGGCGTTGGCGCGGGCCGTGGTCCTGGAATTGATGGCCTTCTGTCCGGCTTCCTCGACCTTGCTTCCGAGATTAGCCGTATTGTAACCGCTGTTCTCGGCCAGCCGCTTGCCCGCCTCCCGGCCCTCTTTCCACTGTTGGAACTGTTCCTTCAGCTTCTTGAAGTCGTTCAGCGTATCCTTCACCCGCTGGCCGATATCGTCCAGGGTTTCCTTCACCCGCTTGTTGCTCAGGATGTAATCCTTGAGCTTCGTGAAGTAGGTCTTGGCCGCTTCGGTGATGCCGGCCTCGTCGAGTTTGCCCTTGGCCCACTTGAGCGCTTCCCCGCCCAGGTAGAAGACTCCTTCCCAGAAGATGACTTCCCCGCTGGCCATCGCGAAGCACTTCAGGCCGTCGTCCTCTCCCGCATTGACCTGTTCCTGCATCTTGACCAGCGCATCGAACGGGGTGAACACGAGCTCGGAGGAGCCCACCGTGAAGATGCCGAGCGCGATGCGCAGACCGATGACGGGCCATCTTTTCCGCATGGAGCCATAGGTCGCCATGAAGGCGTTGAAATTCTCGTCGGCCTGCGACAGGCCGGTATGCCAGGCGGTTTCGTTCGCGAAATAGTGGCCGATCTTGCCGGAGACGTACTCCTCGTACACCTTCATGATGCGTTCGTAGTCCGGCTCGTACACGCCGAAATCGGGATGGAACCCCTCCACCATCGCGTACACCTTGTAGTAGAACGGGAACAGATCCCGGAAGGCCGGGTTGATCTCGATCTTGCGCTTGATCTCCTGAAGCTTCTCGAAGCGTTTCTGGTTCTCGTTCAGCCAGTTGCTGTATTTCCGGTTATCGGTGATGTCCACATAGGGCTGGGAGATGATCGGCACTTCGATGCTGTCTTCGTAGGTCTTTCCGCGCCAGGTGACGCGGAGGGTGACCCGGGCCTTGGCCCGGTTCGGCGGAAAGAGACCGGCGGCGGTGGAGTAGATGACGCCCCAGACGGTGTTGTCGTCATACGCCCCCCGGAACGCGTACTTGAACTGCATCAACTTGCACGGATTCTGGACCCGTTTGCCGTTCTTGTCGACGAAGAGAAGGCTTTCCTCCGGGATGTCCTCAAAGGTGAAGACGGGCTCGGAGTCGGGGAATACGCTGGCGGCGACGCCCTTCTCCTCGTCCTCGACGATGAGCTTGAACGTGACCTTGCTCTCGCCGAACTTCTTGCGGATCTTCGGGTCCATGGTCGGGATCTCCTCGTTCCACCCGCTGTCGAAGCGGACCAGGTATCCCTTCAGGGCCCGCATCTCCATCCGGAGTCCCAGGTGGAGACGGTAGATGACGAAGGAGGCCCGGAGCGGCTCCAGCATGCTGTCCAGCTGGACCGTGACGTGACATTCATAGCGCTCGATGTCCCCGGCTTCCCGCTTGGTCTTGCCGCGCTCCGTCACGGAAATGATGTACTTGCCGGGGATTTCCCGGTCCGCGGCCGGCTGCTCCACGTTGAAATTCTCCGAGCACTCGGTCCCGACCTCCGCCCGCACGTCGGTGACCTTGCCGATGAGGTTGTTGATACCGAACGCCATCGTGAGGGTCTTACCCCCGCAGGCCGCAAAGGTGATCGACTCTTCCATGACGATGACCGGGGTCGCCGCCACGTGGAAGAAGATGTTGTTGATGAACATGCCGCCGGGGCCCTGGAACAGGAAGCGCAGCTGCGCCTGGTCCTGCGTGCTGCCGTCCGCCGCCACGTCGACCGCCCGGTAGCGGCCTTCCGTGCGGAGGTTGACGGCCGCGCAGCCGCTCACCGCAACGATGGAGATCAGCGCGGTCAGGTCCGGCCGGTCGCGGACGACGCCCTGCGAAGTCGTCTCCTCGATCCGCGCGCCCACCATCCGGGCGGGCTCGCCCAACACGAGCGTGTCCCCGAAATTCTTGTAGAGGACCATCCGGAAGGTGCTGTGGTCCTCCTCCTCTTCATTCTTCTCCTTTTTCTTCTTGCGGGAGCGGTTGATCAGGGTGGCCACGGTCACGACGCCGATGGTCGAGAGGATGAAGATCCAGGGGATCTCGAAATCCCGCTCGCCCCCGTCATCGTCTCCCGCGTCCTCCCCGGCGGTGGCGGAAGCCATGTTGCTGACTTCCTTCAGGTCCGGGACATATTTGTAGTAGTATCGGATGGCCGGATTGTTGCCGCTAGTGATATCGATCTCCATCTCGATGTGGCCGGGGTGGCTGAGATTGGCCGGCAGCGGAGTACTCTTCGGCCAGATCGACTTTCCCTTGACCGACGGGGTGCTCTTGTCAACCCTGAAACCATCTCCGTCATAGAAGCCGTCCCGCATGTCGGGGTGTGGATAGTTGTCGAATCCGCGGGGATCATTCCGTGACAGGCTGACTGAATAATACAGGTTTTCTTTGATGTCGCCCTCGTCCAGGAACTCGAGGGAGACGTCCATCGTGATCTTCCGCTCCTCGCCGTTCTTGACCTTGGCGGGAGGCGTGGACCAGCTGAGGCGCGAGCGGTGGCTTCTGCCCACCATCACGCTGTTTTCCGTGAATCCGTAGCTGATCTCCTTGAGCCGCTCCCCGTCGGGCAGGCCGGAATCCGCGCCCACATAGATGGTTCCGCCGCTGCGCACGTTGCGGGAATACATATGGGCGACGTTGCCGTCTGTGTAGGAACGGTGGAAATAATAGCCCCGGTGGCTGTCGTACTCCAGCCGGTCCAGGATCCAGTAGCCGCCGTCCCAGGCCGGGAGGACGGTCGGAAGAAGCGCCCACACGAGCGCCGCTCCCAGTAATTTGCTTGCAAAGGCTCTCATGGCAGGATACTATGGCGTGACCGGACGGATGTTGAAACCATAAAAACGGAGCCACCAGCTGCTGCTCAAGACCTTCTCCTCGCTGAACCCCAGATAGTGTGCTCGCGTGGGATAATCATCCGCGAGATTGGCCGCCCAATAGAAACCCATCAGCCCGACGCGGTAGTGGTACTGGTCCCGGTAGTAACCGGCGGCCGGGAGGAAGATGCTATTCCCGTTCCGGCGGCTGGAGACCTTGTAGCCGGGAACCCCGCTCACCTCGGTCCATTTCCAGTCGCATTTCTCGTGGAGTTCTTTCATCTCCTCCCTGGTGGGTATGCGCCAGTTTCCGCCCCGTTCCTTACGGGCGGGGTCGTCCACCGCCTCCAGGACGGACTTGCCGTCCACGTTGCCATAGACGCCGGGCGCATCGCTCGTTTTCTTGTCCGAGCAATATTTTGTCAGCAGGTATTCGAGGGCGGCGAGATTGCCGGTGCTCCGCTGCGGACCTTCCTTGTACAGGCCGTAGTTTTTCTCGGAGAAGACGGTTTTCGGCTTGGTCTCGCCCCAGGCATAGAAATGCCCGGCATCCTTGGGTTTGGAGGCGCCCAGGTTGCAGGAGGCCCATTTGACGGACAAGCCCAGATCGACGGCTTCCATCTGGGCGGACGCCCGGGAAGGGACCAGGAGCGCCAGGGCCAGGAATAACAGGGTACGCAGGTGGGTGTTCATAGGCTATATAGCGGTTATTCAGCTTTCGTGTCTCCCAAAGATAGGGAAAAAAAACGAAATCACCGAACGCCAGCGGGGCGCGGACAGCAGCCGCGCTGGCGTTCGGTGTCGACACCTTCGTGAATACGATGCCCGGGAGGGCTATTCCGCGTACTCCGTCGCGAAGTAATTGCCCTTTCTTGCGAACGGAATTCCGCTCTGCATCCAGACGGGCTCGGGAGCACCCTGGAGGTAGTGGTCGAAGAACTGCTGGAGCCGGATGGAGAGGTCCTTGCAGTTGCGCCGTTCCGTGAGGTTGTGGGCTTCGTTGTTGTATTCCAGCAGCCAGGCCGGCTTGCCCAGGCGCCGCAGGCTCATGAAGAACTCGATACCCTGGTACCAGGGCACGGCGCCGTCGTTGTCGTTGTGCATGATGAGTACCGGCGTGGTCACATTGGGGGCGTGGAAGACCGGGGAGTTCTCGATGTAGAGATCCAGGCCGCCGTCATCCCAGAGGGTCTTGCCGATGCGGCTCTGCCCGTGCTCATACTGCCCGATGCGGCTGCTGCCGGACTCCCAGCGGATGCCGCCGTAGGCGCTCGTCATATTGCCCACCGGGGCGCCGGCGCCCGCCGCCGCGAACATATTCGTCCGCGTGACGAGGTAGGCGGTCTGGTAGCCGCCCCAGCTCTGGCCCTGGATGGCCATCTTGTCCTTGTCGATGTAGGAGAACTGGCGGCACATCGCCTCCGCGCCCGCGCAGATGCAGTTGTAGGCGCTCTCGCCCGGGTGGCCGTCCTTGTAGACGATGTCCGGGATGAAGACCACGTAGCCGCGGCTCACGTAGAAGGGGATGTTGACGGTCGAACGGCTCGGCGCCGGGGCGCGGTAGTCGAAGAGCGTCTCGGCGTTCTTCTCATAGAAGTAGATCATCATCGGATACTTCTTCGAGCGGTCCAGGTCGTCCGGGGTGAAGAGCAGGCCGTCCAGCGGCGTGCCGTCGTAGGCCTGCCAGTGGACCAGCTGCACATCGCCCCAGCGGTAGTCCGCCTGCTGCGGGTTGATGGCGGTGAGCTTGCGCTCGCCGGACCAGTCGGCCTTCGCCACATAAAGATCCATCGGGTTGCGGAAGTCGCCCTTGAGGTAGGCGATCACATCGGCGTTCTCCGCCTTGGTGAGGCTGGTGATGGACTTCTCCACGAGGAAGCCCTGCGGTTCCCCGCCCTTGGCGATGTCCACCGTCGCGTAGCCGTGGCGCTTGGTCTTCTCGTCGAAAGAAGTCAGGCGGACCGGGCCCTTGACGGGGTAATTGTTGATGACCTGGTAGAGGAAGGGATTGGTCTTGCGGTCGAGGTTGAGCGGACGATAGCGGATCTTGTCGCGGCGGCCCGCGCCCCGGGTCAGGCACTCGGCCTTCTTGCCGTCAGGCGAGAACTTCCAGACATCGTAGTGGTCCGCGAGCAGCAGGGCCTGGTCCTCGCCCACCCACGAAGGCGAGCTGATGGAGGTGTAGCCCGTGGTCGGGTGGTCATCCTCCTCGTCCCAGAAGTTCACCCCGGTGGAGCCGGTCAGGTTGACCAGTTCGTCCGTGGCGAGGTTCCAGCAGTACCAGTTGCCGTCCTGGGGATTGAACCAGCTCAGGTATTTGCCGTAGGGAGACGGGGTCATATAGCCGGAGCCGCCCTCGCGCAGGGTCCGGCGGCTGCCGTCGCGCAGGTTCACCAGCGAGACGTCCGCGCGGCTCTCCGAAGCCCACATGTTGTCGATGACATAGGCGTCGGTGTCGGTCGAGAGGGCGATGTCCGCATCCGCTCCGTTGAAGAAGCTGATTCGGTCGGAGCTGTTGCGGGACAGGACCACGAGCGAACCGGGCTGGTCGAGGTTGACCACGGCAGTCCGGGTGGCGGCGCGGCCGCGGCCGACCTTGTCCATCGGCGGGACGGTGTGCTTGTCCCAGACCCAGATGTCCAGCTGGGCGGCCTCGAAATCCACGACGGTGGTGTCCTTGGCGGGCATGTATTCCATGATGTTCACCACCACGCGGCCGGCGTTGTTGGAGAAGGACGGGCGGGAGGAGGCGCCCACGACCCAGCCCTCCGGCAGGTCGGCGCAGTCGGCGGGCAGCAGTTCGCAGGTCCGCCATTCGGTCACGGCCGGGGTGCGGCGGCCGGCCTTCCTGACCACGTTCTCCTGCGCCAGGTAAATGGCGTGGCGCGGGGTGCCGTCGGTCTTCTCCTCATCATCCGTGACCGTGAAGACCAGCTTGTCGCCCGCGTTGCTGAAGGCGGTGTTGGCGTAGGTCTTGCGGCCGGCGGAGAGGGTGTCCGCGCTCCCCTTCGGGAAATCATAGAGAATCACGGCGTCGCGCGACAGGGAATCCTTGGCGTCCTTGGCGGTGATGACCGCGAGGCGGTTGCCGCTGCGGTCGGCCGTGAAGGAAGAGACGTTCTTGAGGGTGTCGGTCACGCCCGTGGCGGTATTGAATACCAGCAGGTTCTTGCCTTTCTTGCCCTTGACTTCCTGGGCGGCGAACAGATACGGGGCGGCCTCGTGGCCCAGGGCGGTCGTGCCCGTGGTGCCGATCATCTCCCACTTCAGGGTGCGCAGGTCGATGCGCGCGAGGCTGTCCTTGGGTTGCTCGTCGGGTTTCTTCTTGTCGATCTTGGCCTGGCGGGTCTCCTGGAACGGGGCCTTGACGGTGAAGAAGCCGTAGGTGGCGTCTTTGGACATCCTCAGGCCGCCGCCGCGCGGCACGGCGAGGGAAGCGCCGCTCTCCAGATTCTTGAAATACAGGGTCGCGTCGCCCTCCTGGGGCGACACCAGGTAGCTGACCAGGCGCCCGTCGGGCGTCAGCTGGACGGCCGACACGGACTGCCAACCATCGTAAACACTGTGGTCGAGGGGTTTCTTCTGGGCCCAGAGGGAAGAACTCGCAGCACAGAAAACAAGTGCTACGGATGTAAGTACAATTGTGAGTCTGTTCATAACTAACCGATTTTCGGAGTCGAAAGATACAAAAAAATCGCTTGAATCCCTTGGTTTTTCAATTCCGTTTCCTACATTTGCAAGAGATATGATGTACCGCACGAACGCATATTGGTGGTGGCGCCTGTTACAACTTCCCCGAGTCGTAAGAGGTTGACGCTCCGTATGTGTATCTGACAGTATAAGGTATATGAAAGGGCCCTGCCGCGATGCGACGGGGCCCTTTCCAGGTTTTATACAACAATCCCATCAAGCATATGAAAAGTTTTTTAGTGGATCAAGAAGGTTATTATGGTGAATTCGGCGGTGCCTACATCCCCGAAATCCTGCACCGTTGCGTCGAAGACCTGCAGAAGGCCTACCTCCCCATCCTCGAGAGCGAGGATTTCCGGAAGGAGTATGACGCCCTGCTGCGCGACTATGTCGGCCGCCCGAGCCCGCTCTACCTGGCGCGGCGCCTGTCGGAGCGTTACGGCACCCGGATCTACCTCAAGCGCGAAGACCTCAACCACACCGGCGCCCACAAGATCAACAACACCATCGGCCAGATCCTCCTGGCCCGGCGCCTCGGCAAGCGGCGCATCATCGCCGAGACGGGCGCCGGCCAGCACGGCGTGGCCACGGCCACGGTCTGCGCCCTGATGGATATGGAATGCGTGGTCTATATGGGCGAGACCGACGTCCGGCGCCAGCACATCAACGTCGAAAAGATGAAGATGCTCGGCGCCACCGTCGTCCCCGTCCGCTCCGGCAACAAGACGCTCAAGGACGCCACCAACGAGGCCATCCGCGACTGGTGCTGCCACCCCGCCGACACCTTCTACATCATCGGCTCCACCGTCGGTCCGCACCCCTACCCCGACCTGGTCGCCCGGCTGCAGTCGGTCATCAGCCTGGAGATCCGGGAACAACTGCTCGCCCAGACGGGCCGCGACTGGCCGGACTACCTGATGGCCTGCATCGGCGGCGGATCCAACGCCGCAGGCACCATCTACCATTATATCGACGACCTGCGCGTGCGCATCGTGCTCGCGGAAGCGGGCGGCCTGGGCGTGGACAGCGGCAAGACCGCCGCCACCATCGCCCTCGGGCAGGTGGGCATCCTGCACGGCGCGAAGAGTTACGTGATCCAGAGCCCGGACGGGCAGATCGAGGAGCCCTATTCCATCAGCGCCGGCCTGGACTATCCGGGCATCGGCCCGATGCACGCCAACCTCTCCAAGCAAGGCCGCGCCCGGGTGATCCCGGTGAACGACGACGAGGCCCTGGCCGCCGCCTACGAACTCACCCGCCTCGAAGGCATCATCCCGGCCCTCGAGAGCGCCCACGCCCTCGGGGCCCTGCCCAAAATGCATTTCCGTCCGGAAGACATCGTCGTGCTGACCGTCTCCGGCCGGGGGGACAAGGATATCGAGACTTACCTGAAATACGCCCCGCAACGATGAACGCCCTCCGCTACACCCTCGTCAGCCGGCCCCTGCCCGGTGACCTGCACACCCCGGTCTCAGCTTACCTGCGCCTGCGGGACGCATCCACGCGCTCCATCCTGATGGAGAGCAGCGACTACCATACCGGGCGCGACGCCCGCTCCTTCATCGCCCTGGATCCCCTCGCCGAGGTGGGCATCGCCCACGGCCGCGGATTCCAGCTCCTGCCGGACGGCTCCCGCCACGAGGCGGCCATCTCCGAAGGCTACCCCGCCGAACGGCTCATCCGGGACTTCATGAACCGTTTCTCGCTGGACGACAAGGGGGTGTCCCTGTGGGGCTTCACCACCTTCAACGCCGTCCGCTATTTCGAGAACATCCCCGTGCGGGACGAGACCCACGTGGAGCACGACGCCCCCGACCTGCTCTACATCCTCTTCCGCTACACCCTCGAATTCGACCACTTCCGCAACCGGCTGACCCTGCACGAACTCGTTCCCGAAGGGGGCGAGCCGCAGGGTGCGCGCGTCGTGCGCCTGCTCGGCAGCGCCGCCACGGGCCTGTATGATTTCCGCCCCGTGGGCGAGGTCCGCTCCCCGCTCACCGACGAGCAGCACCGGGAGAACATCCGCCGCGGCATCGCCCACTGCCTGCGGGGAGACGTTTTCCAGGTGGTGCTGTCGCGCCGCTTCATCCAGCGCTTCGAGGGGGACGATTTCCAGCTCTACCGGGCCCTGCGCAGCATCAACCCCTCTCCCTACCTGTTCTACATGGACTTCGGCGGCTACCGCATCTTCGGCTCCTCGCCCGAGACCCACTGCCGCATCGAGGACGGGCGCGCCTGGATCGATCCCATCGCGGGCACGACCCGGCGCAGCGGTGACGAAGCGGCGGACCGGCGCGGAGCGGAATTCCTGCGCAACGACCCCAAGGAAAACGCCGAGCACGTGATGCTGGTGGACCTGGCGCGCAACGACCTCTCCCGCAACTGCCACGGCGTAGAAGTCGAATTCTACAAAGAACTGCAATACTACTCCCACGTCATCCACCTGGTCAGCCGGGTGGGCGGGATGCTGGACGAAGGCGTCGATCCGGTCAAGGCCTTCATCGACACCTTCCCCGCCGGCACCCTCTCCGGCGCCCCCAAGGTCCGCGCCATGCAGATCATCTCGGAGCTGGAACCCCACAGCCGCGGAGCCTACGGCGGCTGCGTGGGCAGCATCGGTTTCGACGGCTCGCTCAACCAGGCCATCACCATCCGCTCCTTCGTCAGCCGCAGCGGAGAACTCTGGTTCCAGGCCGGCGGCGGCATCGTCGCGGACAGCCGGCCCGACTACGAACTCCAGGAAGTCAACAACAAACTGGGCGCGTTGCGAAAAGCCATCGAACTCGCCTCCCGACTCTAGACCGCCATGCAGATCGCCATCATCGACAACTACGACTCCTTCACCTACAACCTGGTGCACCTGGTCAAAGAGCTGGGCGCGAAGGTCCGGGTGTTCCGGAACGACCGCTTCCGCCTCGAAGAACTCGAACCCTTCGACAAAATCCTGCTCTCCCCGGGCCCCGGCATCCCCTCCGAGGCGGGCCTGATGCCGGAAGTCATCCGCCGCTTTGCCGCAAAGAAGCCCATCCTGGGCATCTGTCTGGGCGAACAGGCCATCGGAGAGGCCTTCGGCGGCACGCTCATCAACCTCGCCCGCGTGTTCCACGGCGTACAGACGCCCTGCCGCCTGACCGCGGAGGATTATCTCTTCGACGGCCTGGCGCGGGAAATCCCCGTCGGCCGCTACCATTCCTGGGTGGTCGATGCCGCCACCCTGCCCCCGGCACTCGAATGCACGGCCGTCAGCCCGGAAGGGCAGGTGATGGCCCTGCGGGTGCGCGGCCTGGACCTGCGCGGGCTGCAATTCCACCCCGAGAGCATCCTCACCCCGGACGGGGCACGCATCCTTTCCAACTGGTTAAATCATTAAAAATCAACAATATGAAACAGTATCTCATCCAGCTCATCGAGGGAGAGCCCCTCTCCCGGGAGCAAGCGCACGACATCCTGCTGGGCATCACCCGGCAGGCCTACAACGACTGCCAGATCGCAGCCCTGCTGATGGCCATCCAGAGCCGCGGGGTGACCGTGGACGAACTTCTCGGCCTGCGCGACGGCCTGATCGAAACGGGCCTCCACATCGACCTGGACGGCTACAATACCCTGGATATCGTGGGCACGGGGGGCGACGGCAAGAACACCTTCAACATCTCCACCTGTGCGGCCTTCGTGATCGCCGGCGCCGGCTACAAGGTCTCCAAGCACGGCAACGGGGCCAGCACCTCCGTCAGCGGCGCCAGCACGGTCCTGGAGGCCCACGGCGCCAAGTTCAGCGCCGATCCGGACGTGCTCCGCCGCTCCCTCGACGAGGCGGGCATCTGTTATTTCCACGCGCCGCTCTTCGCCTACGGGATGAAGTTCGTGGGGCCGGTGCGCCGTGCCCTGGGGGTACCCACCTGCTTCAACCTCCTCGGCCCCCTGGTGAACCCCTGCCAGCCCCGCAACTCCCTGCACGGCACCGCCACGCAGGCCCAGCAACGGCTCTACGTCCGGGCCCACCAGCGGATCGGGGACAACTACGGCGTGGTGACCAGTTATGACGGCTACGACGAGATCTCCCTGACCTCCGGTTTCAAACTCGTCACCCCGCATTTCGAGAAAGTCTTCACGCCCAAGGACCTCGGCCTCAACTACGTCGAGCCGAAAGACATTTACGGCGGGGAGACACCGCAGGACGCCAGCCGCATCTTCGACGCCGTGCTCTCCGGCACCGCCACGGAGGAGCAGCGGAACGTCGTGCTCGCCAACGCCGCCTGCGGCATCTCCGTCATCGACCGCAACCTCTCCGTGGAGGAATCCATCGCCATCTGCCGGGAGTCCCTCGACAGCGGCCGGGCCCTCGCCTCCTTCAAGCGGTTCCTCGCCATCAACAGCTGAGCCATGGATATCCTCGATCAAATCCTCATCACCAAGCGCGCGGAACTCGCGGCGGAGCCCGTACGCTCCCTGCGCCGGGCCCTGCAGGACTCCCCCGCAGGCGTCCTCGCGGAGTTCAAGCGCAAATCCCCCTCGCGCGGCTGGATCCACGCCGACGCCGTGCCGGAAGAGGTGGTTCCCGCCTATGCGGCGGCCGGCGCCGCCGCGCTCAGCATCCTCACGGATGAATCCTTCTTCGGCGGATCCCTGGACTACATCCGGCGGGTCCGGCCCCTGACGGACCTTCCCATCCTGCGCAAGGATTTCATCATCGACCCCCGCCAGATCGCCGACGCCCGGGGGGCCGGAGCCGATGCCGTCCTGCTCATCGCCGCCTGCCTGGAGCGGGAACGCTGCGCCGCCCTGGTGGCGGAAGCACACCGGCTCGGCCTCGAGGTACTGCTGGAAATCCACCGCGCGGAGGAGCTGGACTACATCACCCCGGAGGTGGATGTGGTGGGTGTGAACAACCGCCACCTCGGCTCTTTCGTCACGGATGTGCGGACCTCGTTCGAACTCGCCCCGGCCTTGCGGGAGCGGGGCGTGCCGGTCTTCATTTCCGAGAGCGGAATCAGCGATCCCGCCACCGTCCGGGCCCTGCGCGCCGAAGGCTTCCAGGGCTGCCTGATGGGCGAGAATTTCATGAAATACCCCGACCCGGGCACCGCCCTGGCCACATTCCTGCAAGCCCTATGATCAACAACAAACTCGTCAAGGTCTGCGGGATGACCGAGGGAGAGAACATCCGCGAGATCGAGGCCCTCGGGGTCGATCTCATCGGCTTCATCTTCTACCCCGGCTCTCCCCGCTATGTCCGGCAGACCCCCTCCTACCTCCCGCGGCGCGCAGGCCGCGTGGGCGTGTTCGTCGATGCTTCCCGGGAGGAAATCCTGCGCCGGAACGAGACCTACCGCTTCGACTATGTCCAGCTCCACGGCACCGAGAGCCCGGAGTTCTGCGCCGCGCTCCGCGAGCGTGACGGCCTGCGCGTGATCAAGGCCTTCGGTATCGCCGACGAAGACGTGCGCCTGACCGTCGCGGGCTACGAAGGCGCCTGCGACCTCTTCCTCTTCGACACCAAGACCCCGGGCCACGGCGGCAGCGGCAAACGCTTCGACTGGTCCATCATGGACGATTACGAAGAGAAGACCCGTTTCCTGCTCAGCGGGGGGATCGGGCTGGAGTCCGTGGAGACGCTCCATGACTTCATCTACCCCTTCCTGGCGGGCTTCGACCTGAACAGCCGTTTCGAGACGGCCCCGGGTATCAAGGACCCGGAACTGATGGAAATATTTTTGGAAAACCTGCAACGATAACAACAGATGAATCGCATCGATAAACTCTTCGCCGGCAAGCCGGAGCGCCTGCTCTCCATCTATTTCTGCGCCGGCGCCCCGACCCCCGACGGCACCGCGGACGTCATCCGCACCCTCGCCCGGGAGGGCGTGGACATGATCGAAATCGGCATCCCCTTCAGCGACCCGATGGCCGACGGGGAGGTCATCCAGGCCGCCGCCACCCGGGCCCTGAAGAACGGGATGACCCTCGAGAGGCTCTTTACCCAGCTGGAAGGCATCCGCCGCGACGTGGACATCCCCCTGATCCTGATGGGCTACCTCAACCCGGTGTTCCATTTCGGCTTCGAGGCCTTCTGCAGCCGCTGCGCACAGGTCGGCATCGACGGTCTGATCATCCCCGACCTGCCATTCAAGGACTATCTGGGGGGCTACAAAGCCGTGGCCGAACGCTACGGACTGCATTTCATCATGCTGATCACCCCGGAGACTTCCGAAGAACGGGTGCGGCTGATCGACGAGCACACCTCCGGATTCCTGTATATGGTCTCGTCCGCCGCCACCACCGGCGCCCAGGCCGACTTCGACGCCCGGAAACAGGCTTACTTCAAGCGGATTGCCGACCTGCAGCTCCGCCTGCCGCGGATGGTGGGATTCGGCATCAGTAACAAGCCGACCTTCGAGGCCGCCTGCAGAAATGCTTCCGGAGGGATTATCGGCAGCCGCTTCGTGTCGCTGCTCGACGCCGCGGACGGCGACGCGCAGGCCGCCATCCGGCAATTGAAAACGGATATCGGACTGGACTAACGGTCCGCCATCTCAACATAGCTCCGCTCGTCGGTGACGCAGCGGTAGGCGGGACGGATGATGCGGCGGCCCTCGAAATTGAGCTCCTCGTTGCGGTGCGCGCACCAGCCCACGATACGGGCCATCGCGAAGAGCGGCGTGAAGATCTCGCGCGGGATGCCGATCAGGTCATAGACGAAGCCCGAGTAGAAGTCCACGTTGGCGCAGAGCTGTTTCTCGACCCCCTTGACCTCGGGAATCAGTGCGATGGCCAGGCGCTCGATGCACTCCATGAATTCGAACTCCGACAGGCGGCCCTTCTCGACAGCCAGGTCGCGCGCCATCTCCTTGAGCAGGACGGTACGCGGATCGGACTTGGTATAGACCGCGTGGCCGATGCCGTAGATGAGCCCGCTCCGGTCGAAGACCTCGCCGGCGAGCAGGCGCCGCAGCCAGACGGAGATCTCGTTCTCATCATTCCAGTCGGAAATCTGCTCCTTGAGGAAATCGATCATCTCGCAGACCTTGAGGTTGGCGCCGCCGTGCTTGGGACCCTTCAGCGAACCGATGCCGGCCGCGATGGACGAATAGGTATCCGTGCCCGTGGAAGAGGTCACGCGGACCGTGAAGGTGGAGTTGTTACCGCCGCCGTGCTCGGAGTGCAGGATCAGCAGCAGGTCCAGGGTGCGGGCGTCCAGGCGGGTGTAGCCGTTGCCCTTGAGCATATAGAGGAAATTCTCCGCCAGGGAATGGTCGGGCCGGGCGTCGCGGATGTGCAGCGTGCGGCCCATCTCCTTGCGGCGCAGCATATTGTAGGCGTAGGCGATGATGGTCGGGAACTTCGAGATGAGCTCGATGCTCTGGCGCATCAGGTTGTCCCGCGAGACGTCGTCGGGATTGTCGTCGAAGGTGTAGAACTCCAGCACGCTGCGCGCAAGGATGTTCATCACGTCGTTGCCCTCCATCTCGATGATGTGCAGCAGGGTGCGCTGCTCCAGGGGCATATTGTCCAGGATCAGGTCCTTGAATTCAATCAGTTCTTCGCGGTCGGGCAGCCGGCCGGAGAGCAGCAGGAAGGCGATCTCCTCGAAACCGAAACGATCCTCGCGCATGAACGCGTGGCAGAGGTCCTTGACTTCATAGCCCCGGAAATACAATTCGCCCTCGATGGGCGACAGAATGCCGGATTCCCTGCGCTCGTAGCCCACGACGTTGCCGATGTTGGTCAGTCCCACCAGCACGCCGGTGCCGTCTTCGTTGCGCAGACCACGCTTGACGTCCAGTTTCTTGAACAGGGCGGCATCGATCCGGGTACTCCCCTTCATCTCGTCGGAGAGCTTGTAGATGAGGTATTCCTTCTTGGTCTTCGTGGTCATAGCAGCGAGAGGATATGGTCGGTAAAAGCGCGGGTGCCGAGCGGCTTGCCGTCCGGCATCAGGCGGGCGAGATCGGCAGTGGCCAGGCCCGCCGAGAAGGAGCGCTCCAGGGCGGCGGTCACGAGGGCGCCGGCCTCGTCCCAGCCCAGATGCTCCAGCATCATCACGCCGGAGAGCAGGTTGGAGCAGGGGTTCACGATGTCGCGGCCGGCAATGTCGGGAGCGGTGCCGTGCGTGGCCTCGAACAGGGCCGCGCCGGTGTCGTAGTTGATATTGGCGCCCGGGGCGATCCCGATGCCGCCGACCTGGGCCGCCAGCATATCGGAAATGTAGTCGCCGTTGAGGTTGAGCGTCGCGATCACAGAATAATCTTCGGGCTTGAGCAGGGCGTTCTGGAGGAACGCGTCCGCGATGCAGTCCTTGATCACGAGGCGGCCGGCGGCGATCTGCTCGCCGAACTCTTCCTGCGCGAGCTCGTAGCCCCAGCGCTTGAAGCCGCCTTCGGTATATTTCATGATGTTGCCCTTGTGGACGAGGGTCACGCTCGGGCGGCCGTGGTCCAGGGCATAGCGGCAGGCGGCGCGCACCAGGCGGCGCGTGCCTTCGCGCGAAACGGGTTTCACGCCGTAGGAAGAACTCTCCGGGAAGCGGACCTTGCTCACGCCCATCTCCTCACGGAGGAACTTCCCGAATTTCTCGGCCTCGGGGGTCCCGGCCTCCCATTCGATGCCGGCGTAGATATCCTCCGTATTCTCCCGGAAGATGACCATATCCACCCGCTCGGGATGCCGGACGGGCGAGGCGACCCCGCGGAACCAGCGCACCGGGCGCAGGCAGACATAGAGGTCGAGCCCCTGGCGCAGGGCGACGTTGAGCGAACGGATGCCGCCCCCGACCGGGGTCGTGAGGGGGCCCTTGATGCCGATGCCATAGTCGCGGAAGGCCTGCATCGTCTGTTCGGGCAGATAGGTTCCCAGTTCGTCATAGGCCTTCTGTCCGGCCGGGACTTCCAGCCAGTCGAGCCGGCGTGCGCCGCCGTAGGCCTTCTGCACCGCGGCGTCCAGGATGCGGCGCATCGCCGTGGTGACCTCGGGTCCCACGCCGTCGCCGGGAATAAAGGGTATCGTGCGGCTGATCATTTCGAGAGGGTGTTGAGCGCGGAGCCCGCCCGGAACCAGGCGATCTGCTGCGCGGTGTAACTGTGGCGGGCCTCGATGCGCTCCACGCTGCCGTCGGCGTGGTGCAGGACCACCGTCACGTCCCGCCCCGGCGCGAGGCCGGCGCAAAGCACGTCGAGGGTATCGCCGGCCCGCACGCGGGCATAGTCCGCAGGGTCGGCGAAGGTCAGGGCCAGCACGCCCTGCTTCTTGAGGTTGGTCTCGTGGATGCGCGCGAAACTCTTGGCGAGCACCACCTTCACGCCCAGGAAGCGCGGCTCCATCGCCGCGTGCTCGCGGCTGGATCCCTCTCCGTAGTTGTCCTCGGCCACGACCACGCTCCCCTGGCCCGCATCGCGCAGGGCCCGGGCGCGCGGCGCCACGGGACCGGACTTGCCGGTGAAGGCGTCCACCGCCCCGAGCAGGAGGTTGTCGGAGATATTCTCCAGATGACCGCGGTATTTCAGCCACGGGCCGGCCATCGAGATGTGGTCCGTGGTGCATTTGCCCTTGACCTTGATCAAGAGCGGAAGGGATTCGAAATCACGCCCGTCCCAGGGGGCGAAAGGCGCCAGGCGCTGCAAGCGCTTGCTGCCGGGCCGGATCTGCGGCTCGGGACTGCCGGGCTGCGGGGCCACATAGCCGGAAATGTCCTGCACGAAGCCCTGCGGCGGGAGTTCGTTGCCCCGCGGGGCGCGCAGCCAGACGCCGTCCACGGTATCCGTGCGGGGGTTGAAATCCAGCACGCCCGCGAAAGCGAGGGCCACGGCCATCACCGGCGAGGCGATGAACGCGTGGGTCTGGGGGTTGCCGTCGGCGCGCTTCGCGAAATTGCGGTTGAAGCTCGTGACGATGCTGTTGCGGCGGGTCGGATCGTCCGTCTGCCGCTCCCACTGCCCGATGCAGGGGCCGCAGGCATTCGCCATCACGGTAGCGCCGGCCTCGCGGAGCGTGTCCAGCAGGCCGTCCCGCTCGGCGGTCGCGCACACCTGGGCGCTCCCCGGAATCACGATCAGGGAGGCCTTCGGCTTCAGGCCGGCATCCAGGGCCCCGCGCGCCACGGAGGCGGCGCAGGAGAGGTCCTGGTAGGAGGAATTGGTGCAGGAGCCGATCAGGCTCACCTCCACGCGGTGCGGGAAACGTTCCTGCGCCTGACGGTCCTTCATCCCGCTCACCGGGCAGGCCGCGTCAGGGGTGAAGGGGCCGTTGAGATACGGCTCGAGCGCGGACAGGTCGATCTGGACCACCTCGTCGTAGTACTGCTCGGGAGAGGCGAGCACGGCGTCGTCGGCGCGCAGTTCGGCGCTCACGGCCGAAGCCATCGCCGCCACCTCGCTCCGGCCCGTAGCCGAAAGGTATTCGGCGTTATGCACACCGTAAGGGAAGATCGAACTGGTGGCGCCCACCTCGGCGCCCATATTGCAGATGGTGGCCTTGCCGGTGCAGGAGAGCTTCTCCGTGCCGGGGCCGAAATACTCCAGGATGGCGTTGGTGCCGCCTTTGACCGTCAGCAAGCCCGCAAGCTTGAGGATCACGTCCTTGGGCGTGGCCCAGCCCTTGAGCGAGCCGGTCAGGCGGACGCCGATGATGCGCGGCAGGCGCAGCTCCCAGGGCATCCCCGTCATCACGTCCACGGCATCCGCGCCGCCCACGCCGATGGCGAGCATCCCCATCCCGCCCGCATTGGGCGTATGGGAATCGGTCCCGACCATCATTCCGCCGGGGAAGGCATAATTCTCCAGGACGATCTGATGGATGATGCCGGCGCCGGGTTTCCAGAATCCGATCCCGTAGCGGGCAGCGGCGGAAGCGAGGAAGTCATACACCTCCGCATTGCTCTGCCGGGCCGCCGCAAGGTCCTCGCGGGCACCCTCGCGCGCGCAAATTAAATGGTCGCAATGGACCGTGGTGGGCACGCTGACGGCTTCCCGGCCTGTGCTCATGAACTGCAGCAGGGCCATCTGGGCCGTCGCATCCTGCATCGCCACGCGGTCGGGGCGGAATTCGCCGAAATCCTCCAGGCGCCGCAGCGGCCCCAGGGAAGCGAAATCATAGAGGTGGGAATACAAGATCTTCTCCGAAAGCGTCAACGGCCGTCCTAGCTTGCGCCGGACGGCTGTGACTCTCCTGCCATAGTCCTGATAAAAGGACTGCACGGTCTCCAAATCAAACATACGGGTCTTCTGACCAAAAACACACTAACTAACCGCGGACTCCCGTCATCCGCTCCGAGGACCGGGAGCACCACGCCCACAAAGTTAGTGAAAAATTTGATTAATAAAACAATTTTATCAAAGTAATTGATATTCAGATAGCAAAAATGTGTAAAAAGGCACTTTCTTTCACTTTTAATTAACTATCCGCGCGTAATCTGGGTATTTTACTTTCGATTTGTAACCAATTTCGGGGGCTCTCTGCAAGAATGTGCGTCCGACGCGTTTCCCACAGCATTTTCACGACTTCCGCAGACGCCCAAATGCTTGGTCTATGCGTGTTTTTCAATGAAAAATCTTGTAGATTCAAAGGAATTGCGTAACTTAGTGACCCAAAAATTTTACACTCATTTTTATCTCAAATCATTTGGAGGACACCCATGAATAAAATCAAGAATCTCGCGGATCTCCGCAAGATGAAAGAGGGCATGCAAGGCAAGATGTCGATGCGTGAGAACAGCGACTCCGCCGAAGCTATCATTCAAATCAAGGTCGGAATGGCCACCAGCGGTATCGCCTCGGGTGCGAAAGAGACTATGAGCTACCTCATCAGCGAGCTCGACAAACGCCAGATCAAGGCGCTCGTGATGCAGGTGGGCGACATGGGCTACAGCTACGCCGAGCCGACCGTCGAAGTCACCATTCCCGGCAAGGATCCTGTCGTTTTCGGGGAAGTCAAGATCCCGCGCGCCAAGGAAATCATCGAGAAGTACATCATGGAAGGTGAACTGATCGAGGGCATCCTGCCGGCCAATTACAGATCAATCTAACCGACGGCGAATATGGCTGTACAAATGCATATCCTGGTATGCGGCGGCACAGGTTGCTCCGCATCCGCCAGCCACGAGATTATCTCCGAGCTCAACCGGGAGCTCGTGGCCCACGACCTGACCGATTTCGCGAAAGTGGTCGTCACCGGCTGCTTCGGTTTCTGCGAGAAAGGCCCCATCGTCAAGATCATTCCCGACAACACCTTCTATACCCGGGTGAAACCCTCCGACGCCAAGGAGATCATCGAGGAGCACATCATCAAAGGCCGCAAGGTCCAGCGCCTCCTCTATGTGGCCCCGGACACCAACCAGAGCGTGTCCGACTCCAAGCACATGGAGTTCTACAAGAAGCAGCTGAGGATCGCCCTCCGCAACTGCGGTTTCATCGATCCCGAGAACATCGAGGAGTCCATCGCCCGCGACGGCTATGCCGCCCTGGGCAAGTGCCTCACCGAGATGACCCCCGAGCAGGTCATCGCCGAGATCAAGAAGTCCGGCCTCCGCGGACGCGGCGGCGCCGGCTTCCCCACCGGCCTGAAGTGGGAGATCGCCTCGAAGAGCCGCGTCGGCGAGCAGAAATACGTCGTCTGCAACGCTGACGAGGGAGACCCGGGCGCCTTCATGGACCGCTCCCTGCTCGAGGGTGACCCGCACTCCATCCTGGAGGCCATGGCCATCTGCGGCTACTGCATCGGAGCCGACAAGGGCCTCATCTACATCCGCGCCGAATATCCCCTCGCCATCCACCGTCTCCAGGTCGCCATCGCGCAGGCCCGGGAGTACGGTCTGCTGGGAGAGGACATCCTCGGTACCGGCTTCAACTTCGACATCGAGCTCCGCTACGGCGCAGGCGCCTTCGTCTGCGGCGAGGAGACGGCCCTGATCCACTCCATGGAGGGCAAGCGCGGCGAGCCTACTTTCAAACCGCCGTTCCCGGCCCAGTCCGGTTATCTCGAGAAGCCGACCAACGTCAACAACGTCGAGACCTTCGCCAACATCCCCGTCATCATCAACAAGGGCGCCGACTGGTTCGCCAGCATCGGTACCGAGAAGTCCAAGGGTACCAAGGTCTTCGCCCTCGCCGGCAAGATCAACAACGTCGGCCTCATCGAGGTCCCGATGGGCATCACCCTCCGGGAGATCATCTACGAGATCGGCGGCGGCATCAAGGGTGGCAAGAAGTTCAAGGCCGTCCAGACCGGCGGTCCTTCGGGCGGCTGCCTCACCGAGAAGCACCTCGACACCCCCATCGACTACGACAGCCTCGTGGCTGCCGGCTCGATGATGGGCTCCGGCGGTATGATCGTCATGGACGAGGACGACTGCATGGTGGCCATCGCCAAGTTCTACCTGGGCTTCACCGTGGACGAGTCCTGCGGCAAGTGCACCCCGTGCCGCGTCGGCAACAAGCGCCTCCTCGAGATCCTCACCAAGATCACCGAGGGCAAGGGCACGATGGCGGACCTGGAGGAGCTCAAGCACCTCGGCAAGGTGATCAAGGACACCGCGCTCTGCGGCCTTGGCCAGACCTCCCCGAACCCCGTTCTCTCGACCATTTCCAACTTCTGGGATGAGTACGTCGAGCACGTCACCGAGAAGAAGTGCCGTGCCGGCCAGTGCAAGGCCCTGAAGAAATATATCATCGATCCCGAAAAGTGCAAGGGCTGCACGGCCTGCGCAAGGGCCTGCCCCGTGGGCGCCATCAGCGGCACGGTCAAGAACCCGCACGTCATCGATCAGGACAAGTGCATCAAGTGCGGTACCTGCATCGAGAAGTGCAAATTCGGTGCAATCAGCATTAAATAAGGGAGGAATCAAATATGGAAACGATCAAATTGACTATAGACAACCGGGCAGTGGAAGTACCTCGCGGTACGACGATCCTCAAAGCTGCCGAGCAGATGGGTATCAAGATTCCCACCCTCTGCAATTTCGAACTGGACGGCCTCGCCCTCAAGAACCACCCGGGCGGATGCCGCATCTGCGTGGTCGAGGTCGCGGGCCGCAGGAACCTGGCCCCCGCCTGCATCACCGAGTGTATGCCGGACATGGTCGTCAAGACCAACTCCCCCCGCGCCATCGATGCCCGCAGGACCGTCCTGGAGCTTATGCTCAGCGACCATCCCAACGACTGCCTCCAGTGCCCCAAGAACGGCAAGTGCGAGCTGCAGGCCCTGGCCGCCAACATGGGCATCCGCGAGATCCCCTACAAGGGCGAGCAGTCCAACTACCCCATCGAGCTTTCTCCTTCGATCTACCGTGACGCCAACAAGTGCATCATGTGCCGCCGCTGCGAGTCCGTGTGCCACGAATATCAGAGCGTCGGTGCCATCGGCGCCGTGGAGCGCGGCTTCCCCGCCGTAGTGTCCACCGCCTTCGGCAAGCACCTCATCGACACCAACTGCGTCTTCTGCGGCCAGTGCATCGCGGTCTGCCCCGTCGGCGCACTCTCCGAGATCGACAACACCGGCAAGGTCCTCCGCGACATCGCCAACCCGGACGTCAAGACCGCCGTGCAGGTGGCTCCCGCCGTCCGCGTGGCCCTCGGCGAAGAGTTCGGCATGCCGGCCGGCAGCATCGTCACCGGCAAGATCGCCGCTGCGCTCAAGGCCATCGGCTTCGACTATGTGTTCGACACCGACTGGTCTGCCGACCTCACCATCATGGAAGAGGGCACCGAGGCCATCGGCCGCTTCAAGGCCTTCCTCGCCGGCGACAAGGATGTCAAGATCCCGATCATGACCTCCTGCTGCCCCGCCTGGGTCAACTTCTACGAGAAGTTCTATCCCGAGCTCCGCGAGTATCCTTCCACCGCCAAGTCCCCGCAGGGTATGTTCGGCGCCACCGTGAAGACCTACTTCGCGGACAAGGTAGGCATCCCGCGCGAGAAGCTCATCTCCGTCTCCGTGATGCCTTGCGTCGCCAAGAAGTACGAGTGCGAGCGCGAAGAACTCGGTGCGAACGGTGATCCCGATGTGAACTACTCCATCACCACCCGCGAGCTGGCCCGCCTGATCAAGATCTGCAACATCGACTTCGCCAACCTTCCCGAGGCCAAGTTCGACTCCCCGCTGGGCGAGTCCACCGGTGCCGCCGTCATCTTCGGCGCAACCGGCGGTGTGATGGAAGCCGCGCTCCGTACGGCCGCCGAGGTCCTGACCGGCCAGACCCTCCCGAAGGTCGACTTCGAGGAAGTCCGCGGTCTGGACGGCATCCGCGAAGCCACCATTCCCATCCCGGGCGTGATCGACCTCAAGGTCGCCATCGTCTACGGTCTGAAGAACGCGCGCGTCATCATGGAGCAGATCAAGGCAGGCAACTGCCCGTACCACTTCGTGGAAGTGATGGCCTGCCCGGGCGGCTGCATCGACGGCGCCGGCCAGCCTTATCACCACGGCGATGCCTCCATCATCCGGGCACGTCACGCGGCCATCTACCAGGCCGACCGCGACATGCCGCTCCGCAAGTCGCACGAGAATCCTGAGGTCCAGGCGATCTACAAGGAGTTCTACGGTGAGCCTTGCTCCGAGAAGTCGCACCACCTGCTTCACACGCACTACTTCGACAAGAAAATCAAGTTTGACCTCGAAAAATAGATGAACCATGTGTGGACCCAAGATTCATATCAGTGAAGCCAACTTCCTTAAGATCAAGGATATCTGCGCTTCTTTCAACAATAATCCGGGCGAGCTGATCAACGTCCTGCACAAGACGCAGGAGTATTTCGGCTACCTTCCCGAGGAAGTCCAGCAGGTCGTCGCAGACTGCCTGGGGATCCCCGTGGGCAAGGTCTACGGAGTCGTCTCCTTCTACAGCTTCTTCACGATGAAGCCGAAGGGCAAGTACGCCATCTCCGTCTGCCTCGGCACGGCCTGCTACGTGAAGGGCGCCGAGAAGATCCTCGACACGCTCAAGAACGAGCTCAAGATCTCCGAGGGCGGCGTCACCCCCGACGGAAAGTTCTCCATCGACGTGCTGCGCTGCGTGGGCGCCTGCGGTCTGGCTCCGGTCATGACCATCAACGGCAAGACCTACGGCCGCCTCGTCCCCGAGAAGATCAAGAGCATTCTCGCCGAGTACGCGGACTAACCCCGTGCAGTTGTTGTAATCCTCCGGGCCGGCTCCTTCGGGTGCCGGCCCGTTGTTTATTGGCGGTTTATTGATTATATTTGCCTGATACATTACCAGACAGGATGAAAATCAAGGAAATTGCCCAACTGGTCGACGGGCAGATCGTGGGAGCTCCCGTCGACGAAACCTACGAGGTGGAGAAAGCTTTCGCCTCCGACCTGATGAGCGACGTGCTCCGCTTCTCGATGGACGAAACGGTGCTCGTCACCGGACTCTGCAACAACCAGACGATGCGCACCGCGGAGATGGCCGATCTGCGCGTGGTGATCCTGGGACGCGACAAGCAACCGGACGAAGACATGCTCGAGCTTGCCGTGGACGCCGACATCACCCTGGTCAAGTCCAAATTCAGCATCTTCAAAATCAGCGGCATCCTCTACAATGCCGGCATCAAGCCGCTCTACTGATTATGCACTACACATTCCAGATTGAACGCGGAAACTTCACCGATGCCGGACAGGCCTCCAGCAGCGTCAAGCGCACCCTCAAGCAGCTCGGCGTGGCCCCCGCCAACATCAAGCGCACCGTCGTGGCCCTCTTCGAGGCCGAGATCAACGCCGTGGCGCACGCCTACGGCGGGACGATCGACGTGGACATCGACGGGGAGAAGATCGTGATGGTCGTGGCCGACGAGGGCCCCGGCATCCCGAACCTGGACCTCGCCATGCAGGAGGGCTGGTCCACGGCATCCCCCAAGGTCCGCGAAATGGGCTATGGCGCCGGCATGGGCCTCCCGAACATCAAGAAGAACACGGACGACCTCAAGATCGAGACCGAGGTGGGTGTCGGCACGACCGTCACCATGACCGTTTACCTTGTCTGACGCCATGATTCCCGAACCCTCTTTCAGACACTCGCTCCGGGTCAATGACTACCTCTGCCAGGGGTGCACCACCTGTATGCGGTCCTGCCCGACCGGGGCCATCCGCATCCGCGGCGGGAAGGCGATCGTGAGCGACAACAAGTGCGTCGATTGCGGCGAATGCATGCGGGTCTGCCCGCACAAGGCCATCTACATCAAGCAGGACGACTTCGGCCGCCTGCTCAACTACAAGTACCGGGTGTGCCTCGTGCCGACCACCTTCATCGGCCAGTTCGAGGAGAAGTACAATACGCGGGCCATCTATTCCTGCATCATGAAGTTGGGCTTCACCCACATCTACGAGATCGAGCACGAGATGGACCGTGTGGTCAAGCTCTACAACATGTACATGGACGAGCACCCCGAGATCACGACCTTCATCTCCCCGTACTGCCCGGCGGTCACGCGGCTCATCCAGGTTCGTTTCCCCTCGCTGGTGGACAATGTCATCCACGTGCGCGCGCCGCTCGAGCTCGCCTCCCGCGTCATCACGAAACGGCTGATGGACGAGGGCGCCCGGCGGGAATCGATCGGCGTGTTCTACGTCACGCCCTGCGCCGCCAAGATCGCCGCGACCAAGTTCCCGGTCAGCGGCAAGGAAACCTATGTGGCGGGCGTGATCAACATGGACTTCCTGTACAACAAGGTGATGCTCCTGCTGCACGATTCGGACAAGAGCGCCCAACCCATCAACCACGCCCTCACTTCCCGCGACGTGCTGTGGCCGCTCTCCGGCGGCGAGGCCTCCCGCTTCAAGGGGGCGCACTACGCCGTGGACGGCGTCCGGAACGTCCTGAACTTCCTGGAGCGGCTGGAGGACGAGGCCGTGGACGCCCCGGGCCTGGTGGAGATGCGCATGTGCGACCAGGGCTGCGTGGGCGGCGTCCTGTGCCAGCAGAACCGCTTCGTCGCCCGCAAGCGGCTGGAATACCGCGCCCGCCTGTTCGAGCGCCTGGAGCGCAGCAAGATACGGGAGGCGCCGCCTGCAGAGGACGACATCCTGACGCCCGAGATGATCGACAACATGACCATCCCCGAGATCAAGCCCCGGTCCATCTTCAAGCTCAACGACAACTTCGCCGAGGCCTTCAAGATGGCCGAACGGATGAAGAAGATCGAGAAGGCCCTCCCGGGGGTGAACTGTTCGGCCTGCGGGGCCCCGTCCTGCGCCGCCCTCGCCGAGGACATCGTGCGCGGGGACGCCCGGATGGACACCTGCATCTTCATCAACCGCCACTCCCAGGCCTCCGAGGAAGCCATCCGGAGCATCTGGGGCGATCGCGTGCGGACCAAGGAAATCAACAACGACGACAATAAAAACCAGTAATATGACAGTCAAGGAAATCATCGAAAAACTCGGACTGCAGTGTCTCAACGAGGCCAACCTCGACACGGAAGTCACCGGAGCCTATGCCTCCGACCTGCTGAGCGACGTGATGGGCAATGCCCGCAGCGGCCAGATCTGGATCACGATGCAGACCCACAAGAACGTCTCGGCCATCGCTTCCCTGAAGGACATCCCCGCGGTGATCCTCGTGCGCGGCAGCCAGCCCGACGAAGATATGCTCGAGCACGCCAAGGACGAGGAGATCTGCATCCTCGTCAGCCAGGACGCCACCTTCCAGGTCTGCGGAAAGCTCTACGCCCTGATCGCGTAGCGTCTCCCGATGAAGTTCAACGCCGATATGCACATCCACTCGGTGCTCTCCCCCTGCGGAGACATCGACATGAGCCCCTCCGCCATCGTTGCACGGGCGAAGGAGCGCGGGATGGACATCATCGGCCTGACCGACCACAACTCCACCCTCAATGCCGACGTCACCCGCCGCCTGGGCGAGCGGGTCGGCCTGCACGTGCTGATGGGGGCCGAGGTGACCACCAAGGAAGAGGTCCACTGCCTCTGCTTCATGCCCACGCCGGAGCGGCTCGCCGAGTTCCAGGCCTTCCTGGACTCCCGGGTGATCTGGTTCGAGAACGACGTGGACCGCTTCGGCTACCAGCTGGTGGTCGACGAAGAGGAGAACGTGCTCGACCAAGTGGAGCACCTGCTCATCAACGCCCTGGACCTGCCCCTGCTGGAGCTCCAGCAGCAGGTCTTCGCGATGGGCGGCATCTTCATTCCCGCCCACATCGACCGTCCCTCCTTCAGTCTCAGTTCCCAGCTGGGATTCGTGCCGGACAAACTCAAGGTCCACGCCATGGAACTCAGCTACTATTGCAAGCGGGACAACTACAAATTCCTCGAGGACTGCCCCTGGTTCAGCGATTTCAACTTCATCCAGAGCAGCGACGCGCACTACATCGACGACATCGCCAAGATCCACAGCGTCCTGGAGATGCCCGACTTCAGTTTCGACCATTTCAAGGAGGCCCTCCGCCCCGGAGAGCCCGTCATCCTGTAGCATGAAAAGTCTCGACCTCCACATCATCGACATCACCCACAACTCCATCCGGGCGGGTGCCACGCAAATCACCATCGAGATGGAAGACAGCGCCGCGCGCGACCTGCTCTCCATCAAGATCATCGACAACGGCTGCGGCATGCCCCAGGACATGATCGACGCCATCAACGACCGCTTCTACTCCTGCCGCAAGGAGCGCAAGATCGGGATGGGCATCGCCCTGCTCAAGTTCCACTCGCAGATGTGCAACGGGGACTTCTACCTCAAATCGAAGGTAGGCGAAGGCACGGAGATCTATGCCTCCTACCAGCGCTCGCACATCGACCTGCAGCCCAAGGGCGACCTGGCCGGGTGCTTCGCCAACTTCATCTGCCAGTACCAGGACATCAATTTCATCATCCGCTACATCACGGACGAAGACACCTTCGAGCTCAGCACGGCGGATGTCAAGGAGGTGTTCGAGGGGATGAATCTCAACGACTACGAGATCATCACGAATCTGACGGAACTGATCCGGAACAATATCGAATCCTAGGGAATACTGATACGCCCCAGGATGCCGCCCAGTTCGGCCAGGGCGATCCCGTAATTGGTGATGGGCACTCCCGCGAGGAGTGCCTTTCTGATGCGGGAACGCACCAGGCGGGCATTCGCCACGCAGGCGCCGCAATGGATGATCAGGCTGTAGGGCGAGAGGTCCTCCGGGAAATCATTCCCCGCCGCGATATCGACCGTCAGGTCCCCGGCCCGTTTCCGCAGCATCGCCGGAATCTTCACCCGGCCGATATCTTCCGTATCCGGCACGTGGGTGCACGCTTCCGCGATGAGCACGCGGTCCCCGGGCTTGAGCGAAGCGATCGCCCGGGCGCCCTCCACGAACACCCGCACATCGCCCTTGGCGGCGGCGAGCAGCACGGAGAAGGAGGTCAGGGGGCTGTCTTTCGGGATGGTCCGCTCCACCAGGGAGAAGACCTGGGAGTCCGTAATCACGAGATCGGGCCGGCGGGCAAGGCTCTCCAGGGCCGCGGGCAGGGAGTCGGGCGTGCAGCAGACCGGCACACAGCCGCGGTCCAGCAGTTCGCGCAGCACCTGCACCTGCGGCAGGATGAGCCGCCCTTTCGGCGCCTCGCTGTCCTGGGGCATCACCAACAGGACGCTGCTGCCGGCCTGCACGAGGCCTCCGGTGAGGAATTTCTGCTCCTCCTTGGGGGCGGCGGCGATCAGGCGCTCCAGCAGCGAGGAGACGCTCTCCCCGCGCTTGTAGCGGATCACCGGAATCCCCGCCTGTGCGGCAAGCGTCCCGAAATCCGGGACATTCAGTGCAATTTCCCCGGGTTTTTGCTGCAATTGTCCCGGATTTTCGGACATTTGCGACGCTTCAGGGGCATCCAGGATGACGGCGATGTCCGTCTCGTCCAGGATGGCCCGGGTGAGGCGCTCCCGCTCGGCGCCCAGCGCGCTCGCATCCCCCAGGCCGGCGGTATCGATCAGCACGCAGGGCCCCAGGCCGGGCAGCTCGATGACTTTCCGGACCGGGTCCGTGGTGGTGCCGGGAATGGGGCTGACCAGGGAGACCTGCTGCCCGGCCAGGGCATTGACCAGGGTGGACTTCCCGCTGTTGGTGGGACCGAAGAACGCGATGTGCAGCCGCTCCATGGCCTAGAAGCGGAAGTCCCGCTCGCCGTTTTCGATCTTCTTCAGGCGATCCTCCGTGATCTGGCGCGTGCGCTCCAGGGGGATGTCGCCGAGGCTCTTCCGGATGAGCGCCTCCCCGACCGCGCGGGTCTCGGGCGACGCGTAATCCATCAGGTATTCCTTCAGGGTCATCAGGGCGTTGGGCGTGCAGCAGAGGCTGATCTTGCCGCTCTTGCACAGGCTCATGAAACGGTCGCCGGTGCGGCCTTCGCGGTAGCAGGCGGTGCAGAAACTCGGAATGTGGTCCTGCTCCAGGAGCCAGCGGACCACCTCATCCAGGGGACGCGTGTCGGAGACGTCGAACTGGGAAGTCTCGTCGTGCCGCTCCTCGGTGGTGTAGCCGCCCACGCTGGTGCGGGAGCCGCCGCTGATCTGGGAGACGCCGCAGTCCAGCAGGAGTTTGCGCATCCGGGCCGACTCGCGGGTGGAGATGATCATCCCGGTATAGGGAACGGCCACGCGCAGCACGGCCACGATCTTGCGGAAGATCGCATCCGGCAGCGCATCCGGGAAACTGTCCAGGGAGATGTCGTCCGCCGGGCAGATGCGCGGCATGCTGATGGTGTGCGGACCCACCCCGAAGCGGGCCTCGAGGTGCTCGGCGTGCATCAGCAGGCCCACCAGCTCATAGCGGTAGCCGCTCAGGCCGAAGAGCACGCCGATGCCCACGTCGTCGCAGCCGCCTTCCTGGGCGCGGTCCATCGCCTCGGTGTGCCAGTCGTAGTCGCTCTTGGGGCCGGTGGGATGGAGCTGCTTGTACTGCTCCTTGTTGTAGGTCTCCTGGAAGAGGATGTAGGTGCCGATGCCGGCGGCCTTGAGCTTGCGGTAGGACTCCACGTCCGTGGCGGCGATATTCACGTTGACGCGGCGGATGGAGTTGCCGCCCTCTTTGACTGAATAAATGGTCTTGATGGAGTCGAGAATGTACTCCAGGGGGTTGTTGCGCGGGTCCTCCCCCGCCTCGATCGCGAGGCGCTTGTGGCCGATGCGGATCAGGGCGCGCACCTCCGCCTCGATCTCCTCCTGGGAGAGTTTCTTGCGGGGGATGGTGCGGTTCTTGGCGTGGTACGGGCAGTACACGCAGCCATTGATGCAATAGTTGGACAGGTAGAGCGGGGCGAAGAGGACGATGCGGTTGCCGTAGAATTTCTCTTTGATCTCCCGGGCCAGGGCGTAGATTTTTTCTTCGAGGACGGGGTCGTCGCAATCCAGCAGGATCGCGGCCTCGCGGTGGGTCAGGCCCTTGCAGAGGGCCGCTTTTGCGAGGATTTCCTCCACGCGGGCATGGTTGCGGCTCTGAACCTCAGCCTCTGCGAGCGTTTCCAGGATTTCTTCGTGATTGATGAAATCGTCGGCGTGGACGGATGAAGGATTATACATGATTTCGGTCGTTTTCTGTTACTTTTCAGGAATCTTTGCAAGTTAGCAATTTTTCCTGCGCGTTGTCCTTTTAAAAGGGATTATTTCTAACTTTGCCCCGTGACCCCGACATTCGATGACATACTCCGCCGGCAGGACCTGGACAAGGAAGAGATCAAGCTCCTCCTCGCGGCCGAAGGCGCGCAGCAAGAGCGCCTGCTCCGGCGCGGGTTGGAGGTGAAGCTTCAGCACCTGGACAACTGCGTCCACCTGCGGGGCCTCATCGAATACGGCAACGTCTGCGAGAAAAACTGCCTCTACTGCGGCCTGCGCCGCGGCAACGACCGGGTCGAACGCTACTGCCTCAGCGACGAAGAGGTGCTCTCCTGCGCCCGCCTCGCCCACGAGTTGGGCTACGGGTCCGTAGCCCTGCAGAGCGGCGAGCGGAGCGATCCGGCCTTCATCGACAAGATCGAATACCTGGTCCGGGAAATCAAGAAAATCAACGGCGGCAGCCTGGGCATCACCCTCTCGCTCGGCGAGCAGACGGAAGAGACTTACCGCCGCTGGTTCGAGGCCGGGGCGCACCGCTACCTGCTGCGGATCGAGAGTTCGACCGAGGAACTGTACTACCGGATCCACCCGAAGAACGGCAGACACGACTTCCACCGGCGGCTGGCGTGCCTGGAGACGCTCATGCGCCTGGGCTACCAGACCGGCACCGGCGTGATGGTGGGCCTGCCCGGCCAGAGCCTGGACCACCTCGCGGACGACCTGCTCTTCTTCAAGCGGATGGACGTGGCGATGGTGGGGCTCGGGCCCTACATCCCCCACCCCGACACGCCCCTGTACCGCCTCCGGGACCTCGTCCCGCCCGCCGGGGAACGGATGGACCTGACGCTCAAGATGATCGCCGTCCTGCGGATGATGATGCCCGAAATCAACATGGTGGCGGCCACCGCCAACCAGACCATCGACCCGCAGGGCCGGGAAAAGGCCATCGCCGCGGGGGCCAACGTCATCATGCCGAACCTTACCCCCGGGGAATACCGCGAGAGCTATTTCATCTACCCCGACAAGGCCTGCGTCAAAGACCGGCCCGACCAGTGCAAAAGCTGCCTGGACATCCGTCTCGCGGCCATCGGCCACAAGATTCTCTACAACGCCTGGGGCGACTCGCCCGCCTTTACAAAAAAGAAATAAGGGCTATTCGTGCGTGGCGAAACGCTGCTGCGCGAGCAGCTCGTACTTCGTGCCCGGGCGGCCGTAGTTGGCATAGGGATAGATCGAAATCCCCCCGCGCGGGACGAAGAAACCCGTGACCTCGATATACTTGGGATCCATCAGCTTGATGAGGTCCTTCATGATCATGTTCACGCAATCCTCGTGGAAGCCGCCGTGGCTGCGGAAGCTGAACAGATAGAGCTTCAGGCTCTTGCTCTCCACCATCCGCCGGTCGGGAATATAGCTGATGCGGATCTCGCCGAAGTCCGGCTGGCCCGTGACGGGGCACAGCGTGGTGAACTCCGGGCAGTTGAAACGCACCCAGTAGTCGTTTTCAGGATGGATGTTCTCGAAAGTCTCGAGCACTTCCGGCGCATAATCCTGGCGGTATTCGGTCTTGCGGCCCAGCGCCTTCAGGCCTTCCCCACTCCTTTCCATATTCTAGATATCCTTGATTTTAAACGGGTTATATGAAATCTGCCGGTCGTAGGTATCGATCCCCTCGGCCAACTTGACGCGGCGTACGAACCAGGTGGTCAGCGGCAGGGCCACGATCTCGTAGAGGACCTTGGCGAGGACCTGCATCCCCGCGAGCTTGAGGGCCTCGGGCAGGGTCAGGATGCCCCCGAAGACCACCGGGAAGAAGATGGCCGAATCGGCGATCTCCCCGCCCAGCGAAGAGAGAATGGCGCGCAGCCCGAAGCGCCGGCCCTTCGAGACGACCTTCATCCGGCTCATGATCCAGGCATTGACCGTGGAGCCGACAAAGAACGCCACGAGCGAAGCCGCCGTGGTCTTGGGGACCAACGAGAACAGGGAATTGAAACTGTCCGCGACCCCTCGGCTGCTCTCCTGCAGCGGGGCGGGCAGCCAGCAGATCAGCTGCGCGAAGAGCGCCACGAACGCGCTCAGCAGGAAGGCCAGCCAGATGACCAGGCGGGCCTTGCGGTAGCCGTAGACCTCGGTAATGCAGTCGTTCAGGATATAGGACACCGGAAACAGCAGCACGGCGCCGGAGAGCTGCAGCGGCAGCCCGCCGACCTGCCAGAGGCGCGGCACGAAGAAATTGGATGTAATCAGGCAGACGATCAGACTCGTCGCCATCACCAGGAACCTGGTGCTGAAATGGGGTTTTGACATGTCAATTCTTGTTTTTTACGTGGTTTCAAGAAACACAGGGCCCGCGCCCCTGTCAAAGCGGGGCGCGGATCCCTTTATCGATCTAGACCTCGACGGCGGTATTGAACTCCTGCAGGAAGCGCATATCGTTCTCGAAGTAATGGCGCAGGTCGTTCACGCGCCACTTGAGCATCGCGATGCGCTCCAGACCCATACCGAAGGCGAAGCCGCTGTATTTCGTGGAATCGATCCCGCTGGCTTCGAGGACGTTGGGATCCACCATCCCGCAGCCCATGATCTCCAGCCAGCCCGTGCCCTTGCAGATGTTGCAACCCTTGCCGTGGCAGATGTTGCAGCTCACGTCCACCTCGGCGGACGGCTCCGTGAAGGGGAAGAAGGACGGCCGCATACGGATCTCGGTCTCGGGACCGAACATCTCGCGGGCGAACAGCAGGATGGCCTGCTTGAGGTCGGCGAAGGTCACGCCCTCGTCGATGTAGAGACCCTCCACCTGGTGGAAGATGCAGTGCGCGCGGGCGCTGATGGCCTCGTTGCGGAAGACGCGGCCCGGGCAGATCACGCGGATGGGCGGGGTCTTCATCCGCTCCATGGTCCGCACCTGCACGCTGGAGGTGTGGGTGCGCAGCAGCAGCGGATTGGGATGTCCGGAAGACACGAAGAAGGTGTCCTGCATATCGCGGGCCGGGTGGTTCGGCGGGAAGTTCAGGGCTTCGAAGACGTGATAGTCGTCCTCGATCTCGGGACCCTCGGCCACATCGTAGCCGAATTTGCGGAAGATGTCCACAATCTCCTGGCGGACGATGGACACCGGGTGGCGGGAGCCAAGCTCCAGCGGATCGCCGGGCATCGTGAGGTCCAGTTTCGGGCCCTGCTCGCCCCCCTGCTCGCCGACCGTCTCCTTGAGCCGGTCGATCGTCTCCTGGGCGGCGGTCTTGAGGTTGTTGAGCGTGCGGCCGAACTCGCGCTTCAAATCCTTGTCCACGGTGCGGAACTCTTCGAAGAGCGCCGTGATCTCGCCCTTCTTGCCGAGGAAACGCACGCGCGCCTCTTCGACTTCCTTCTGCGTCTTGCACTGGAGTTCTTTCAGCTCCGCAAAGACCCTTTCGATATCTTCTCTTTTCATACGGCTATTTGCGTTTGGCGGCGCGCTTGTCACGCGCTTTCTTGTCCCGGGCGGCGCCGGTCTTGAGATACTTGGCCCACTGCTCCTCGTTGAACACGCCCTGCAGGGAATTGTAAATCTGCTCGGCCCACTTGTCCTGGGCGCGGGAATAGGCATCGTTGTTGCTGATTTTGGCATCACGCAACTCCTTGAGTTCCAAGCGCATCTCTTCAAAATCGTGGGTCAGGATGGAATCGAGGTAGAAGACCTGCCAGTCCTCGAGCTTGAGGACGTTGGTGTAATTGTCCACCTGCCGGTCCACGATCTCGCGGAGCTGCTTGATCTCCTCCTCATCGTTCTGCGGGACCTGTGCTCCGAGCCATAAAGGCAGGAGTAACAAGCTGATAATCCCAAAAAATTTTTTAGATTTGTAGTTCATAAGTCTGCAAATTTATAAAATAAAGATAAAATGCGAAAATTTCTGTGCACCATCCTTGCTTTGGCGCTGCTCGCAGCTCCCGGCACGGACGCTTGTACCAACGTCATCGTCACCCCCGGCGCCAGCAAAGACGGCTCCTCCATGGTCTCCTACGCCGCCGATTCCCACGGCCTCTTCGGAGAACTCTATTTCCGCCCCGCCGGCCGCTTCCGCCCCGGCACGATGCTCGACATCCGCGACTGGGACAGCAACCGCCCCCTGGGCAGCATCGAGCAGGTGGCCCGCACCTGGCAGACCGTCGGCAACATGAACGTACACCAGCTCGTCATCGGCGAGACCACCTGGGGCGGCCGCCGCGGCCTGTCCGATCCCGAGGGCATCATGGACTACGGCTCCCTCATCTACGTCGCCCTGCAGCGCGCCCGCACGGCCCGCGAGGCCATCGAGGTCATCGTCGATCTCGCGAACCGCTACGGCTATGCCTCCAGCGGCGAGTCCTTCTCCATCGCCGATCCGCAGGAAGCCTGGGTGATGGACCTCGTGGGCAAAGGCCCGGACAACAAAGGCATCGTCTGGGTGGCCCGCCGCATCCCCGACGGCTACATCTGCGCCCACGCCAACCAGGCCCGCATCACGCGCTTCCCGCAGGACGACCCGGAGAACTGCCTCTTCGCCCCGGACGTGATCAGCCTCGCCCGTGAAAAAGGCTGGTACGAGGGCAGCGATGCGGATTTCAGTTTCCGCGACGCCTACAACCCGCTCGACTTCGGCGGAGCCCGCGGCTGCGACGCCCGCGCCTGGAGCGCCTTCAACATCCTGGGCAAGGGCACCTTCACCTACGAGGAGAACGGCGTGGAAGTCTCCCGCCCCGCCTCCGACTGGCTGGACTATGCGATGGGCTATGACCTGGAGGGCGAGATGCCCCTCTTCATCAAGCCCGCCGCGAAGGTCAGCGTGGCCGACGTGGCCTACGTGATGCGCGACCACTACGAGGGCACCCCGATGGACATGACCACCGACATCGGCGCGGGCGGCAACGCCCTGCCCTACCGCTGGCGTCCGATGAGCTTCGAGTGGGAAGGCAAGACCTACACCAACGAGCGCGCCATCGCCACCCAGCAGACGGGCTTCTGGTTCGTGGGCCAGGCCCGCCCCAACCTGCCCGACGAGGTGGGCGCCCTGCTCTGGTTCGGCTGCGACGACGCCGCCACCTCCTACCTCACCCCCATCTACGTCAACACCACGGCCGTGCCCGAATGCCTGCGCGAAGGCAACGGAGACATGCTCCACTACAGCCCGACCGCCCAGTTCTGGATGTGCAACCGCGTGGCCAACGCCTGCTACAAGATGTATGACCGGATGGCGCCCGTGGCGCGGGGAGCCGCCGAGCGCTTCGAACTCGACCAGCTGGAGCGCGCCATCCCCGAGATGGACGCCAAACTGAAGAAACTCGTGGAACGCGGCCGCATCCGAAAGGCCCGCCGCCTGATGACCCAATACACCGTCCGGACCGCCCAGGACCAGTTCGCCGCCTGGACGAAACTCGAGGAGCTGCTGCTCGTCAAGTTCATCGACGGCAACGTTAAGGCCCAGGACGAGGAAGGCAACTTCCTGCACACCGACTACGGCGACGGACTGCCCGCCAAGATACAATACGGCGGCTACAACGATATCTGGAAGGCCGCCGTGGCCCGCGATCCCCACGCCCCCGTACTCGAATCTAAATAACCACATTTGATATGACACACAAACTCCTCAAGGCAGGAGCCCTCGTGGCCGCCGGATCCGCCCTCGCGGGCTGCGCCCCGAAGCAGGAGGCCCAGCGGCCCAACGTCGTCTTCATCCTCGCCGACGACCTCGGCTGGGGCGACCTCGGCTGCTATGGCCAGCAACTCATCGAAACTCCCAACATCGACGCCCTCGCCAGCCGCGGCCTGCGCTTCACGCAGTGCTACGCCGGCGTGGCCGTCAGCGCCCCGTCCCGCTCGAGCCTGCTCACCGGTTTGCACACCGGCCACACCCCTATCCGCGGCAACAAGCCCGTCAAGGGCCGCGAGCCCGGGATCACCGAAGGCCAGCAGGAACTGCCCGCCGGCACCCGCACCATCTTCCACGACTTCCGCGACGCGGGCTACCGCACCGGCGCCTTCGGCAAATGGGGCCTCGGCTTCGTCACCACGGAGGGCAACCCCGGCAAGATGGGCGTGGACCAGTTCTTCGGCTACAACTGCCAGACCCTCGCGCACAGCTACTACCCCGACCACCTCTGGGACAATGACACCAAGATCTTCCTGGAGGACAACGTCCCCGAAATCCCCTACGGACAAGGCACCTACAGCGGCGACCTGATCCACCAGAAGTCCCTGGAATTCATGGAGCAGGCGGTCGCCGACGGCCAGCCCTTCTTCATGTGGGTCCCCACCACCATCCCCCACGCCGAGCTGATCGTGCCCGAGGATGAGATCATCCAGAAATACCGCGCCAAATTCCCCGACGAGACCCCCTGGGCCGGCCAGGACCAGGGCCACCCGCGCTTCCGCATCGGCGGCTACTGCACCTCGCCCGAGCCCCACGCGACCTTCGCCGCGATGGTCTCCCGCCTCGATAAATACGTCGGCGAGATCGTCGCCAAGCTCAAGGAACTGGGCGTCTATGACAATACCATCATCCTCTTCGCCAGCGACAACGGTCCGCACCTCGAGGGCGGCGCCGACCCCGACTTCTTCAACTCCAACGGCCCCTGGCGCGGCTACAAGCGCGACCTCTACGAGGGCGGCATCCGCGTGCCGATGATCATCGAATGGCCGGGCCACATCGAGCCGGGCCGCGAGAGCGACTTCGCCTGCTCCTTCTGGGATATGATGCCCACCTTCCGCAACGTGCTGGACCGCAAGGCCAAGGTCGCCGACATGGACGGCATCAGCCTGCTGCCGCTGCTGGAAGGCCGCCGCGGCCAGAAAGAGCACGAATTCATCTACTTCGAATTCGCCGAGCGCAACAGCCAGGCCGCCCGCATCGGGCCCTGGAAGCTCATCCGCCTGGGAATCAACACCCCGCTCGACCACTATGAGCTCTACAACCTCGACGAAGACCCCGCCGAGGAGCACGACATCGTGAACGAGCACCCCGACAAGGTCGAGGAACTCAAGGCCGTGCTGGTCCGCGAACACGTTCCCAACCCGCTCTTCCCGCTCTTTGCCGGAGAATAGGCTATGCTCTCGCTGCTACTCGCCCTGTTGCTCCTCATCCCGGGCCTGACCCGGGACCTCCCCGCATATCCGGGCCTGATCCAGTACGTCAATCCCTTCGTCGGCACCGACGAACACGGCCACACCTTCCCCGGCGCCGTCGCGCCCTTCGGGATGGTGCAGCTCAGTCCCGACACGCGCCCCGAGGCGGGCAACTGGGACGGCTGCAGCGGCTATCACTACAGCGACCATATCATCTACGGCTTCAGCCATACGCACCTGAGCGGTACCGGCTGCGACGACCTCTGCGACATCCTGCTGCTCCCGGGCACCGGGCCTTCGGCCTTCTCCCACCAGCGGGAAAAGGCCTCCCCCGGCTACTACGAAGTCTTCCTGGAGGACCCGCAGGTGCAGGTCCGGCTGACCGCCGGCCGGCGCGTCGGCTGGCACGAATACACCTTCCCCGCCGGGACCCGCCCGCAGGTCACCCTCGACCTGACCCACCGGGACGTGCTGAACGACTGGCGCATCACCCCCGAGGGGCGCAACGCCGTGAGCGGCTGGCGCCAGTCCACCAGCTGGACGGACCGGCAGGACATCTATTTCTGGATGGACTTCTCCGCGCCCGCCCGCTGCAAACTCCTGGACGGGGGACGCAAGGCCGTGTTCACCTTCCCGCGCGGGACGCGCACGGTGAGCATCCGCGTGGGCATCTCCTCCGTGAGCGAGCAGAACGCCCGGCTGAACCTCGAGTCCGAGGAGTGTGCCTCGTTCGAAGAACTGCGCGCCCGGACCGAGGCCGCCTGGGAGGCCTACCTGGGCAAACTCGCCTGCCCCTGGAGCGACGAGGAGCACCTCAGGCGCTTCTACACCGCCCTCTACCACACGGGCATCCACCCCTCGCTGTACTCCGACGCGAACGGCGAATACCGCGGAATGGACCGCCGGGTACACCGCGCCGAGGGCTGGGAGCGCTACACCGTGCTCTCGCTCTGGGACACCTTCCGCGCCGAGCACCCGCTCCTCTGGGAGCTCGAGCCCGAGCGGAGCTACGACTTCCTCAAGACCTTCCTGTCCATCTACGACGAGGCCGGCAAACTGCCCGTCTGGGAACTCTGGGGCTACGAGACCAACTGCATGATCGGCTACAACGCCGCCCCCGTGATCGCGGACGCCATCGCCCGCGGCTTCACCGATTTCGACGTCCCGAAGGCGCTGGAGGCCCTGATCGCCTCCTCCACCCGGCCCGAATTCGGTCTGGACAGCTTCCGCGCCAACGGCCTGGTGCTCGCCGACGACGAGCACGAGAGCGTCTCCAAGACCCTGGAATACGCCTACGACGACTGGTGCGTCGCCCAGGTGGCGAAGTACCTCGGCCGGATGGACGTCTATGAGCAATACATGACCTCCGCGCAATACTGGCGCAACGTCTTCGACCCGGAGACGGGCTTCATGCGCGCCCGGCTCAACGGCCGCTGGTTCACCCCCTTCGATCCGCGCGAGGTCAACAACAACTACACCGAGGCAAACTCCTGGCAGTACAGTCTATTCGTGCCCCAGGACATCGCCGGGTTGCTGGACGCGCTCGGCGGGCCGGAGGCCCTCGAGGCGCGCCTCGACGCGATGTTCGACGCCGAAGAGGGCAACACCGGCCGCACCCAGGCCGACATCACCGGCACCATCGGCCAGTATGCCCAGGGCAACGAGCCCAGCCACCACGTGGCTTTCCTCTATGACTATGTGGGCCGCAGCGACAAGCGGCGCGCACGCGTGGAGCAGATCCTCGAAACCCTCTACTCCGCCGCCCCCGACGGACTCTGCGGCAACGACGACTGCGGCCAGATGTCCGCCTGGTACATCCTCGCCGCCCTCGACCGCTACCCCGTCACCCCCGGCTTATGTCATCCTGAGCAAAGCGAAGGATCTATCACCCGCATCCCCAAGACCATCGTCGTCAACCCCGCCTTCGAACTCGACAGCGACATCTTCGCCGACAGCACCCGCGTGGCCATCAGCGGCGAAGGCGAGATCTGGTACCGCATCGGCGAGGAGCCCTTCCGGCGCTACGACGGCCCCTTCACCCTGCGGGAAGCCTGCACGATGGAAGCCTTCGCCCGGAACGGCGGACGCCGCAGCTTCACCACCCGCTGCACCGTCCACAAAATCCACTCCGACCGCACCATCGCCATCCACTCCCGCTACAGCCGCCAGTACACCGCCGGCGGCGACGAGGGCCTGATCGACGGCCGCCGGGGCGGCCTCAACTGGCGCACGGGCGGCTGGCAGGGCTACCAGGGCACCGACTTCGAAGCCGTGGTGGACCTGCTCTCCGAGCGGGAAATCTCCCGGGTCGGCGCCGGCTTCTGCCAAGACGCCCGCTCCTGGATCTGGATGCCGCGCAGCGTCGAATTCGAGGCCTCCGCCGACGGGGTCCGCTTCACCCCGCTCGCCCGCGTGGACAACACGATGGACAGCCGGGACTACGAGGTCCGCATCTGGGACTGCGAAGTCCCCGTCTCCACCCGCGCCCGCTACATCCGGGTGCGCGCCAAGAACATCGGCACCATCCCCGACTGGCACCCCGGCGCCGGAAGCCAGGGATTCATCTTCATCGACGAAATTTGGATCAACTAACAAATAATTATTAACCGCAAAACAATGAGAAGACATCTCACTCTCCTGCTTGTTGCCCTCTGCGCCACCCTCAGCCTCTCCGCCCAGACGGGAAACCGTGAAGTCAAAGCAGCGGCCGCCGAGGCCTATGCCCAGAAACAAGGCTCCTACACCCCGTCCTTCACCCACGACGGCAAGAAAACCCGGGTGCACAACGTCATCCTGATGATCGGCGACGGCATGGGCCAGGGCGCCGTCAACGCCGCGATGTACGCCAACGGCGGCGAACTCACGATGACCAACCTCCACACCATCGGCTTCGTCCGCACCCAGTCCGCCGACAACTTCACCACGGACTCCGCCGCCTCCGGCACCGCCTATGCCACCGGCCAGAAGACCAACAACGGATTCCTGGGCAAGAATCCCGCCCGCGAGACCATCGCCAACATCCCCGAGATCCTCGCCCCGCAGGGCTATGCCTGCGGCGTCCTGTCCACCGACGACCTCAACGGCGCCACCCCGGCGGCCTTCTTTGCCCACCAGGACTCCCGCAACGCCAAGGAAGGCATTTGGGCCGACCTGCCCAACAGCCAGCTCGACTTCGCCTCCGCCGGCGCCCAGGCCGTCTTCGTGAGCATGCCCATCTCCACCCAGGAAGCCATCCGCCGCCGCTTCACCGTGGTCTATGACCCCCGGGACCCGGCCGTACGGAACTCCCAGCGCTTGCTCTATCTGCCCCCGTCCGTGGACGGCAAAGATCGCGGCCCCTACCTGCCCCAGACCACGGAGATGGCCATCGACTACCTCTCCGCCCGCGGCAAGAAAGGCTTCTTCCTGATGGTCGAAGGCGCCCGCATCGACAAGCACGAGCACTCCAACGAATTCCCGGAGACCATCCGCGAAACCCTCGACTTCGACAAAGCCATCGAAGCCGCCATCCGCTTCGCCGAGCAGGACGGCCACACCCTCGTGATCATCAGCGCCGACCACGAGACCGGCGCCACCATCCTCAACCGCGCCGACCCCGAGACCGGCCACGCCTACGGCATCTTCGCCTCCAAGAGCCACACCCCGATGATGGTACCCCTCTTCGCCTACGGCCCCCACTCCCTCGAATTCGCCGGAGTCCAGGAGAACAGCGACGTCGCCCGTAAAATCATTCAGCTCCTTGGCAGAAAATAATTGCAAAACAAAGAATTTGTTGTAACTTTGTCATCCCGAAACGGAGAATCCGCGTTTGGAAACCGACCGAAGGGAAGACTGGAGAGGTGGGAGAGTGGCTGAATCCACAGGTTTGCTAAACCTGCATACGGGAAACCGTATCACGAGTTCGAATCTCGTCCTCTCCGCCGAAATGCCTTGCAGAACGCTCTGCAAGGCATTTTTAGTAAAAAGTATCCCAAAAAATATCCCAAAAACGCCAAAAATGGCCCATAAAAAGTTGTTCGAAGATGAGCGCCTTTTATAGAAGAAGGGATTTGATAATGACGGGCAAATCTTAGCTGTCTTCACACATCAACCACAGCATCAGCACTGTAATTGGGACAGGGCTCATTGGGCTATTCCGGAACGGAACACGTTGAACTGCCTTTTTTTCTTTGCCCCCCAAAAACCGTTAAATAAACTTGGAAATGTCAAACTAAAAGCTATATTATTCTAGTCGCGCGCGTAACTTATTGATTTTCAGCGATTTATTTGGAAATCTCGATTATTTTGCTTACCTTTGCACGCAGAAAAAACGATGAAATCCAAGCTTTCATATCCTAACTTAGCTAACCACCTCCCAGCCCGGGTCTTTGTCTCCCGGAGTACCCTCACGCCGACGGTATAACCGCCCTTGCGCATATCCTTTGACAGACGGCCAGGCAAGACCGTCAAGGCGGAGCCGCCCCTGGCCCCGTCTGGGAAAAGCCGCCCCTCGAAACAAAACCATCGATATCTTTATGAGTAATCCCTTCCCTTCTCCAGAGAATCTCCTTCAGTACTCCAAAGCCTCTGTCAATAGCATTGTCAACGGCTTCTACAAACACAAGTTCACGGTTGAAGAAGCCAAAGACCTGATTCAGGACGTCGTTTACAAGGCCCTCCGGAATGCTTCCCGCTTCAATCCTGACAAAGGAACATACTCCACATGGGTCAAGACTATTGCGCTCAATACGGTCAGGACCGCTCTTCGCAGCAAGGCCGCGCGCCGAATGCACCTTGTCTCTTACGACGGCTGGGAAGCTCGTCCGGACGTTGTCCTGTGGCACGAGTCCGCACCGGACGCCTCTATCCGGGAGCATCAAGCACGGGAGCAGATCCATTCCAAGGCGTATTCCGGCCGAGACCATATAATTCTCCGTATGCGGGAGGCCGGCTATGACTCCGGCGAGATTGCGCAGGAACTTTCGACGACACCTGGCTGCGTATATGTCGCTCTGCACCGAGTGAAAACCCGAATCAACCTTGCCGCCTAGACCAGAAGACCAACATGACCCACCACGTTATCTGATATGACCGAAAACACCCTGATGAGACCTGACCAGATTAAGACGTACCTTGACCGACACGTAATTGGACAAGACGAAGCCAAAAAGACGCTCGCAGTTGCCGTCTATAACCATTACAAGCGCATTCTGCACAAGGACGATCCCACCAGCAAGGTTCACTTGGAAAAGTCCAACATCATCCTCCTGGGCCCTACTGGCTGCGGAAAGACCCTGCTGGTGAAGACCATTGCCAAAATGTTGAACGTTCCCTGTTACATTCAGGATACCACGAAACTTACCGCAAGCGGATATGTCGGTTCCGACGTGGAAGACTGTCTGGTAGGACTTCTCCGGGCCTGTGACTATAATATGAAGAAAGCCTGCAAGGGAATCGTCATGTTGGACGAAGGAGACAAAATCGCCAAGAAGGACGCCGGTGTATCCGTCACCCGCGACGTCTCCGGGGAATGCGTCCAGCAATCCCTGCTTAAAATAATTGAAGGTGACCTTGTAGGTGTCCCGCCCATGGGAGGGCGCAAGCATCCGGAACAGGACCTCCTATACGTAAACACTACGGACATCCTGTTTATCCTTTCCGGCGCGTTCGTGGGCTTGGACGAAATCGTCGCCAGAAGAATGGGCTGCGGCAGCAGACGAATCGGCTTCGGTCAAGGCACGGCAGCGACGCCGGAGCAGGAGAAAGACATTCTCCGTTACGTCACCCCTGAGGATCTTCGGGACTTCGGCCTGATTCCTGAGTTCATCGGACGTTTCCCCGTCATTACCCATGTGGAGCAAATGGAACGGGACGCACTGCTTAAAATCTTGACGGAGCCCGAAGACGCGCTTACCGGGCAGTACGCCGAACTCCTCCGGCAGGACGGCGTCATGCTGAACTTCGCGCCAGACGCGCTGGAAGCCATCGCGGACGCTGCCATTGAAATGGGAACCGGAGCACGCGGGCTGCGCCTGATTATGGAGAAGGTCATGCGTGACATCATGTACGATACCCCTCTTCTCGTGGCCAAGAAGAAGACTTCCTCGCTTACGCTGCAACGGAAGCAGATTCTGCCCATACTTGAACGGGAATACAGGATAGCGCTATGACACAGATCAAGAACCTCCTTGACTACGAAAAGGCCCTTCCCAAACTTGCCGGAAGCCTTGACCGTATCTTCCAGACCGTCCAACAAAACGGTCTTCGCGGGGAATCGTCCCCCTCTCTCGAGGAGGACATCAACCTTGTGGCCCTCCATTTCGGGATTCCCCGCAACGGCGTGGTATTGCTTGCCCACATAACCGAGCACAATACCGGCGGCGGCAGCGAAGAGGATGAACTGGCGCGTTTTGTCGGCTGTTCCAACATCAGTTTCATGGGGTTCAAATCCGCCCTGGATGAGCTCGTAAACCGAGGAATCGTGATGCAAAGTTTGCGTAACTTTCATCAGCATTGCTACTTCCTCAGCCGGGAGGCCAGCAAGGCGATTGAAAGGGACACGAAGTTCGAGCCCGTCCCCTTGAAGGGATTGTCTGCCGATACCTTCTTTGCGCGGCTAAGACACTTCTTCGCCGATTTCAACAAGGATCTCGTCGATATCGAGCTTCTGCTCAATAACATCCATCGGCTCATCGAGGACAACCCTCATTTATCGTTCTGCCGTCGGGTTCAAGAACGGGACCTGATCAACGGCTACTCCTTCTGCGAGCAGATCATCTTTTTCTATCTCTGCCATCGGCGCGTGAATTTTGGCGACGAGTGTGTCGCCATCGACCGTCTCTTTCACTTGACGGAGTATTTGGAAGACTTGCGGCTCCTTCACCGGCGTTTCACCAATGAGAAGACGACGCTTCAGCGGACGGGGTTGGTAATCTTTGGAGGAGAACAGGGCTTTCAGGACCCTGATTCCCTTTCTTTAACCGACGAAGCCGTGAAGTCCTTCTTGGACGAGGTCTCCACGAACACCCACCAGAGCGAGTTGAAGGGAAAAGACATTGTTCCGGCCTCGAGCATTGTTAAACGAGACCTGTACTATAACGCGCGAGAAGCCGCGCAAATGGAACGACTCGCCGAATTGCTCAACCCCAATCACTTCAAAGGCATCCAGCAGCGTCTGGAAGAGATGGGGATGAGAAAGGGGGTCGCCGTCCTCTTCTGCGGGGGTGCCGGTTGCGGGAAGACGGCCGGAGCGTATGAATTGGCGCGGCGCACCGGCCGGGACATCCTGGCGGTGAACATGGCGGCCATCAAGAACAAGTGGGTCGGAGACTCCGAAAAGAACATGAAGGCCCTCTTCGACCGTTACCGCACCCTGTGCCGAAGGCAGGAGCGCACGCCCATCCTCCTATTCAACGAGGCCGACGCCATCTTCTCCAAGCGAATCGAGAATCCCACCGACAGCGTGGACCAGATGATGAACGCCATCCAGAACATCTGCCTGGAGTCCATGGAGAACCTTGAGGGCATCCTGATTGCAACCACCAACCTCGCAGGCAACTTCTGTGACGACGCCTTCGCCCGGCGTTTCATCTTCAAGGTAGAATTCTCCACCCCCGAAGCCGATATACGCGGAAAGATTTGGAAATCACTGATTAAAGACCTCTCCGATAAGGACGCTCAAGACTTAGCCGACCACTATACTTTCTCCGGGGGCAATATTGAGAACATTGCCCGAAAGGTGGCCATAAACTATGTGCTGAGTGGCAGCAAGGCAAGAATTGAAGAACTGTGCCGTTACTGTGAAGAGGAGAAGATCGGTGGTGGGCGAAACAGGATAGGGTTTCGTTAGGCGGAGTGTAAAGAAAAAAACGTATATTTGAACAATAAACACTAAGACATATGACTAATAAAGAGTACTACGTTGATGATCTTATGAATGAAGCCCGTCTGGCCTGGTTTTTAGACGATGACCCCGAGCCAGATGTACGAGTTTTCGTAAAAGACGGGAAAGCCGGCGTCTTTATTTCCTGTACTTCGGGCTACATGGGTTATTCAACGAGGCGGTGTTACTCGGTGGGTGAGCCTTTTTCATACGATAAAGCATATGTTCTTTCGTTCGACCCCCGCAGTATGAGTGGCAGGCCCGCTCTTTCTTGCTTCTTTGCGTTGGGTCAGAAAGGAAGAGCAACCATTTATGTCGTAGAAGCTTATGAGGCAAAACCGCTTATTGAAAACGTGGCTTCTATGGAGGATGCCATGAATCAGTTTGGGGAAAGAATCGGGGTTAAATTTGCCCCTTGGGTAGATCTCTTAGTTCCACCTCCTCCTACATGGGAGAGATTAGATTACACTCCCGAAAAGATTACTTCTCTTGAGCCTCACCAAATCTTTGTGTTTGGCAGCAACCTGGAGGGACAACACTCTGGCGGTGCTGCAAGAGATGCCTATGAGCGTTTCGGGGCAATTTGGGGACAAGGTGAAGGGCTACAAGGTCAGAGTTATGCCCTTCCAACGATGGGGCTTTCGGAAGACGAGATTAAAGCGCACATAGAAGTTTTTGCTCGTTGCGCTAACGAACATCCCGAGTTTGAATTCCTCGTCACAAAAGTCGGGTGCGGTATTGCTGGATTTAAGGAGAGAGATATCGCGCCTCTTTTTTTAGACGCTTATTTATATTCGAGAAATATCACTTTGCCGGAGTCCTTTGCTAACATTATTGGACGTATACTCCGTGACGAAGAGTACTGATTACTGGCCGAATAGAATTTAAGATTCTTCTTGCTTGTTTAAGCATCCAAGAAGCGCATCCTTTGGGGTGCGTTTTTGGGATATTGACGTTATATCTGCTCGAGACAATGCTTTCTAATTGCATTATAGAGAAAGCGGTCCATTGCGTTTCATCTCGGCTATGAACGACACCCACATCGGCTTTCGCTTGTCAATGCGACCGGGATTGCGAGGACTCACCGGATCCTGTTCGTAAATCGGACAGACGGCGTGGAAGAACTCCGTGGCACGAATCAAGAGATCCAGCGAGGCCTCCGGCGCATCATGCTCAGTTTCAATAAGAACCAACTTGGTCTTGGCCGGCAGATACGCGCGTGTGCGTCTGGCAATGCCTTTCTCCCGGGGCGATATGAACATCACAACAGCCGAGTCTTCAAGGTGGTTGGAGGTGTGGATGAATCGGCCGTGGCAGTAGTTGCGGTAGTCGCAGATACAGCCGGTGGCGATGCCGGTTTCTATGAACTTGCCTTCCAGGTTCTTGGCCACAGAACGGCCCCAGCTGCCGTGTAGGAAGAAGAAGCTCTTCACCCCGGCGAAGTCCGCCGGAGTCATCGGCGTGTCGTCATTGAGGCAGAGGGTGAAGGGATACTCGGGAAGGGACTTGTACTTCTTCAGGTCCACGTCCGGCTGGAAGATCCGGGTAAGGACGGCGAAGTAGGAGAAGGAGGTCCCGGAAGAAACAAATCCTTCGCCGGTATTCGGCATCGGGGTGCAGAAACACTTGTCGGAGCCTGCTTTCAGGAAGAGTTTCCGGGCTTCGTTCCGGTCACCGGAGGAGAAGCACAGGGCAGACGTCTTGCCGGGATTGACGTCCAGAGAACGCTTGGAGGCAAAGACGATATCGTTGTTGTGCCCGCCCTTGCTGAACAGCAGAATCTTGCCGGTCTTCAGTGCCGCGTCACTATATGAGTTGAAGGTATACGGTGAAACGGAAACGGCAACCCCGCCACGAGCCCCGTAACACAAGGCCGCAAAATCACTGGCAGACTCCGTCCCGCCCGAGCCGGTTGCCACAAGAGGCTCAGAGGGATTGGATATGAAGAAGGAATGGATGGAACGAAGGTCTGCCACCTGAGCCGCATCGAGGATGCCCGGAAGAATGTCTTTGGTATCAATCATATATAGGTCTTTTATCCTATATACTGCGTACCAGACAAAATCTTACCCACTAAACGACACCTTTGATGGACAGTTCATAATAACCGACCCACTTACGTTCGGGACGAACGATATAGTGTCTATAAGGATTCGGGTACACGTCGATGAAATATATCGGGAAACGGGCGTATGCCCCGATAAGTTTCTTGCCGTTAGGGACTTCCTTCCAGTTGGGGACAAAAAGCGCCCTATCGTAAAGCTTATACGCGACGAACTCTCCCGTCTTGTTATTGATAGTTACCGGGCCATCTAGATCTTCATCCCACAATTCCAGGACCCGATAGGCCTCCTTGAGGCTCCTGCAGACTTCTGCGGAAGAGACTTCGTATTCTTTTTTCCCAGCGACTTTGGTCAACTTATAGACCGCATACTTCTGTGCCATATCATGTGGTTTCCCTAAAGATAGAGTTTTTACTGCACAAAGCAAAAAGCAGTGTATAAAGCCAAAGACTAAGCGTCCTTGAGACTCTCGTAGCACGCCATCAACTTATGGAAGCCCTCCTTGGTCAGAAGAACCGCACGCGTTTCACCTCCCCTTTTTCTCAATGGAGCTTCAGAACCGTCAACAGGCACATTGAAATAGACTTTGAAAGGAGGGATAGTGGAGTACTGCATGAACTCCTCCACGGAGTACTCTTTAAAATCGAAGACCGTGTCCGCCTCGTCGGCCTTCACTACGACGAAACGATAGTGCGCCGAATCTTTCAGGGCTTGCTTCCACTCAGTCATCGTCGCTGCGCCGAAGTAACGGTCGGTACGGTGTGTCATCTTAATTTCGAAGTACCAGGTCTGCCCGTCGCGCGTTGCGGTAATATCGGCGGGGGCACCGGTAACGCGGGCCTGAAAGCCGCGGGTTTCGAGTTCCTTGATGAAGGCCTGCTTGGCCAATACGTCAGATTTCTTGTTCTTCTTCTCAGTCATATTGATGTCTTTTTTACAAAAAACTTATATGCGATTGGATTCTTACTGCTCGCTACTTATTTCTAACCATATTGTCCTGGTTAACATAGTTCCAATAGATAAATGTCCGCGCTCGGGCATATAAAGTGCGCCAATCGTAACTGGACAGTGTTTCAACAACGCGTGTAACGGAAACTTTCTCGCCTGTCGCTTCATCAACGAAGATTTCCGAATAGTGACGCCCTAGTATAAATAACATAGACTCACTGGCCTCAAAAACGGAACCCAGGGAAAAGCCCTGGTTAGCCACGGTAAAGTCTTGCTCCTCATTCATCCGGTATTCAAACTCCACGATGTCTTTCTCAAGATCGCCGCTCCCGAAGAGGGTGAAGGCGTCGTCGACGAATGAGATTCTGTCCGCATCCAACGCCCGGATAGACCGAAGTCCTGCTTTTGAAAGATTCTTCTCCTCGTCAGAACTAGAGGGGACGTCTGTTTCGTCGTGAGTCATATCCCACAGAAGGCGAGCCAAAGCCGACTTGAGGAAAGCATTTTCGTCAATGGCAACGTCGGCGACGGTCTGGCAATCCGGGCAATCGGAGAAATCCTTTATTGAACGCTCTAGAAAAACCCGAGCATTGGAATCGAAGTATTCCGTCCCCCTATCTCCGCGACTGAAATAAACGATTCCCAGGCTGTGGAAGTACACAATATACTTAAGGTCGAGTTCGGGTGCAGGATCCCCGCATAGAGCAATTAAGCCGCTACGGTCGGTTTTGATAAGGTTGTCGGCAATGGACAAGAGAGAAGTGTCTTTATACATATGTCAATCTTGATAATCTTAACATACATACTGTTTATCTGGTCTTATCTTACATGCCGTCCTGAATAATCATGTCAATAATAAACAAGGGACCCGGCCCGGAGTGACTCAAAATAAAACAGAATAAGAACGAAGGGGAAAGGGTTATAGGGATTTCACCTCCTCCAAGAGAGATTGTTCTCTTTTTTTCCGAACCTTCCTCTCCTGCCGGTACTCTTCCCGAGCTTTTCTTCTTTCTTCTTGGGCGGCTCGATATGCTTCTCCGTTCCGGACAATCTCGGCAGAAACCCGGGCGACGGTATCGTCAAGGTTCGCCTTCTTCAGCTGGCACTCCCAGACGATGACCACGCTCCAGCCTTTAGCCTCCAGCTTTCGCCAGACTTCCTGATCCCGCTCCTGGTTCCGGGCAACCTTAGCCATCCAGAACTCGGTGTTAGTCTGGGGAACAGTATAATACTTACAGTCCTTGTGGCCATGCCAAAAGCAGCCATGCACGAAGATAACCGTACGATACTTTGGAAGCACGATATCCGGGCGGCCAAGTAGACGCTTGTCGTTCACCCGATAACGGAATCCCCGGTGCCAGAGCGAGCTACGCAACTGCAACTCCGGTTTTGTTGATGCGGAGTGAATGGCTGCCATATTCCGATGGCGCTGTTCTATTGTAAGGACGTCAGACACATCTAATAGTTTTCTTTTTCTTAACGAAGATACAAACTCTCTTTTATCATTCCTAATTCGCAATCATTGGAGAAGAGCTTGATTATTCTTACCTTTGAAAGGTTAATCATTGATATAATTGTACATACCAGATAAGACCCTGGAAACGAGAAGAGTTAATGGTGGCTTTTATCGTCATCATTTAACCCTTGTTTGGGATCTTTAGCTGTATTACTCCTAAAATGATATGACAGAGTATATGTTGGATACTAATTAATCGCAACCAAGGATTTACTGTTATGGATATCAAAGGTTGGAGTAATCTCATTTATCGGTACTACTTCGAGAAAGGATCGAGGGAACGAGTTATATTACACATCTCTATGCAAGATCTTCTTGATTTTGCGAAAGATGAGGATGTGGAAATATATAAAGACAAATGTGCGTCCTCCTTTAATGACGAGGATCTCATTAAGGACTTTGTGCACAAATTTTGGATCTGTCCTAGTGGCAATAAGAGCCTAAAAGACCTAGAAAGGAAGATTAATCAAATAACGGCATTAGCTAAAATGGAGGGAAACTTTGTCCTTCTGCTCTCGATTCTTGCCATCTTAATCATGCCGTTTTGTGAAAATGACGAACTGGAACTCCACGGGAACGACTATTATGGACATTTGCTTCCTTTTCTTCAGTCACACCGTTTTGCTGATAAAGTTAATTCTTCAAACTTTCTGGCCAACATTAAACTGGACGAGATCTGGGTAATGGTAAACCGTTGGGCGGCTGATAATGGACTTCCATTCCAATCGAGTGGGGTTCTTTCAGAAAACGGTACAAAACAGTATGTTCGTTCTTTGATGAGAGAGTCCCTCCTTTCTCCATCAAAATTACAAAAGTTCTGTTTCCTTTTTGACCACGCAGGCCTTGTACCCAAAATCAATATTGAAGATGATCGCTTATTGTCTGCATTTTCAAATTATTATTCGAGTATCGGTATCACTCCAACAAAATACAGACAACTCACCAGCAAAGAATTCCGCGAATACCTCTTAAGTGTTCTGAGGAATGAATATGAGAACTGGGATGGGACGACGCGAATAAAAGAGCGCGATCGCCGTACGGGTAAAACTCGGGTAGAAGCTGGCAATACCGCATATCCCCTGCTTCTGCAGATGGACTTTGACACGAATAGCCTGAACTGTTCATTCGCTTTTCAGCTCTACTGTTCAGATATCGACGACATGGATTATATGACTTTCGTCGCGGATACAAACAAAAAGAAATACCCTGAAGTATACATCAAAAATGACGGGTTTGCTAATCGGCTTTTTTGTATAGACGAGGCTGAACTTCCGACTATTTTTGCGAACAGACAAGGAGCTTATGCTGTTCATGAAGAAACGGATAACTCTTTGAGAGCCAGACATGTGGTTACTGATTACTATATTCTGCGTCTATATAAGAATCGATATATTGCCACGAATGAATTTGTTAAAGGCGACTTTTATTTTGCAATTATCAGACATGATACCACCGATGATTTCTCTATATGGCTCAAAGAAAATGCAGCAAGCCTTATTACGGATAATGCTTTAGGTGGTTATTATTCCGTGTTCCGTATTGAACACGCCGTTTCGGAATTACCTAACAAGAATAATCTCCGTTTCAAAACAGAAATCAGATGTAAGTCTATTAATAATCTTGAAATAAAAACCGATTCGGACACTGAAACCGTTTTTTTATCTACTCTATTGCCTGCTCAGTTTAGTATCTCTGGAGTTGATATCTCCAACGACAGGATCTATGCTGTATCAGTTAACCCTTCGTATCGTTTCTCCTCGGCATTAACGTATGACACTCAGAAGAACCTTTGGATTCTAAAGGTGTTTACCAATTTCTTTCAACTCCAGACCGAGTTTCAGCTATATTGTAATGAGATGCCTATCCCATATAGCCGAACATATAGATTCAAAGAGTTCTCGCTGCCAACGCATTTCAGAGAGTTGCCTCTAGACCAGTGGGGCGGCCTAAGTGAGGTTCCTCTGTCATCAGGTCTCGAATTGCCCACTAATGTCATTGGGAAAAACCTGATTAATTGGACCATGCTAAAAATGCAAATGCAAAAAGCGCCTACGGTTCCTAATAATCAGGGCCGATATATGGGGAAAGATTATTTGCTCTATGCCATAACGTCTGCTTCATTTGAAACGTCCCGTAGGATTATCACCCTGCAATGGATCAAAGAAATCAGAGACAGAATTTCCAGTGAGTTTGAAGATGACACAACCTGTTTACTCACTGACAAGTATTCGTTAAGCAATGCTCTTGCAGACTATTTCCGTATGGGATATATAAACTATACCTATACGGACGATGGCCTCTCTCTTACTGCGAATCGCCCAACTTTAATTCTCCTAACACCAAAATTCACACGCTCTATTCACCCCGGCTTGCAAGGGAAAAACATCGTCTCTGTCTCATGTGTGGAGAATAGTTTCAAATGTCTGTTAACCGGTGGACGGACTATTGAGTTAATACACAGAATTGAGAAGTATCAACAATCATTGGGCTTTCGGATAGAGTACCTTGAGATAAACGACCCCTTACAACCACAAACTATTTACATTCATGCAGATGAACGATCCGTCTTTCGAAATCTCGCTGAAAGATGCGACCTTCTGTACCAGGATAATATTTATGCAAATGCATTATTAGAATCTTTGCCAACTGTAGAAGATTATATCTCTTTCAAAAAAGCCACCGGTGAGGAACGAGACCTATTCGCCGTTCCCAGCCGACGTGTAATTGATTATCGGAGAATGGCCGAACTATATCCGGAAAGGCAGGCAAAGGGACAAGCAATCTCCAATTACGAAATTGATAAAGAGGATTTTAATCCTGAAAGCGATGTCGTTACCTTTTTCCCGGGGACCCGGGATGAAACGACCATTATGATTGACGATGGACGGATGGTGGAGATTGATAAGTACTGGGGATATTTTGTAGGGATGTTCAAATCCAACGCAAAAGTTCTTCTGCATGACCCGGATCGGGCACAAATCAGTTTACCGCAACAATTTAGACTTCCATTGTTATATGCCAGAGCACTTACGCTTATGATCGGGACGACTCCCGATTCCGTGTTTGGTAGTCGGACTTACAGCATCGGTGAAAATCCTTTTACTTTTGGGAGCCGCCCAGAGGCCATTTTAAAGAAACTAGGACAATAATGTAACAACAATATGGCAAAGTATCTAATTAACCCGATCTATGCATACAAAGACATAAAGGATAATTTCCTTCTTTATGTTAAGACTGCATTTGGCACCCGCTATGCCAGTATCGAAAAAGAACGAGACGAACTCCTTCGCACAGATCAGGTGGCTTCCAGAGAGCCGTGGATAGAGCCTCTCCCTTCCTATGAGAATGTTGACATGGAGAATGGTGAGAAACTTAAGATTTCCACTTTACGACCTTCTGACTTACCTGGATTGAATGATTCCGCTCGGCAGCTTTTTAAAGAGTTCATTAATCAAGGTCTTATCAGTGGCGATTACCCGATCTATCGTCACCAGGCAGAAATGTTGCGCAAGGCTCTTTCCGGGAAAAATTGCATTATCACATCCGGTACCGGCTCGGGTAAAACAGAATCGTTCATGCTTCCTATGCTTGCCGATATCATAGCAGAGGCGGAAAGAGAGTGGAAACAACCTATTTCTTATAGCGAGAACGCATGGTGGAAAGCGAATAACGGGGCCGCATTGTCTAAAGATGATATCTTTATTTTTCCGGCGGGAGCAACCAAGGGCACTCCTGGATTACTTGCCCCAGTGGCAATGCAACGTCCTAATGAGCAAAGGGATGCTGCCGTTCGTGCACTTATTATCTACCCCATGAATGCTTTGGTTGAAGACCAGATGACACGTCTTCGCGATGCTTTGGATAATGACAATGTCCAAAAGTGGATGACCAAGCGATTAAATGGTAACCGTATTTTCTTTGGCCGTTACAATGGCGCTACGCCGACATCAGGATACCCGAAATACAAGGAGTCTTCAGTGAATTCACGTATTTATGAGAATTTGCTCAAGGCAATGCTCAAACTCGATTCTACGACGGATGATACGCTGAAATTGCTGGATACGACAGGCCTTTCTGAAGAAGAAATAAAACGGAATAAAGAAAAGTATATAATCCGTCGAACCATTTCTCAGCTAGTCAAAGGCCGTGACGGGATTCCGTCTTCAGAAATGCGTTCCCGTTTTGATATGCAGCAAACGCCTCCTGACATTCTCATCACAAACTATTCCATGTTGGCCATGATGCTTATGCGAGAGGTAGACAACCCGATTCTCGCTAAAACGCGAGCGTGGTTATTGAATGACCCCTGGCGATCTAATCAAGCCGACAAACCTCAACACATCTTCCATCTAGTAATTGATGAGTTGCATTTGAACCGCGGTACATCTGGAACAGAAACGGCATATCTTATCCGCTTACTACTTAACCGCTTGGGACTGGCTCCTGATAGCCCTCAACTTCGTATTCTGTCTTCCTCTGCATCTTTGGAGATCAGCGGGGAGAAAAAGGACGATAGTTTGAAATTCCTGAAGGGATTCTTTGGATGTGAGTTTACGACAGAAAACGTAGTTGAAGGACACTATGTACAGTCAAAACAGTGCTATTCCTCTCTTCTGCCAATTGATCCCTTTGTTAAAGTCTATAATCTCTTTTACGAGAATCCACTATGCTTTGAAGAATACGCGAGCAACGACCAGGTTAAGGAATATGTGGACGCAACCTGCCATGAGGCCGCTCAAATACTTGCTGTTTATGCAAATTATAAACTACCAGAAGCCGACGGACTTGTTCAGCTACTGGATGTTGTAGCCTCAGATGAACTTGCCATAGTTAAGCGGTTGTCCGACACTTTTGATTTAGGGGAGATTGGTCACAATCGCGCCCTCCCTTTTTGCAAAGGGAAAGGCGAGACAGATTCTCCAGAAGAATGGGGGGGACATTATTTTGCCACTAGCCTTTTCGGTGACTCAAACGAAGAGGATACGGCCAAAGCCGCTGAAGGTTTTATAATATTACGTGGTCTATATGATATTTTCGACAAAAAAACATACGGTGTTGATTGTGGTGCCATGCAGCGTTTCCGCTTCCATCTTTTCTATCGGAATATAGATGGACTTTGGGCAACACTGGATAAATATGATGAACAGAACGATAGGCCTGTTGGTAAGCTTCATGCCCATTCCCGTGATATAGACGGGGAGAAACGAGTGCTTGAGCTGCTCTATTGTGAACAATGCGGTACAGTTTTTTACGGCGGGAAACGACATGCTTACAGAGAACTTGGAAGTGGGAAATGGATAACTGACATTCTTCCCACAAGTTCAAATTTGGAGGATCTTCCCGAACGTCAGAGCCAGGTGATGGTTGAAAAGCGGAGTTATCGTGAATTTGCTGTTTTCTACCCAATCCCTGACAGTTGGAGCGACGACTTTGTTGACCGGAATCTCCGGGAGCAAGAAGTCCCTATGTTTCATAAACTTGGCTTCGGGAAAGATGAACGTGATGCGGATTGCGAATGGCAACTTGCATATTTAGACGAAAAGACTGGATTCGTCACTCCTTCTTCGAATGGTGCTTCTCATCCCGGGATACGTGGTTTTCTCTATACAGTACCCGATCTAGATGGAGAACAGAACATTGACGCTGCAACTAATGCACCAGCCTTACCCTGTCATTGTCCATACTGTGCATCCAATAAATATGGGAGAGCATATCGTTCCCCTATTCGAGGTTTCCGAACTGGTTTTAATAAAGTGACTCAGTTATACGCTCGTGAGCTTTTCTATCAGCTCCCGACACTGCATAACCGTAAACTGGTGACATTCGCCGATAGCCGTCAAGATGCGGCAGTTGTGGCAAATAGCATTGAACGCGAACAGTTTACCGACTTAATGCGTGATATCGTTGTTGAAAAATGCACTTTAGACGAGACGATTGATTATGCTGCCAAACGAAATGATCTGATTGAGTTGATAAATGAGAAGAAGGCGGCTAATGATACGCTTGCTGATCCTCATGCTACTAGCCAAGATAAACGTCGAGCCCAGTGGCTACTCAACAGCATTGAAGACGAAATTGTGGCATTACAAGATGTCCTTTCCCGCACGGTTCCTGTCGAGGATTTGATTAAATCCAACGACTGTTTTGAATCGCCCATATTTAAGGCTTTCAGGGAATTACATACAAATCCAGCAGGTTGCGACTCGAATAATCAGCATTTTGAAGAAACTCCTACCGCAGATCCTGTAATGTGGTATGAGATTGATGATAGTGCTTCACCGTTACTCAAAGACAGTGTAAACAAGAAAGTAGGCAAAGCCATTACCCAAAATGTAATGAGGGTCTTATTCGGCCGCCTGCATTATAATGCAGAATCTTCCGGTATTGGTTGGGTTACTGTGGCGTATAACGATGATTTAATTAATCAAGTTCTGACAGAAGCTTATCATGCTGATCCGCTGCAGCCAGATTTATCGCGCCACATAGATCATCCGACTTTTATTGAAATTGTAAACTCTGTCATTCGTTTGGTTGGCAATGGATTTCGCTATGCCAACAACCCCTATGGGGATGACATATTCCCCAAAGACACTGATGCCGACTTTGCCAATCTAAGAGGCAAGGATCCTATCCGTGCCTATATATATGCCTGCTGTGATAAGTATGGAATTCCATATCAAAAAAAGATCGGAAACAAGGTCAAGCTTCCCAATTGTTTAGGGCAGGCCGTAATTGACTATCTTAAGCTTACTGGCAACAAACAATTGTTTTTACAACCACATACATTAAGAATCCGTTGCGTTTCCAATAATGATTTTGGTTATGTCTGCCCTAGATGTGGTCGGGTTCATTTACATAAGTCCGCCGGTGTCTGTTCCGGGTGTTTTCAGCCACTAGACCTTCAAAACACTATTACAGTTGAAGATTTGCGTAAGCGTACAGACTTGATGCTGAACATTGTCAAACAGCGTCCTGCTTGCCGCCTCCACTGTGAAGAACTGTCCGGTCAGACGGATGACCAAGGAGAGCGCCAGTTAGAGTTCCGTGATATTGTTCGTGTCAGTCCGAATGATCCCAACTCTGAATATGTGGAAAAAGCACGCTCTATTGATGTTCTAAGCGTTACTACCACAATGGAAGTTGGTGTTGATATCGGACCGCTTCAGGGCGTCATGCTCACCAATATGCCCCCTCAGCGGTTTAACTATCAACAGCGTGTCGGGCGAGGTGGTCGTAGAGGGCAGGCTTATTCTGTTATTCTGACCTTATGTCGTGGTCGGAGCCATGACGAGCACTATTTCCTAAATCCGCAGCAGATTACAGGAGACCAACCCCCCACTCCATTCCTGTCAATGGATCAATACGAGATTCTACAACGTCTGTTTGCCAAAGAAGTATTGTATTATGCATTTAAGGATTTTGCAACGACTCTTGGTAAAAGATTAGATGGTAATACTCATGGAGAGTTCGGGTTACGACAAGAATGGGAGCTGAATACGAACGGGATTAAGGATGAGATCAACAAATGGTTGTCATCTTCCTCCAGTCGACATGTTCTCATTGATACGGCCAAATTACTTACAGGGGATCAGAATTTAATCCGGAAACTAGTCAATTATGCAGCCTTAACGACACAAGCAGACAGCTTGTTCAATAGTATAGAAAAGGCCGTTGCGGATGATTCTGTTGTTGCCGATTCTCTAGCAGAATGCTTGGCCGAGGATGGCGTCTTACCAATGTACGGAATGCCGACAAGAGATCGTTTGTTGTATCATAGCCTTCAGTGCAATAAAGGAAATGAAATAAGAGAAGAAATATCCACTGTTTCTCGTCCTATAGATCAAGCAATCTCTGCTTTTGCTCCTGGTGCATCCATCACGAAGGATAAGCATGTTTTAACGGCTATTGGTTTTTCTCAAGCCTCCCTTGTTTATGGAACAGGAGCAAGCGGGAGACCCGTTATTAAGACAAAAGGGAATCCGGATGCTCCAGTATTCCCCTTACGGATGACCTTCTGGGAATGTTCAAATCCCAGCTGTAATAATATTATCACTGAATTACCGGATCCTAATGTCACCGACAAGCGTTGCCCTTGTTGTCAAGCCCCGATGAATCACTCTACGATTTGTACACCGGCAGCGTTTATTACCAGTCTGTCCAAAGGGTTTGATCAACGCGATGATTCAGAGATTCTTGTGAAACGTAATGGTATCCGCATGGAATCATCCATCCTTCCACAAACTCCGAAATCACCCACTGGCCAAAACTGCGTTCTCACATTCCGTCAAGGAGGCAAGACATGGCGTGTTAGTGATAAGTTGATTAATGGTTGCGAATGCGATGTCCAATATTATTTGGGCGGGACATCGTTCTGGTCTTCAGCAAAACAATGGATTGCAAATCCTATTTACAATGGCCCTGATGCTCCTTCTTCATTGAATTCTGGCACACGTGTGGACCTTAGAACGGCGGACAACAAAGATGTTTCCACGAAAATAACACCTCGTGGAACATTAGAAGATATCTATCTCGCTGCTCAGAAGATAACAAATGTTATAACACTCTCACCCCAATCGGCCGTTGACGGACTTGTTTTAGAACCTTTCCACTGTAATCAAGAAGGAAAGCTTGATTTCCTGACCCAGGGTGTCAGGGCGGCTTATTATACTTTGTCTTTCTTGATTCAACGGGCTATAGCATCTCGTTTGGATGTGGATCCGACAGAGATCGATGTGGTTGAAGTTCTTTCAAAGGCAGGTGGTCTTGGTGAAGTTTGCCTAGCTGATGAAAAGATTAATGGATCAGGTTTTGTCGCCGACTTCTATGATCGTTTCTCCGAGTATAAAAGACGAATTCTCGACGGAGAAGATGTATATTTTAAAAAGATGCTTAGCGATGAACACATACATGACTGTGATTCGTCCTGTTATAAGTGCTTAAAAACCTATCGGAATATGCCATATCACGGTCTTCTTGATTGGAGACTGGGAATAGCTCTGTTCCGTGTTATGGTTGATCCGTCTTATCGGGCTGGAGCAGATGGGAACTTTGATTATCCTGAACTTCGGGGGTGGAAACAATCAGCCATTGATCGGTTAACTGCCCTAAATGAAGGGTTTTATCGTACAAAACCATTCGTTTTGGAACTTGCATCGACAGGTGTCCCCTACTTATACGATCCCGATGGGATACGGAAACCAATTATAGCCGCACATCCTCTCTGGGCCGGAGTAAGAGAAACAGCCATTTTGGCTGATACATTATTAGAAGCAGAGATAATGCTTAATACAACTCTATCAGAGAATAATGTGGTTGTTATTGACACATTCAATCTCCTGCGCAGAACTAGCAACTGCTACGAATATATCCAAAAAAAGCAGAATCAGTGATGAGGTTTCCCCAGATTCCAAATATTGAGAATGTGTGGGATAGTGTTTCTATAGAGGCATTATCCCCGAGCACTTTTTCGTGGGTGAATCGAGGCTGCGGGTTTGCTGTTCTGCTTCAAAAGGCGGTTAAATCTTTCAAGGATAACTCGTTGTCTTTGCCTTCTGGCCGTAGTGCTCTACTGGGCACAATCATCCACAAAATATATGAATTGACAATAAAAGGAGAGCTGACGTCAATAACTGAATTGAAGAGCAAATGGGAGGAACTCATTACAGAGAAGAAAAATGAATTGGCTTCCCTTTATCCAACATTGCGTAATGCATCATTGAACGATTATGATAAGCGTAACGGCGCCATACGTTACGCAATGGGCATAATGAGAAATAAACGGTTCGAGCCTAATACCCGGAATGGATGTATCGTCCTATCTGAGAAATGGCTTGACTGCACAGAAATAGGATTGAGAGGTAAGGCAGACAAACTCATTCTAGACAATGGTAATGTTGATATAGTAGATTTTAAGTCGGGGCAGGTTACGGATGATAGTGGAGTCATTAAGACGGAGTATTGTGATCAACTGCATCTTTATGCTGCAATGTGTCAATATTTGTCTATGGGTACACCCCGCAGATTAGCGCTCGTGGATATTGACGGAGAATATCATAACGTTCCATTCTCCATGGAGCATTGCAACCTATTGCTTTCAGAGGTAAAGGACACACTAGAATTGTTAAATTCAGTAGTGAAATCAAAGGACTTTATGACTCTCGCAAAGCCTAAGCTTGGGATGTGCTCGATCTGCACTTGTCGCCATATTTGCAAATACTGTGAGATTCCTGCTGATTCATATTACCAGACTATTTCCGGAATAGTTTCTGCTATTCCGAGTACAAATATGTATGTGTTACAATTCGGGAATATAACTTATTATGTTTCCGGACTCAACATATATAATGTTGAATCTCCTAATGATTATATTGGGAAGCAACTTTCCTTCGTCAACGTTATCCGTGCCTCTCAAACGGCGGATGATTATACATATAGAGTAACAGAAAACACTCTTGTTTACGAGCAATTATAGGATGGGTAAACGCATTCCAATCATATCTCTTTTTTCCGGCGGCGGTTTTATGGATATGGGGTTTATCAATGCCGGGTTTGATGTCGTATTTGCTAATGAATATGATAGGGTCTTTGCTGAGCTTCATGATGAAGGTATTTCTTCTTGGGCTAGAAGGCATAAGAAGAAATCCTGCCCTATAACCAGCACTGGGTCTCTTTCCGATTTAACGCCTGAATATATAATAAAGACTGCATTCCCTAAAGGTGTTCCTGATTTGTGGGGTATAATTGGCGGACCACCATGTCAGGATTTCACAATGCGCGGAAATGGAGAAGGGTTTAAAGGGACACGCGGAAAAATGACACATGTGTTTTTTGAACGCATAATGAAAATGAAACCTTCTTTTTTTGTCATGGAGAATGTTGTCGGGTTGTTAATGCGCAAGAAACCAAAACAAATCTTGGACACACTACTGTTTAAATTACTAAGTGAACACTATTATTTGGACCGTGCGACATTAAATGCTTTGGATTACGGTGTTCCACAATATCGTAAACGCGTCTTTATCATTGGTTTACGAAAAGACCAGTTTATTATTGAACAGACAAAAGAATCAACTATTGACGACATCAAGAGTTTCATTTTTACGTGGCCAACACCAAGATACCCTAATGCTATTAGTCGCTATAATTGGCCCGATACTACTCCTTTTGGGGCGAATGTGGTATTGAAACCCAAAGGCGTTCCTAAGAACTTATGTGTGCAACGCTGTGTTGAAGGTGCTGAAGAACTACCCAATGGCAACGAGTTCTTTGCATTCAATGGGGATGCGAATATCAGAACGGGTATTGATGAAGGGGATACTAAGAGACGTTCTTTTAAGCGTCTTCACCGCTATCGTTACAGCCCTACCACATGCTTTGGAAACAATGAAGTGTTTCTTCATCCATACGAAAACAGGCGTTTATCAGTCAGAGAGGCTTTAAGAATTCAAAGTGTTGATGATAAGTATGTTTGGGGACCTGAAAGGCTTTCGGCCAAGTTTAAAATTATTGGCAATGGTGTTCCTGTATTATTAGCAGAAGCCGTAGCAAAGGAATTGTATACTCTGCTTGTGATGGCTCGGGATAATTAAGCTTCAATAATAGCCCCATAAGCCTCTTGGTATTATAGGACGTCATTGAAATATTGCAGACAATTGTTTACTTTTGAGTTTGGGACCTTTTGTAGTCAACAATACTTAATATATTATGCTATGAGGGCAGGTTTTATTAAAGAACTGAACACGCTATTCTCTGCTTTCCAGAAAGCGGGACACGATTATGAAAAGCATATAGGAAAAGGCGTCTCTCTTGAGTCAACAAGTGGAGAAGTATTACGAAAAGATATCCCACAAATACTTAAGGAAGAGTTCCCCGCTGATACATATAAGATTAAAGGGTCTATTGGGACAGGGCGCATATCCAAATGCCCATGGGTCGCTATTATGCATAATAAAGAGACCTCGTCGACAAAGCGTGGCATTTATCTGGTTTTCCTTTTTTCAAAAGACTTGAATCGCGTTTATTTGTCTCTTGCTCAAGGCGTCTCGGAAATAACGATGGCAGATATAAATGCGAACCGTGAGACTCTGAGGAGTGAGCTTAAACTCGAAAGCACCCTTCGCCGGCATTTTAACGATCAACTGATAGATAGTGAAGAATACAAAGCCGGGGCCATCTACTCTAATGAATGGAATGGCAAAGACGATGATTATTGTGAGGGGCTTCTATTGCAATTCAAAGAGGCCTACGAAAAATATATTGCGTTGAAATATGGGGAATCAGATGAAGGTCTCCCGATCAATCCAGAGACAAAGGTGGAAGGTATAGAATCAAGTTTCTCAATTAAGGCTATTATTGATTACATCAACGAGACGGGTCTTGTATATTCTGAAAGTCTAATCAAGCGTTTTGCTTTTTCTCTGTTGACAAAACCATTTGTTATTTTGAGTGGACTAGCGGGGTCAGGAAAGACACAACTAGCACTGGCGTTCGCTAGTGCTCTGGTGGAGGACCGCGAGAAACAGATGTGCGTGGTTAGCGTTGGAGCCGACTGGACGAACCGCGAGCCCTTGCTGGGTTTCCCTAACGCACTGCAACAGAATCAGTATGTTAAGCCGGAGAGTGGTGTATTAGACTTGCTGATAGAGGCTAACCAAAAAGAAAATGCGGAGAAACCGTTCTTCCTGATTTTGGACGAGATGAACATGAGTTACGTGGAAAGGTATTTCGCCGATTTCCTTAGTGCGATGGAGAGTCACGAGTCTATATCGCTGTGGAAGGGCATAGTCGATGTGGAGACAATTGACTACGTTCCGCAAAAGGTAGAACTTCCGAAGAACCTTTTTATCATTGGTACAATCAACGTAGACGAGACTACGTATATGTTCTCTCCGAAAGTGCTGGACAGGGCGAACGTGATAGAGTTCAAAATTGCGAGTGAGGAGATGGCGGGATTCTTGACCGAGATGCAGAAGATAAACCGCGATGGTATTAACGGAAGAGCAGCAGACATGGCGAAGAGCTTTGTGAAAGTAGCTGCCCAAATGGAGCTGGCTAAGGATGAGGAGGCGGTGACTGTACTTCAAAAATACTTCGACGTACTCAAGGGGGTGAATGCGGAGTTTGGCTATCGCTCGGCAATGGAAATATTCCGTTTTATTTGTCAGGCGAAAGGCAATGATGACACGACGAGAAAAATGTCAACGGACGAAATTTTGGATGCGTCCATCATGCAGAAACTGCTCCCGAAACTGCACGGTAGTAGAAAGAAATTGGTTCCCATACTCGCCAATTTATGGGAACTGTGTGATGCTGGAATCGGAATAGAGCTGGCCGATAATGTTCCTTCCCAAACAAAGTATCCTCTTACGGCAGATAAACTTCTTCGAATGTATCGTGGAGCTATTGACAATGGCTTCACCAGTTTTGCGGAAGCGTAATAAGTAATGCGCGTTGAGCAGTTTATCATACCTATTTGCCCTGGGGTAAAGTTATTGGTCTATTCGATAGGCGCTCCGCTTTTCGTGGATGAAAATGCGGCCGACTATGGCGAATCTCGCTGGCAGCTATTAGAGGGTAAAGAATATGAGTATGAGCTTGTGGATGATTCCTTTAATGAGACTGTTAACTGGTCTCTTGAAGGCCCGGCATCAATGACCCAAAGAAACCCCCGACATAAGAATCGCGGAGTAATCACAACTGGCATTTATGTTGGAACCGCACACTTCAAGGTTATAAAGTCGGGTATCCACGATGGGATACCTGTAGATTTCGAGGTCTTGTCCGTCAAGGCTAGTTACAGGTCAGATTACCGACATATGTTGTCGGAGATCACGAGCTACTATACGGATCTTGTGATGCAGCAGGGGGCTCCTGTCACACAGAAATTCGAAGTGGACTATGATACCCCGCAACAGACCCTTTATCAGAAGTTCGCCTTTGTGAAGAGTATCGTCGAGGATGATCAGTTCGGCGAAGCGATCCACAAGATTATTTCCAATCCTGTCCGAAAATGGGCAGAAACCACGGTTGAACGCCACATTGAATCTGTAAGTAAGCTATCTAAAAGCGGCCTCCGCCAGATTGTTACCAGAACGGACCGTGTTCCATATTCCGGAGCCATCAAAGGTCTGGACTCATTACCCCGTTACCTTAACGTATCGCACAAGACGGACAGCGTTGATACACCGGAAAATCAGTTCGTCAAATATGTGCTTACGTCGTTCTATGGTTTCTGTAGCAGTCTTGGAACCAAGAAAAATGCGACGACTCAGCTTCGCATGGAAATTGACGCCGTCTGCAATACCTTGGCAGGCTACATGAACGGGCTTTTCTTCAAGGATGTCAGCAATCCCTCCCAGCTAAATCTTGGAAGCCCGGTGCTGCAACGTAAGGAGGGATACCGCGAAATCCTTCAGGCCTGGCTAATGTTTGACCTGGCTGCCAAGCTCACCTGGAACGGTGGTGACGATGTCTATGAGGCCGGCAAGAAAAATGTGGCAGTGCTTTATGAATACTGGCTGTTCTTCAAGCTAATGGAGTGCGTGAGCGAAGTCTTTAATGTACCGACGGTCGAGAAGAAGTGCCTTATCAGCAAGGATGATGATGGGATCAACCTAGAACTCCGCCAAGGCCATACGAAGATGATTCATGGCACGACGACAGCAGGAAACCGTCGTCTCAATGTTAGCTTGTATTACAACCGGACTTTCAGTCATACAGATGATATCTATTCGTCCGGTTCCTGGACAATGAACATGCGCCCTGATTATACACTATCCATTTGGCCAGGAGAGATGTCAGAAGCAGAGGCCGAGCGAGAGGACGCTATTGTTCACATCCATTTTGACGCCAAGTATCGGCTTAATAGAATCATTATCGAAGACAAAGAGATCGACCTTGATGCCGAAGAAAAGGAGCTTCAAGAGGAAAAGGAGAACAGGGAGAAGAATATTTATAAACGAGGCGACCTGCTGAAAATGCATGCTTATAAAGATGCTATCCGGCGGACTGGTGGTGCCTATGTGCTTTATCCAGGAACGGAGAAGAAGATCCGAAAAGGCTTTCATGAGATAATTCCAGGTCTCGGCGCATTCTGCATTGCCCCCGGGCATGAGGATGAACAGATCCCGGCTCTTAAGAGATTCCTCAGAGATGTCTTTATTCATTTCATGGATCGAAATAGCCAACGAGAAAAGGTGGCTATTGCTGAACATGATATTTATTCAAGTGAGCCGGAGCCGTTCTATGAGATGTTCCCAGAACCATACGGGAATTCTGTATTCGCAGACGCGGTTGCAGTTCTTGTCGGTTGTTATAAAAGTAAAGAACATTTACAATGGATACTCGAAAAGGGTAAATATAATATCCGCTTTGGAGGAGAGCGCGAAGGCGCTATTGAGTTAAAGGAATCCTATTTGAAGGCTCGCTACCTCCTGCTTTACAACCCTGATGATTTCAGCGATCTCAGGATTATGAAGATCATTAAGGATAATCCAACCATTATTAACGAAAAGGCAATGGCAGAAATGGGCTACCCAGATCCAACACCAAATCAAATGTACATGGTCTACGATGTCTCTGTTGACGCGGTTGAGCCCGAACTATACAACAGGCCATGGACAATTGAACCGTTCGTTAAAGATAAAAACGGCGCGCCAATTATCGTGACCTATACCAATCTGTTTCCGGAATAGACGCACATTTTCCTTCAGTAGTATCTTCCAGACACGCCTGAATATAGATTGAATCACCCGCCGGGTCGTCGTTTCCAAACGCACTCCGGCGGGGATTTTCCATACGTTTTCTCCATTCTTTAAGGACGGCGCGGCAAATTGTCTCGTCGTCCATGCCTTCGTCAAAGAGATTACCGACGAGGTCTATGATATGCTGCGGCAGCTGCATTCCGATCATTTTGAAAGGCAAAGGTAAGGCATGCCTGCAAGACTCTGAAATCCTTGCAAGTCTTGCAGGCTATGCCAGCATGGTCACGAGATCCCTCGACACGGCGATTCTGTAGACACCGTCCCTTCCCCTGACGATAGCGTACTGGTCCGCTGCGAGCCTCCCGACCTTGTCGACCAGTTTCCTCTTGATCCTGGAGACGTTGGTCTGGAGGGTCGCCCTATCATCGTCGCACAGAGCATCCACGGCGGCCTCGATCTGGTCGGGATCGTCATAGACGGTCTGCTTCCGGTAGATCTCGCAGAGTTCGTCGTAGTACTTCCAGATATCTTCGGCTGCTATGCCGTCGACATATCTTAGAAGCAAGGTATAAAGGGTTCTTTCCACCGGATTCAGATAGATCTTCACGTCTCCGTAATCCGGCAGAGAAAGGATGCCGTTCCTCTCCAGGGAGATCCTCCCCGGTCCGTTCCTCTTCACGAGGGTATCGATCTGGTCATCGTTTAGTCCCCGCGCCCGAAGGTCCTTCAGTAGGTCTCTGACCGCGAGGACAAGAGCCTTGGTATCGTCATCAAGCACTAACTTGTCCATGGTATGGGTGTGTCCGTTAGGACACAGTTTTGCGCAATTTGCGCGGTTAAAAGATGGATTTTGCCCTGAGAACGGCAGGACTACCGGTGCGATTTAGCTGCGTTCAGGTCGAGAACTAATTCGCTCTCTATGATGACGATTCCGTTTTTCGGACATGACGCAGCCGGCGAAACTCATTGAGTTACGCCAACATGTTGTAAAGAAAAACGTCTGTGCCATGTCCAAAATGGTTTTTGCGGGTGCAAATATACAAATAAAACTTGAGCCTCCAACAGGGATCGAACCTGCAACCCTCTACTTACAAGGCAGATGCTCTACCAGTTGAGCTAAAGAGGCGTTTGCCGTGCCTTCTAAAGGATTCGAACCTTTGACCGTTGGATTAGAAATCCGAAGCTCTGATCCACTGAGCTAAGAAGGCATCGAGCTCAGAGCCGGATTCGGACCGGCGGATACCGGTTTTGCAGACCGGCGCGTTAACCGCTTCGCCACCTGAGCGCTTGCTGGGGCAGAGAGATTCGAACTCCCATCGGCGGTTTTGGAGACCGCTATGCTGCCATTGCACCATGCCTCAATAATTGCGGAAGGTGTGAGATTCGAACTTACGGAACCCTTTCAAGTTCGTCGGTTTTCTGGACCGGTGCCTTAAACCACCTCGGCCAACCTTCCGTTCCTTGTCGGGATGGCGCGATTCGAACGCGCGGTCTCGGCATCCCAAATGCCGCACCTTGGACCAACTGGGCTACATCCCGATAACTTGTCTTCGCGGAAGCAGAAAGATTCGAACTTTCGGGACCCCTGCGGAGTCCAGCACCTTAGCAGAGTGCCGCCTTAGACCGCTCGGCCATACTTCCAATGTGCGGGAATAGAAGGGCTCGAACCTACGACCCGATGGTTAACAGCCATCCGCTCTACCACTGAGCTATATTCCCGTTTGGGTGAATGGAGGGGTTCGAACCCTCGGCCTCCTGATCCACAATCAGGCGCTCTTGCCAACTGAGCTACAACCACCATGTTGCGGAGCCTCGCGGAATTGAACCACGTTCTATGGATTTTCAGT
>JAEEVG010000054.1 GCA_016290835.1 Bacteroidales bacterium | reverse complement strand
TACTGGACGCCACGGTAGATGCGCTCCTCCCGGCTCTGGCCGATGCCATGCACATTGTGGTACTCAAACCAGTTGATGTCTGCCCCGAGCAAGGCCTCCTTGACCTCCTCGAATTTCGTCTTGCGGACGATCGCTTCAATCTTTTTCATACTACTAACTAACGATTAATTGGTAAACAACTCTCAAAAAAACAAAAAATCCCCCCCTACAAGCAAACTGTCACAAATTTGCAATCTACTATAAATCAAATATTTAAAGAACGAATTCTATTCCGTACAGGCTTTCAGGAAACTCATGAAGAGCGGATGGGGATGGAGCACCGTCGAACTGTACTCCGGATGGAACTGCGTGCCGAGGTACCAGCGCAAATTGGGGATTTCCACGATCTCGACGAGGTCGGCATCCGGATTCACCCCCACGCACTGCATTCCGGCCTGTTCATATGCCTCCCTGTAGCGGTTGTTGAACTCGTAGCGGTGGCGGTGGCGCTCCCGGATGGAAGCCTTCCCGCCATACGCTTCGATGGCGCGGCTGCCGGACCGGAGCTCGCAGGGATACGCCCCCAGACGCATCGTGCCGCCCATCTGCGTGATGTTCTTCTGTTCCTCCATGATATCGATCACGTTGTGCGGCGTATCGGGATTCATCTCGCTGCTGTCGGCGTCGGGCAGGGCCAGCACGTCGCGGGCGAACTCGATGACCATCATCTGCATACCCAGGCAGATGCCGAAACACGGAATATCGTGCGTGCGGGCATACTCTGCGGCGAGGATTTTCCCGGGAATCCCCCGCTGTCCGAAGCCCGGGCAGATCACGACGCCCGCCATGCCGGCGAGCCGCTCCGCCACATTCTCCTTCGTAATCCCCTGGCTGCCGACGAAGTGCGCCTTCACTTTCACCCCGTTGTAGATGCCGGCCAGATTGAGGCTCTCCCGAATGCTCTTGTAGGCATCCTGGAGGTCATATTTGCCCACGAGGGCGATGTGGATCTCCCGCGTGGCGCTCTTCTGCTTCTCCAGGAAATCATGCCAGCTCGTCATCGCAGGCGTCTCTCCCACGGGGATGCCGATTTTGCGCAGGATGGCGGCGTCCAGGCCCTGGCGCTGCATATTCACCGGCACCTCGTAGATGCTCGGCAGATCTTCGCTCTGCACCACGCACTCCAGGTCCACGTTGCAGAAAGAAGCCACCTTCATCCGCAGGCCGTCGTCGAGGTGGCGCTCGGTGCGCAGCACGAGGATGTCGGGCTGGATACCCATCCCCTGCAGTTCCTTGACGCTGTGCTGCGTCGGCTTGGTCTTCAACTCCTCTGCGGCCTTCAGATAAGGCACGTAAGTGAGGTGGATGCAGACCGCGTCGCGGCCCAGCTGCCAGCGGAGCTGGCGGATGGCCTCCATGAACGGCGCGCTCTCGATGTCGCCGATGGTGCCGCCGACCTCCGTGATCACGAAGTCCAGATCCTCCCCTTTCACATCCGAGCGCAGCATCCGGCGCTTGATTTCGTCGGTGATGTGGGGCACAACCTGGATGGTCTTGCCGAGGTAGTCGCCCCGGCGCTCCCGGTCGATGACCGTCTTGTAGATGCGGCCCGTGGTGATGGAGTTGTCCCGGGTGGTGTGGATACCCGTAAAACGCTCATAATGACCCAGATCGAGGTCGGTCTCCATCCCGTCGTCCGTGACGTAGCACTCCCCGTGTTCGTAAGGATTGAGCGTTCCCGGATCGATGTTGATGTAGGGGTCGAACTTCTGGATCGTGACCTTGAAGCCGCGCGCCTGCAGCAGCTTCCCGAGGCTGGCGGAGATGATCCCCTTGCCCAGGGAAGAAACCACGCCGCCGGTGATAAAGATATACTTGGTATTCATCATTTCTGTATGTTCTTGCAATAGGTATCCACGGCCCGGGCGGCCTCGTGGCCCGAGGCCATCGCCCGTACGACCAGGGAAGCGCCGTTCAGGGCGTCCCCGGCGAAAAAGACATTCTCCCCCACCTCGGGCAGCTGCGGCTTCAGGAAGCCCATCGCCAGCAGGACGATGTCCGCCTTGACCACTTCCGGCTCCCCGTCGGGAACCATCACCGGACGTCCGCCTTCCGGGTTGGGTTTCCAGTCGATGGGCTGGATCTCGACCCCGGTCAAATGACCGTCCTCCCCGAGAAAACGGAGCGTATTGATATTCCAGCGGCGCACGCAACCCTCCTCGTGGGAAGAGGAGGTCTTGAGCGTCCGCGGCCAGGCCGGCCAGGGGTTCGCCGGATCATCCGGACCCGCGGGCGGCTTGGGAAGAATCTCGATCTGCATCACGCTGCGGCAGCCCTGCCGGTGCGCCGTGCCGATGCAATCCGAGCCGGTGTCGCCGCCGCCGATCACGAGCACATCTTTGCCTTTGCAACTCACGCGCTGCGCGGCATCCACCTCTGCCCCATACAGGACACGGTTCTGCTGGGCAAGCAGGTCGAGGGCGAAATGAACGCCTTCCAGTTCGCGTCCGGGCACGCGCAAATCGCGCGCCGTGGGCGTTCCGGTAGCGATGACGTAGGCGTCAAACCCCTTCGGGAGGGCATCGGCGGAAACCTCCACCCCATAGCGGAAGACGATTCCCTCCTGCTCCATCAGGGCGATGCGCCGGTCGATGACCCGCTTGTTGAGCTTGAAATTCGGGATGCCGAAACGCAGCAGTCCCCCGGCCTTCTCATCCTTCTCGAAGACCGTCACGGCGTAACCCATCCGGTTGAGCCGGTTCGCGGCGGCAAGTCCCGCAGGACCCGAGCCCACCACGGCCACCTGGCGGCCGTTGCGCTCCGGGCTCACAGGCCGGACGAAGTTTTCGCGATATGCGATCTCCGTTATGGAAGCCTCGTTCTCGCGGTTGGTGGTGGGTTCGTGCATCGTAAGGTTCAGCACGCAGGCCTTCTCGCAAAGCGCCGGACACACGCGTCCGGTGAACTCCGGGAAGTCGTTGGTAGCGTTGAGCAGGCGATAGGCCAGCTCGAAATCCCCGTTGAACACAGCGTCGTTCCACTCGGGCGGGCGGTTGCCCAGCGGGCAGGCCCAGTTGCAGAACGGCACGCCGCAGTCCATGCAGCGGGATGCCTGGAGACGGCGGTCGCCTTCGTTGAGCGTCTGCTCCACTTCCCCGAAATCCTGGATGCGGTCATGCACCGGCCGGTAGCCGGCCTCCTTGCGGGGTATCGTCAAAAATGCTTTGTAGTCTCCCATAAGGCGTCAGAATTGGATTTGGAGATGCTGCTGCATCTTTTCCTCCAGGGCGCGCAGGCGCTCCTGCTCGAGAACGTGCTTGTATTCGATCGGGATGACCTTGATGAAGTCGTCCACGGAACGCGTCCAGTCGTCCAGCAGCGTCCGGGCGTGGGCGGAGCCGGTGTAGAGGTAGTGCTGGCGGATCAGCTCATGCAGTTCCTTGCGGTCCAGCTTGTCGTCCACCAGCGAAATCTCGACCATGTCGAGGTTGCAGTAGTAGTCGAACACGTGCTCCGGGTCATAGACATAAGCCACGCCGCCGGACATACCGGCAGCGAAGTTGCGCCCCACAGGCCCCAGGACGACCACGCGTCCGCCCGTCATGTATTCGCAGCAATGGTCACCCGCGCCTTCCACGACAGCCTTGGTGCCGGAGTTGCGGACGGCGAAACGCTGTCCGACCCGGCCGGCGATATACATCTCGCCGCCCGTGGCGCCGTACAGGCAGGTGTTGCCCGCGATGATGTTCTCTTCGGCCTTGAAGGTCGCGCGGGAGGACGGCCTGATGGCCACCCGGCCACCGCTCAGGCCCTTTCCCACGTAATCGTTGGCCTCGCCCTCCAGGCGTACATTCACGCCGCCCGCGAGGAAGGCGCAGAAGCTCTGTCCGGCCGCGCCCTTGAACTTGATGTTGATGGTGGAATCGGGCAGGCCCCCGGCACCGTACTTGGCGGCGATACGGCCGCTGAGCATCGTACAGACGGCCCGGTCGGTGTTGGCGATCGGATACTCCAGGCTGATTTCTTCCTTCCATTCGATGGCAGGCTGGGCCGCCTTGATGATCTCGAGGTCCCGTACCGGCGGGAGCGCGTGCAAAGCCTCACCGGACCAGCAGCAGGCCCCTTCCTCCCGGAACAGCAGCCGGGACAGGTCCACGCGGGCGGCCTTGGTGGCCGGCGCAGCAGTCTTGCGCACCAGCAACTCCGTATGTCCGACGATGTCGGAGAACTTCGTGAAGCCCATTTCTGCGAGGTATTCGCGCACCTCCTGTGCCAGGTAGGTGAAGTAGTTCACCAAGTAGTCAGCCTTGCCGAGGAAGTGCTTGCGCAGCTCGGGATCCTGCGTGGCCACGCCCGTGGGGCAGGTATTCAGGCTGCACTTGCGCATCATCACGCAGCCGAGAACGATCAGCGGCAGGGTGCCGAAGCCGAATTCGTCAGCGCCCAGCAGCGCGAGCAGGACGACATCCCGTCCGGTCTTGATCTGGCCGTCCACCTGCAGGCGAACGTGACTGCGCAGGCCGTTGCGCACCAGCGTCTGCTGGGCGTCGGCGAGTCCGATTTCCGGGCTGATGCCCGCGAAGCGCATCGAAGAGGCAGGAGAGGCACCCGTGCCACCCTCGGCGCCGGACACGACGATCAGGTCCGCCTTGGCTTTCGCCACACCAGCCGCGATCGTGCCCACACCACTCTCAGACACCAGTTTCACGCTGATGGCGGCAGAAGGGTTGACGTTCTTGAGATCGAAGATCAACTGGGAGAGGTCTTCGATGGAGTAAATATCGTGGTGCGGCGGTGGGGAAATCAGGGTGATACCCGGGATGGAATTGCGGGTCTTCGCGATGATGGCGTTGACCTTGAATCCCGGCAGCTGTCCACCCTCGCCGGGCTTGGCGCCCTGGGCGACCTTGATCTGGATCTCCTCGGCGTTGACGAGGTATTCCGCCGTGACGCCGAAACGTCCGGAAGCCACCTGCTTGGTCTTGCTGGACAGCGAGACACCGTCCACGTCGCTATGATAGCGGGCGCTGTCTTCCCCGCCCTCGCCCGTATTGGAACGAGTGCCCAGGCGATTCATCGCCAGGGCGATGGCCTCGTGGGCCTCGATGCTCAGCGCACCGAAACTCATGGCGCTGACCACGAAGCGCTTGACGATGTCTTCCACGCTCTCCACCTCGTCGATGGAAACGGCTTTGCCCCGCTTGAAGTCCAGCAGGTCGCGCAGGAAGATGAGGTCCTTCTTGCCGTCCACAGCGGCGGTGAATTCCTTGAATTTCTTATAACTGCCCAGGCGCGTGGCGATCTGCAGGGTGGAAATCGTCTCGGGATTCCATGCGTGCGGAATGCCGCCCTTGCGGTAATGGAACTGCCCGACGTTGGGCAGGAAGTCCGTTTGGGCCGCATCCTCATAAGCCTGCGCGTGGAACCACATCGCGTCGCGGGCGATGGTCTCCAGGCCGATGCCGCCGATGGTCGAGCTCTCCGTGCCGAAGTACTCGCGCAGCAGGCCCTCTTCCAGGCCGATGCTCTCGAAGATCTTGGCCCCGCGGTAGGAGCGGATGGTGGAGATGCCCATTTTGGCCATGATCTTCAGCAGGCCCTTCTTCATCGCTTCGATGTAGTTGGTACGGGCCGTGGCGTAGTTCAGCTGCAGTTTGCCGCCGTGCGCCAGACTGGAGATGATGGCAAAGGACAGATAGGGATTGATGGCCGAGGCACCGTAGCCGAGCAGCAGTGCGGCGTGCATGGTCTCGCGGATCTCCCCGCTCTCGACGATCAGGGCCGTCTGCACGCGCTTGCCGGTGGCGATCAAGTGGTGATGCACTGCGCTCACGGCCAGCAGCGACGGGATCGGAGCATGGGTCTCGTCCACATCCCGGTCGGACAGGATGATGTAGTTCACACCGTCGTCCACGCACTTCTCCGCCTTGCGGCAAAGATTGCTTAAGGCCCGGCGCAGATTCGACGCCGCAGTGGCGGAATCCGCCGCACATTCGAACAGGATGGGCAGTTTGACGGTGTTGAAGCCTTTGTAACGGATGTTGCAGAGCAAGTCCAGCTGCGTATTGGTCAGGATCGGGTGCGGCAGACGCACCATCTTGCAGTTCTCTTCGTCCGGGGTCAGGATGCCGGTGCCCACGCGTCCGATATACTCGAACAGCGACATCACCATCTGCTCGCGGATGGAGTCGATAGGCGGGTTGGTCACCTGGGCGAACTGCTGCCGGAAATAATTAAAGAAACTTTGCGGGCGCTCCGTCAGCACGGCCAGCGGAGTGTCGTTGCCCATCGAAGAGGTGGCTTCGATGCCCCGCAGGCACATCGGCTTGAGGCTGTTCTCGACGTCTTCCGCCGTGCAGCCGAACAGGAGTTCCTTGTGCAGCAGGTCGGCTTCGTTGTGCTCGATCCGGCGACCGCTGTGCAGGTCTTCCAGCTGGATGCGGCCCGCGGCGAGCCACTTTCGATAGGGATGCTCCCCGGCCAGTTGCTCCTTGATCTCGGCATCGTACCAGATCTTGCCTTCCTTGGTGTCCACCAGCAGCATCTTGCCCGGTTCCAGCCGGCCCTTGCACTCGATTTCCGTAGGGTCGAAGTCCAGCACGCCCACCTCGCTCGCGACGACCAGCAGGCCGCGTTTGGTGATGGTATAGCGGCCGGGACGCAGGCCGTTGCGGTCCAGGATGCCGCCGGCGTAACGACCGTCGCTGAAGAGCAGCGTCGCCGGACCGTCCCAGGGCTCCATCAGGATGGAATGATATTCATAGAAAGCGCGCAGATCCTCCGAAATGGGGTTCGTGCCGTCGAAGCTCTCCGGCATCAGCACGGAGACGGCCTGCGGCAGACTGAGCCCGCTCCGGGTCAGGAACTCCAGCGCATTGTCCAGGCTGGCCGAATCGCTCATATCCGGCTGGATGATGGGCGTGAGGTCGCTGATGTCGCCCAGTGCGCCCGAGTTCAACACGCTCTGGCGGGCCTGCATCCAGCTCCGATTGCCCCGGATGGTGTTGATCTCGCCGTTGTGGCAGAGCATGCGGAAAGGCTGCGCCAGGCTCCACTGCGGGAAGGTGTTCGTGGAGAAGCGGGAGTGGACGATGGCCATCGCGCTGGTGAACCACGGACTGGTCAGGTCCGTGTAGTACTCGCGCAACTGGCGGCTGGTCAGCATGCCCTTGTACACGATGTTGCGCGTGGACAGGGAGCAGATGTAGCCGTCCTCCCCCAGCCGCTCGACGTGTTTGCGGATGCGGTAGAGCTTACGCTCGAAATCCGACTCCTCGATGAATTCCGCACTGGTCACGAAGATCTGCACCGTGTAGGGTTCGCCCTTCGCCGCTTCCTCGCCGAGGCAGGCGGAGTTCACCGGCACCTCGCGGACGTGGCTGAGCACGCAGCCTTCGTGTTCGACTTCGTTCTTGACAAAATCCAGGATGCGCTCCTGCTTGGCGGCTTCCTTGGGCAGGAACACCAGGCCGGTGCCGTAGCGTCCCTTTTCCGGAACGGGGATGCCCTGCAGTAGGATGAACTCGTGCGGGATCTGGACCATGATGCCGGCCCCGTCTCCCGACTTGCCGTCTGCACCTTCCGCACCACGGTGGCTCATATTCTCGAGCACCGTCAGGGCGTTGTCCACCAGTTCGTGGGTCTTGTCGCCGCGGATGTTCACGACCATACCCACCCCGCAGGCATCGTGTTCCGATGCCGGATTATATAAACCGTCAGACATTAACTACTAACTAATATTTCAACTAACCAACGCTATAAAAAAGGGAGTACCGCTCCCTAGCTGATAAACAGTAGTTCGCGGTACTTCGGAAGCGGCCACATCTTGTTGTCTACAACCTCTTCAAGTTTGTCGATCGGGCGTCGCAAGGCGAAGAGGCTTTCGGCAATCTCGTGGTAGGCCAGAGCCTTTTCGTATTCGTCTTCGATGAGGTTTGCTGCCTTGCGGGCCTCTTTCATGGCAGTCGCCTTGACGCGTACATCCTCCACGTATTTGTTGATGTCGTCCAGGATGTGCAGTTCGGTGGCACAGCCGTCCAGGTTGCCGTAGATGCCCTTCGCCAGGGTCAGTTCCTGCAGGAGCTTGGCCTTGTATTCGAGGGCGGCGGGAATGATGTGGTTCAAGGCCATGCGCACCATCACGCGGGACTCGATCTGGACCTTCTTGGTGTAGGTTTCCCACTTCACCTCGTTGCGGGCCTCGAGTTCTTTTTCGGTATAGACGCCGGTCTTGGTGAACATATTCACCGCGGCAGGCTTGGTAAATTCGCAGAACATCTTCGGCACGTTGGTCTCGATGTCGAGACCGCGGCGCTCCGCCTCTTTCTTCCATTCTTCGGTATAGCCGTTACCGTCGAAGCAGACCACATCCAGGATGGATTTGATGATGGGCTTGAGGGCGTCCATCAGGGCCACGTTGGTGGCCTTGCCGGCGGCAAGTTCCTTCTCTACGGCGGCCTTGAATTCGATGAGCTGCTCGGCCACGGCGGCGTTCAGCGTGGTCATCGCTCCGGCACAGTTGGCGCAGGAACCCACGGCGCGGAACTCGAAACGGTTGCCGGTAAAGGCGAACGGCGAGGTGCGGTTGCGGTCGGTATTGTCCACGAAGATCTCCGGGATCTCCACCAGCCCCACGCTCTTGCCTTTCTTGCCGGCGATCTCGATCGGGGTATCGGAAGGGACCTCGAGGAGCTTGTGCAGCACCTCGGTCATCGTGCGGCCGAGGAAGGCGGACACGATTGCCGGCGGCGCTTCGTTGGCGCCCAGACGATGGGCGTTGGTGGCGCTGGCGATGGAGGCCTTGAGCAGGGCGTTGTGCTTCTGCACGGCGGCGAGCACGTTTACGAAGAAGGTGACGAACTGCAGGTTGCCCTTGGCGTCCTTGCCCGGAGCAAGCAGCGGGGTGCCCGTATTCGTGCCGAGCGACCAGTTGTTGTGCTTGCCGGAACCATTCACGCCGTCGAAAGGCTTCTCGTGCAGGAGCACCACGAAGCCGTGCTTGCGGGCGATGCGGCCCATCAGGTTCATTATGATCTGGTTCTGGTCGTTGGACAGGTTGGTCTCGCCATAGATCGGCGCCAACTCGAACTGGTTGGGGGCCACCTCGTTGTGGCGCGTCTTGATGGGAATGCCCAGGCGGTGGCCGGCGATCTCGAGGTCACGCATGAAATTGGCCACGCGCGAAGGAATGGCGCCGAAATAATGGTCGTCCAACTGCTGGTTCTTCGAGGAATTATGGCCGAAGAGGGTGCGGCCGGTGATCATCAGGTCCGTGCGGGCAGCGTAAAGCGCTTCATCCACGAGGAAATACTCCTGCTCCCAGCCAAGGTAGGAATAGACTTTGGTCACGTCCGGGTCGAAGAGCTTACAGATGGGCACGGCGGCGTCGCTGACGGCCTTGAGGGCCTTCTTGAGCGGGGTCTTGTAGTCCAGGGCCTCACCGGTATAGGAAATGAAAACAGTCGGGATGCAGAGGGTGTCGTCCAGGATGAAGACCGGGGAGGTCGGATCCCAGGCCGTGTAGCCGCGGGCTTCGAAGGTGGCACGGATGCCGCCGCTGGGGAAGGACGAAGCGTCCGGCTCCTGCTGGGCGAGCATCTTGCCGTCGAAGGTCTCGATCACGCCGCCTTTGCCATCGTAGTCGATCAGGGAGTCGTGTTTCTCGGCAGTCCCTTCGGTCAGGGGCTGGAACCAGTGGGTGACGTGGGTCACGCCGTGCTCCATCGCCCATTCCTTCATGCCGCGGGCCACGCCGTCGGCGGTCTTGCGGTCGAGGGCGTGCCCGCCCTCGATGCAGTCAAGCAAGGCGTGGAGGCTCTCAGCATCAAGATATTTGCACATCTTCTTGCGGTCGAAAACGAGTTCGCCGAAGTACTCGGAAGTTTTCCCAGCGGGAACTTCTGCCGGAACCTCTTTCCTCTCGAAGGATTCCTTGACTAAATCGATTCTGTCCATAATGAATACACTATTTGTTAAACTAACTTTATACCCTTTATATGCGAGAGAGGCTGATCCCGTCGGGACCAGCCTCTCATATCTAAATTCTATTTGCTTCTGTCAATCATGTGCCGCATACGGCTGGAGTTATACGCAGCAAGAAGCAACCCGGACCTGCTGGGACTGGGACTGCTGCTCCTGCTGCTGGATATTAAGGTTACGAACCACTACTACTAAACCAAAAATTCGAGTGCAAGTTAAGAAGAAAAAATTGAGGAAACAAGGATTTTCTAATTTTTTTTCATTTCCCGTTTTCTTTCATATATAAGGTAAAAACGGTATCTTTGCCGTATGAAGCATCTTGGATTCATCCGTGTTGCAGCGGCGATGCCGCGCGTCCACGTGGCCGACCCGGCGGCCAATGCCCGGGAGATTCTTCAGTTATGTGCGCAGGCGGCCGGGCAGCAGTGCTCGGTGATCGTGTTCCCGGAACTGTGCGTGACGGGCTACACCTGCGCCGACCTTTTCGGGCAGAACCGCCTGCTGGAAGACGCCGAGCAGGCCGTCGCGAGCATCGTCGCCGGGACCGCCAGCCTCGGTGCGATGGTCGTGGTCGGCGCTCCCCTGCGCCATGCCGGCCGGCTCTTCAACTGCGCCATGGCTGCACGCGGCGGCAAAATCCTCGGCATCGTGCCCAAGAGCTACCTCGCCGGCAACAGCGAGTTCTACGAGCCGCGCTGGTTCGCCCCCGCCCGCGCCCTGCCCGGCGGCTGCGCCCGCGTGCGTTTCGCCGGCCAGGAGGATATCCTGCTCGGCACGCGCCAGCTCTTCCGCATCGGCGAGGCCACGGCCGCCATCGAAATCTGCCAGGACCTCTGGGTGCCCGTACCTCCCAGCTCGCAGGCGGCCATCGCAGGCGCGCAGCTGATCCTCAACCTCTCCGCCAGCAACGATTATCTCTTCAAACACGAATACCGCAAGAGCCTCGTGGGAGCCACCTCGTCCCGGCTCTACGCCGCCTACGTCTATTGTTCCTGCGCCGAGGGCGAGTCCACCACCGACCTCGTTTGGGCCGGCTCCTCGCTGATCTGCGAGAACGGCGCGTTCCTCGCCGAAGGAGAGCGCTTCGCCCGCGGCAGCCGCTTCATCTGCGCCGACGTGGACGTTCAGCGTCTCGACACGCTGCGCGCCAAGGAGCACAGTTTCGGTTTCGAGGGCCCCGTCCCGCCATACATCCTCCAGGATGCGGGAGAAGCCGCCCCGACCGACTTCGAGGCCTGCCTGCTGCGCCGCATCGAGCCACATCCCTTCGTGCCGCAAGGCAATCCGGAAGAGCTCGAACTGCGCTGCCGCGAAATCCTCGCCGCCCAGGTGGCGGGCCTGACCACACGCCTGGAGCACATCCGCTGCAAGAAAGCCGTGATCGGTGTGTCCGGCGGACTCGACTCCACCCTCGCCCTGCTGGTGACCGCGCTCGCCTTCGACGTGCTCGGCCTGCCGCGGGAGAATATTATCGGCATCACCATGCCCGGTTTCGGCACCACGCACCGTACCCACGACAACTCTGTGGACCTGATGCGCGAACTGGGCATCACTGCCCGCGAGATTTCCATCGTCCCCGGCGTACGCCAGCATTTCGCCGACATCGGCCAGGACGAATCGGTGCACGACCTCACCTATGAGAACAGCCAGGCGCGCGAGCGCACCCAGCTGCTCATGGACGTCGCCGGCAAAGAAGGCGGCATCGTGGTCGGCACGGGCGACCTCTCCGAGCTCGCCCTCGGCTGGTGCACCTACAACGGCGACCATATGTCGATGTACGGGGTCAACGCAAGCGTTCCCAAGACCCTGGTGCGCACCCTGGTCCGCTGGGCCGCCGACAATAAGTTCGACACCACCGGCGACATCCACCGCACCCTGCTGGACATCGTGGACACCCCGATCAGCCCGGAATTGCTGCCCGCCGACGCCGAAGGCAAGATCGCCCAGAAGACCGAGGAGACCGTGGGCCCCTACGAACTCCACGACTTCTTCCTCTACCACTTCTTCCGCTCCGGCGCGGGTCCCGACAAACTCCTCTTCCTCGCCCGCAAGGCTTTCGACGGGGTCTATGACGAGCCTACCCTGCGCAAATGGCTGGAGACCTTCCTGAAGCGTTTCTTCCAGCAGCAGTTCAAGCGTTCCTGCCTGCCCGACGGGCCGAAAGTCGGTAGCGTCTCGCTCTCGCCGCGCGGCGACTGGCGGGCCCCCTCCGATCTGGAGACTTATTGGAAATTAACCGTTTAGTATATGTTCGAGAAAATCGTCTCGCTGGTCAACAATATTGTTTGGAGCCCTGCGCTGGTCGCCCTGCTCATCTTCGCAGGCGTCTATTTCTCCATCCGCACGGGCTTCGTGCAGGTCCGGCGCTTCAAACTGCTGATCCGCTCGCTCTTCGCCAAGAAAGCCTCCGACAGTGACGGCGGCTCCTCCAAGAAGGGCATCTCCTCATTCGAGGCCTTCTGCGTGGCCCTCTCCGGGCGTGTGGGCACGGGCAACATCGTCGGCGTGGCCACGGCCATCGCCCTGGGCGGCCCCGGCGCCGTCTTCTGGATGTGGCTCATTGCCTTCTTCGGGGCATCCACGGCCTTCGTCGAGTCCACCCTTGCCCAGATGTACAAGTTCCACCACCGCAAAAATTTCCGCGGCGGCCCCTACAGCTACATCGAGCACGGAATGAAACTCAAGTGGCTCGGCATCGCCTTCGCCATCGCGACCATCGTGGCCAACGGCGCGCTGCTGCCCACGGTCCAGGCCAACGGCGTCTCCTCCGCCCTGGGCAACGCTTTCGGCGTCTCGCCCCTCGTCTCCGGACTCGGGCTCGCCCTGCTGCTCGCCCTGGTGATCATCGGCGGCGTCAAGGGCATCGCCCGCGTGGCCTCGATCGTCACCCCCTTCATGGCCCTCGCCTACATCATCCTGTCGCTGGTGATCATCGCCCTGCACATCGACCAGGTGCCCGCCGTGCTCGGGACCATCGTCACGAGCGCCTTCGGCATCCGTCCCATTGCGGGCGGCATCCTCGGCTCCACCATTATGATGGGCGTCAAGCGCGGCATCTTCTCCAACGAAGCCGGCCAGGGCGGCGGTGCCATCGTCTCGGCCTCGGCCGACGTCCCCCACCCGGCCCGCCAGGGCTTCGCGCAGGCTTTCTCCGTCTATGTGGACACCCTGCTGGTCTGTACGGCCACGGCCCTGATGATCCTCTGCTCGGGGACCTTCAACATCCTCGACGCCAAGACCGGAGAGATGCTGGTGTCGAATGCGCCGGATCTCGGCAACAACTATGTGGGTTACACCCAGGCCGCCGTGGATTCCGCCCTGCACGGCATCGGCAGCCAGTTCGTCGGCATCGTGCTGGTCTTCTTCGTGTTCACTACCATCATGGCCTACTATTTCTATGTCGAATCCGCCATCGTCTACCTCTTCCACCGCAGCAAGCGAGCTACCAAACTCGGAGAGAACATCACCGTCTGGTGCTCCCGCCTCGTCCTGCTCGGCGCTACGGTATTCGGTGCCCTGCGCGAGACCGACACCATCTGGCAGATGGGCGACATCGGCGTAGGCCTGATGGCCTGGATCAACGTCGTGGCCCTGCTCTTCCTCTGCCCCAAGGCCATTGCGGCGCTGCGCGACTATGAGCGCCGGCTGAAAGCGGGCGAGAAAGATCCTGTCTTCCACCCATCCGAATTCGGGATCGACTCTTCCACCTGGGACGAAGAAAAAAACATCGAGCCATGAGACCTTATCTCCACGAGGTCAAGTACTACGAGACTGACAAGATGGGCGTGACCCATCACTCCAACTACATACGCTTCATGGAAGAGGCGCGCCTCGACTGGATGGACCAGCTGGGCTACGGCTTCGAGCGGATGGAAGCCGAGGGCATCGTGTCCCCGGTCGTCGCCGTGAGCTGCAACTACAAGAAACCCACCACCTTCAAGGACGTCATCGAGATCTCGGTAGGGGTCAAGCAACTCAGCGAAGTCAAACTCATCATCGCCTACGAAATGCGCCTCGGCGGCAAACTCGTCTGCACCGGCGAGACCGTCCACTGCTTCTTCGACGGCGGCCGCCCCGCCGTCATCGCCCAGCGCTTCCCCGCTTTCCACGCCGCCCTCCTCGCGACCATGGAATAAAGAAAACACCCCCGGGCCGGCGGGACAAGTTTATTCTTCCGGGAGCCCGGGGAGGGTGGCGAGGAGCTCGCGGGCGATGATGCGGTAGTGGGGGTGGTAGGCTGCGCCGAATTCGGGGCTGTGGTGGAGGATGAGCGAGCCCGCACTCATCAGCGAATCAATCCGCACCAGATCCCCCTCCAGCCCCGGAATCTCCGGAAAAGACGCCAGCTGCGCGCGGACGGCCTGGCGGACGGGGGCATCGCAGCCGCAAAGGATGCCCAAGGCCAGCAGGAACACAGAAAAATGCTTCATCATTGGACAAAGATAGGACAATCTAAAATAATTTTTCCTATTTTTGTTCTCATCAATAACCATTCAACTTTAAAATCTTGTACGTATGAGAATTTTCAAGTATCTGGCCGCCGCACTGGTCGCCCTCTCCCTGCTCTCCTCTTGCTCCGTGCTTAAGAGTGTAGCCTCCACCGCCCTCACCAAGGGCACCAACGCCGGCGCCGCCCTGGTGGACCTCGCCGAAGTGCTGACCTCCACGGGTGCCATCGACCTGAGCAGCATCACCAACATCATCAACCTCGGTAATGTCATCACCGGTGCCAAGTCCGCTGCGAAGGGCAACGCCTCCTTCCTGGAGAGCTTCACCAAGGGTCTGATCAGCGGCTCCAAGAACGCGGTCAACAACTCCAACGTCTCAGGCGTGATCAGCGGCTTGAAGGGTCTGGCAAATCTCGACACTTCGGCCATCGCGACTGCTGCCGCCAAAGCCGCCGTCACCGGCGTCGTCCCGGCTGTCAGCAACTCCGCCCCCGGCGTGTCCGACACCGTCTCCCAGCTCAAGAACATCCTGAATGTCCTGAAATAGCCGGACCCGGACAGCAAACGAAAGCCTCCCTTCGGACGCGAAGGGAGGCTTTTTCGTTCTATGCAGCTCCGTCAACCCTCGAAGAAGAAACAGTCAGGCAGCGGATGGCAATTGTAATGCGAGGCCATCGACTCCCCATAGGCCCCCGCCGAGCGGATGGCCATCAGGTCGCCCCGGCGGCAGCGGTCGATCGACGCCTCTTTGACGAACACGTCGGAACTCTCGCACACCGGTCCCACCACGTCATAGACCTCCTCCGGCTCGTCCGAAGAGAGATTCTCCACGCGATGATAAGCCTTGTACATCGCCGGGCGGACCAGCTCGGTCATGCTCCCGTCGATGATCGCGAACTGCTTGCGCGTCCCCTGCTTGACATACAGCACCCGCGCGATCAGCGTCCCGCAGGGCGCCACCAGGCTCCGGCCCGGCTCGAAATGCACCTCCGTGCCCTCAGGCAGCCGCAAATGCTTGCGGAATACCTCGAACCAACCCTCGAAATCCGCGATGGGCAGGTGGTTGGGATGCTGATAATTGATCCCCAAGCCGCCGCCCACGTTGATATCGCCGACCCGGCGGCCGGCACGCTGCAGGCGCAGCACCAGTTCGTTGATGCGGTTGCACAGCGCCACGTAATCCATCATGTCGAGAATCTGCGAACCGATGTGGAAATGCAGCCCGCAATAGCGCACGTGCGGCAGACTCAGCGACAGATCCATCACCTCGTCCATCTGCTCGTAATTGATGCCGAACTTGTTCTCCGCCAGGCCCGTGGTGATCCCGGCGTGGGTATGCGCCCCGATGTCGGGATTGATGCGCAGACTCACCGGCGCCACGCAGCCCAGCGTGCCCGCGATCTCGTCGATGACCTCCAGCTCCGCGGCGGACTCCACGTTGAAACGCGCGATGCCCTGCTGCAGGGCGAAACGGATCTCCGCATCGCTCTTGCCCACTCCGGCGAAAACGATGCCTTCCGGCGGAAAACCGGCCGCGAGGGCGGCACGCACCTCCGCGCCGCTCACGCAATCGGCCCCGAACCCGCGCGCCGCGATCTCCGCGAGGATGCGCGGATTGAAATTGGCCTTGATCGCATAGTGCACGCGGTACGTGGGGTTACGGTCCAGCTGACGCTGCACCACATCCAGCGTCCGCCGCAGCAGCGGCAGGTCGTAGTAATAGAACGGCGTGGGGATATCCCGGAACCGCTCTACGGGGAAATCGCCTTTCAACATCACTCGAACAGGCCTTTGCTCAAGGAACGCAGGGCGCGCGCCTTGTCCTCCCCGCGGACGAGGAAGGAGATGTTGTAGTTGCTGCCCCCATAGGAAATCATCCGCACAGGAATGTCCTTCATCGCATCCAGGGCGCGCGACTCGAAGCCTACGTTCTCCCAGTCCATATCACCTACCACGCAGATGATGCACATATCCAGGTCCACGCTCACGGTGCCGTATTTCTTGAGATCGTGCACGATCTCGCCCAGGTGGCGCGTGTTGTCGATGGACATCGACACGCCCACCTCCGAGGTGCAGATCATATCGATGGGGGTCTGGTAGCTCTCGAAAATCTCGAACACCTTGCGCAGGAAACCGTGCGCCAGGAGCATGCGCGAAGACTTGATGCGGATGGCCGTGATGTTGTCCTTGGCCGCGATGGCCTTGATCGTCCCGTTCTCCGGGACATTGTCGATGAGGGTCCCCGGCGCATCCGGGTCCATCGTATTGAGCAGCAGCACCGGAATACCGGCGAACTTGGCCGGCTGGATGCAGGTAGGATGCAGGATCTTGGCCCCGAAATAGCCCAGCTCAGCCGCCTCCTCGAAGTGGAGATGGCGCACGGCGGAGGTATGGTCCACGATGCGCGGATCGTTGTTGTGCATCCCGTCGATATCGGTCCATATCTGGATCTCCTCAGCCCCCAGGACCGCGCCCACGAGCGAGGCCGTGTAGTCGGAACCGCCTCGCTGCAGGTTGTCGATCTCGTCGTGGGAATTGCGACAGATGAAGCCCTGCGTGATGTAGAGCGGCGCCTTGGGATACTGCTCCAGCAGTCCCGTCAATTTCTCGCGGATGTAGTCGACATCCGGCTCTCCGTGCGCGTCGATCTTCATGAACTCCAGGGCGGGAAGCAGTTCGGCGGCCACGCCCCGCTCGTGCAGGAACAGGGTCATCAGCGTGGTGGAGAGCAGTTCTCCCTGCGCCACCACGATCTTGGCCTCCACCTGCGTGAAAAGTTTCTTGGTGAAAGTCTTCAAAAAGGCGAACACGCTGTCGGCATACTGCTGTGCCTCCTTGCGTGCCTCGGCGGTCTCATACAACTCCCCGATCACCCCGCGGTACTTCGCCGCGAGCCGCTCGATCGTCTCCCGCGCACCCTCGGTGTTGCGGTTGTAGAGATAGTCGGAGAACTCGATCAGCGAATTCGTCGTGCCCGACATCGCAGACAGGACCACGATGTTGCGGCCCCCGCGGCAGATCAGGTCGGCGACGTTCTTGATGCGTTGGGCGGACCCCACGGAGGTACCGCCGAATTTCATCACTTTCATAAGCCTAAATCTTTATATACTAACGGTTCAATATTTTTCAAGCAAAGGCCGCAGGATGTCAACCAACTGGTCATTCTCGATCAGGAAGCCGTCGTGGCCGAACTCCGAAGAGATCTCGCGGTATGCGGCGTACTTCAGCGCGGCTACGGTAGCCCGCCCGTGACTGGGCGGGAAGAGCACGTCGCTCTCGATGCTGATCATCATACAATTGGCCTGGATGCGCGAGAGCGCAGCCTCCACCCCACCCCGGCCGCGTCCGACATTCATGCTGTCCAACGCGTAGGTAAGGTACCAGTAGCTATAGGCGTCGAAATGCCGCCGCAGGAGCTTGAGCCCCTGGTAGCGCTGGTACGACGCCGCCCGGTCGGCGAAGAGGGTATCCACCTCCGGCTCGGCCTGGGTGAGGTTGTAGCCGGCGTAGGTACGGTAGGAAATCAAGGCGATCGAGCGCGCGCAGGCGAGCCCGGCGCTTCCGCCGGACAAGTCCTTGGCGGCGCGGAAGGTCGGATCGGCCTCCAGGGCCATGCGCTGCGACTCGTTGAACGCGGTCATAAAAGGATTGACGCGGGTGGCCGTGGCCAGGAACACCACGTCCCGCACCACCTCCGGCTCCATGATCACCCATTCCAGGGCCTGGAACCCGCCGATCGACGGGCCCAGCATCATATCGATATGCTCGATGCCCAGGTGCTTGCG
>JAEEVG010000053.1 GCA_016290835.1 Bacteroidales bacterium | reverse complement strand
AAGTTCCAAGGACATCGCCATCCGGAAAGTGTTCGGAAGCACGATGGAGACCGAAATCCGGAAAACCGTCACGGAGTACCTCCTGCTGTTGGCCCTGGCCACCCTTATCGCTGTCCCCGTCGCCGTCTGGCTCGCTTCCAAGCTTCTGGAACAATACTCCTACCGGATCTCCGGCTACGGCTGGGTCTTCCCTGCCGCCATCCTCCTCGCCACGGTGGTGGCGTTCCTCTCCATCTTCTGGCAGACCCGCAAGGCCGCCCGGACCAACCCGGCGACAGAATTGAAAAAAGAGTAGATATGAAGAGTTATCTGAAGTTCTTGTCCCGCAACAAGCTATACACCGCCATCGAGGCGGTGGGGCTGATTGTGAGCCTGGCGTTCGTCATCATTATCTTCTGCTACACCTGGCAGCAGCTGGCCCTTACCCGGGAGGCGCCTGATTACAAACGGATCTGCGCCCTGACTTCCCATGTGGACGATTATCTGTCCGCATTCCCCGGGCAGCTTTCGATCGTCCGGGACCGGATTCCGGAAGTCGAGAAAGCCGGAAGAATCAAAGGCTACGGTGCCGCTGTCTATTTTGACGGGAAGCAGATCCCCGGTTCTCCCAATCTATGCGACATCGATCCCGAGATATTCGAATTCTTTCCGCAAACCTTCGTGTCGGGTTCGCCGGAAGTGCTGAACGACAGGAACCAGGTCCTGCTCGGAGAGAGCTTCGCCAGAAAGATCTCTCCCGATATCGATCCGGTCGGCAAGACCATCGTCTTGCGGAGAGATACCTGTGTGATCGGCGGCATCATCAAGGACGCGGAACACTCGTTGTTGAATCATCAGGATGTCTACCGTTCTTTTGCAGAGCCCGACGCCCCTTCGACCTTGCCGGTCATCATTCCGGTCGACCTCGTCCTGCTCCGCTTTCGGGAAGGCGCCGATCTCAAGGAGGCCAGGACGCTTATCGACACCCTGATGCTCCGGGAATACGGTTCCACGTACTACAAAGTCAACAAGCCCGAACGGAGCTTGACCATCCCGTTCAAGGAGCTCTATTTCTCCCAGCGCTACTCCAATCTGCTGAAAAGCGGCAATCCGACGCTTGTCTATGTCCTGATCGCCATCGGGATCCTGCTGCTCGCCTCGGCCCTTTTCAATTATATCAACCTCAGCGTGGCCCTCGCCGGGAAGCGGGCCAAGGAAATGGCCATCCGCTCCACGCTCGGAGAATCCCGCGGGAAGATCGGGTGGCGGTATGTCTCGGAATCCATCCTATTCGTGGCACTTTGTCTGGCGCTGGCTTATCTGCTGGCCCGCGCGCTAGAGCCGGTGTTCAATCGGTACATCGCAGGAGATGTCGGACTCGAAGTTTCCCTTTCCCCGTTCTATCTGCTTGTCTATGCCTTGCTGGCCATCCTGATCGGCCTGGTTTCCGGATTGATCCCCGCCTGGATGACTTCCCGCTACAAGCCGGTGGACGTCATCAAGGGAGAGCAGCGCCGCCAGACCAAGACGCTCTTCTCCAAGGTGTTCATCATCATCCAGAACGTGATCACCGTCGCGCTCATCTCGCTGGCCCTGGTGATGGAGCTGCAGTACAACCATCTGGAGAATATGCCCGTCGGGGCCACTGTGGACAAGCTTTATTTCCTCGGGTGCGGCACCGTGGGCAAGGACGCGCTCGCAGCAAAACCTTACGTGGACCGGGTCGGCGGTGCCGGTGGGTACCCCGGCTATGGAAACACATCCGTAAGTACAACCGTTGACGGAAAGAAAATAGACATCCGCATGATCCGCTGCGACGAGGCTGCGTTCGAGCTGTTCGGCTTCGAGGTATTGAAAGATTTCAACCGCCCGAAGGAGAACACTTTGTGGTTCACCCAGACCGCTGCAGGTTTCTTCTCCATTGACGAGGAAAACCCGGCCCCGCCGGAATTTGTCAAAGCGGTCTGGGGAGATATGGAAATCGGAGGCATCATCAACGATTTCGCGACCTGCGGGCCGTCGGAAGTAGCGGCGAATAAAGTCGGCGTTATCGAACTCGGGAATATGGACGGCTATTCGACGGTTGTCGTGAAGCTGAACCGTTTCGACCCGGAAGTCCGCGCCGAGCTGAAAGAAATCAGCCGCCAGGAAAGCATCCGGCTGACCGGGGAAGAAGGATACGGGGAGAAGGTCTATGGTTACATTCCGGAGCTGATCGGGAAGAGCCTGGAGAAGACCCGCAACTTTATCAGTATGATTGAGTTGTTCATGCTTCTCTCTACCTTGATCTCCCTGCTCGGGCTGATTGCGATGAGCGCCTATTACGCCGGGATGCAGACCAAGGATATCGCGGTCCGCAAGGTCTTCGGCGGCACCATCGCCACGGAGACGGGACGCGCGGTCAAAGAATATATGATCCTGGTCGGGATCGCCGTGCTCATCGGGGTCCCCGTCGCCGTTTTCCTCTCCGAACGCTACCTGCGGCAGTTCTACTACAGGATCGACGGATACGGATGGGTCTTCGTCGTCGGGGCCGTCATCGCCCTGCTCATCTCCTTCCTCGCCGTCCTCTGGCAGACCCGCAAAGCCGCCCGGACCAACCCGGCGGTGGAACTTAAAAAAGAATAAGAAGATGTTATTTCAAGACCTCTGAGTGGGTCCCCGTACGCGTCATGACCATAATCAGTTCATCATCCCTTTGCTCCCAGATCAGCAGCCAGTCTGCCTGGATATGGCATTCCCACAAGCCGCTCAAACGGCCAGAAAGCTTGTGCGGATGGTATTCCATGGGCAACTTCCCGTTCTCCAGCAAGAGAGAGATGACATGCTCCAACGCATCCATGGACCGGCCTTGCTTGATGCAAAGTCTGACATCTTTTCGGAATTGGCTGGTCGTGAGATACCTATACTTCGCCATCTTCTTCCATCTGTTTGAGCATGTCGTTGAAGCTGGGATATTCGGTAAGTTTTCCGTCACGGAGCTCATCCAAAGCGGTTTCCAAGCCCGTCTGAGGGTAACTGAGCATAAAATCCCATCCCATTCTTCGTGCAAGCATCCTGGCGAAGGGAGCATCCTCGGAGGGAATCCAGAACTGCGTGATGTCCCGGCTTCCATGGCGCTCTTCAGGTTCGCACAGCAACGAGGGCTTGTCTTGTCTGACGGGCCCATACCCGTCCACAAGCGGTTTCATCACCTCCGCGGGGTCCTCGACCGCTTTTTCAAGGGCTCGTTTGATGAATGCGTTGATTGTGATTCCCGCTTCTGCGGCATAGTCTGCAATGGAATTATGGGTGGCAGGAGAGATGCGGATGTTCAAGGTCCCGGTATAACTTCTCTTAGGAGGAAGGCCATGTTTCTTGCAAAAATCAAGATGGGCCTCCACCGCTTCGTGGAACGCGTTTGTGAGCTCCTGGATGCTGCTTCCCTCAAACTTGACAAGGCCGTCAATCCCTTCAATTCTGCCGAAAAATACGCCGTCGGATTCACTGAATTCAACGGAGCCTATGAAACCTTTATACTTCAATGTGTTCATACTGCAAATGTAACTAACTAATAGTTACAATCAAAATAAATATGAAGAGTTACCTGAAATTCCTCTCCCGCAATAAGTTGTACACCGCCATCGAAACGGTGGGGCTGGCCGTGAGCCTGGCCTTCGTGATCCTGATCGGCAGCTACGTGGTGCAGCAGTACCAGGTGGCGCACGAATCGCCGGACTGGAAGCGGACCTACGTGCTGGGAAGCGACGAGTTTCTGGGCCTGACCTATTGGGACAAGGAAGAACTGGAGATGAATATCCCGGAGGTGGAGGCGGTGACGCACGTGGCGCTGCTCTGGCAGCCGGTCGTCAAGGTCGATGAAGAAATCGTCCAGGCGAAGGGTTTGGAGGCCGATGCGGATTTCTTCAAGGTCTTCCCGCATTACCGGATATTGGAAGGCAGTGCCGGTGATTTTGTGGGCAAGACAGATGTCCTCGTGCGAGAATCGTTCGCCCGCAGGATTGCGAAAGACGGCGAGAACCCCGTCGGCGGCATCCTCAACGTCAACGGAACGGATTTGACCATCAAGGCTGTGGTCGCGGATCTCGACGGGGGCTTCTTCATGCCCTTCGACTTGATCACCCATATTTCCAACTCCTGGGGCGCAAGCCAGACGGAGTTCAGATTCAACAGCATCGGCAACTATTCCACCTGGTATCGCTTACGGGAAGACGCTGTCCCGGCCGATGTGGAAGCCAAGATCAAGACGCTGCTGCACAAGAATTACGACTCCAGCTGGTCGGCAGAAAAAGTGGAGAAATGGCATCCTTACCGGATGGACGAAGCCTTTTTCTTCCCCGGGAACAGCAACGGGGTCAACCGCAGCGGAGACCGGAATATGCTGCAGTTGCTGACGGTCGTCGTGCTGCTGCTGTTGCTCAGTGCCATTTTCAACTATGTGAACCTGAGCCTGGCCCTCACCGGGAAGCGCTCGAAAGAGATGGCTACCCGCCGCCTGCTGGGGGCGGAGAAAAACGAGATTCTCTGGAAGTTCTTCGGCGAGTCCGTCTGCTTTACCGCCGTCTGCTTTGCCGCCGCCCTGGTGCTGGCATACCTCCTGGCTCCGATGGTGAACAAGCTCGTGTCCTCGGGCAACGCCGCACTGGCTTCTGCCGGGATGGGAGACACCAGCGTGGCTCTCTCTTTCATGATGACGCCCGCCTACCTTGCCGCGTATGTCCTGGGCATCTTGCTGCTGGGCGTGCTCTCCGGCTTGCTTCCGGCGCTGGCTGCCGCCCATTCCGAGCCCATAGACATCATCAAGGGGACCCTGCGCCGCCACAGCAAGATGGTGCTGAGCAAGATCTTCATCGTGGTGCAGAATGTCCTGGCGGTCTTCCTGATCGCCATGGCGCTGCTGATGGGCGTGCAGATGCGGCACATGGTCCGTCGGCCGACCCACTCCGCCGTCGATAATCTGTATTATCTCGAATTCGGCGCCCCCGACTATAATTCCTCCAAACTTTTGATGGACAAGGTCTCACAACTTCCCTTCGTCACCCAGGTGGGAACGGGGCGCGGCCTGCCCGGCAGCATCTACACCACGCTGGGCATCCAGGCCGATGAGGAGCACCGCGTGGACATGCCTGTGATCCTCTGCGACACTACCTACTTCAAGTTGCTGGGCATGGAGATCCAGCAGGACTTCGGCCATCCGCTGGCACATTCCATCTGGATGAGCGAATCGGCCTTCAATGCGGCCGGCGTGACGGACACCTCCACCGTATTCCCCCGGAGAATCAGCTTCAACAACGCCCGGCCGGAGTTCATCGGCGGCGTGGTCCACGATTTCCCGACGGGAGCCGCCTCCCAGGGCGAAAGCAACCCGAACGGCGCCGTCATCGTCACCCGGGCCGAGGAGTTGATGTATGCCAACAGCCTGCTGATCGGCACAACCGGCGAAGACAAATCCTATGAGGAGGCCATTCGCCAAGCCTATAAAGAATACCGGCTGGAACAGTCCGGCGTGGAAGTACCTGCCTCGTATTATGGATTCATCCGCGAACTCAATTACAAACAACTGGAACCAGAGCGCCGGACACTGCGGTTGGTGGAACTCTTTGCGGTGCTGTCTGTGGTGATCGCGCTGCTGGGCCTGCTGGCGATGAGCACCTATTTTGCCGATGAGAACACCAAGCAAATCGCCGTGCGCAAGGTGTTCGGGGCGGATGTTGACAGTGAAACGTGGCGGAACGTCCGCAGTTATATGGTGATGGTGGGCATTGCCTGCGTAATCGGGATTCCCCTGGCCATCTGGGCCGCCGGCGTCTATCTCCAGCGCTTCGCCTACCACATCGAAGGCTATGGCTGGGTGTTCGCCCTCGCCGTCATCATTTCGCTGGCCATCGCCTTCCTCACCGTCCTCTGGCAGACCCGCAAGGCCGCCCGTACCAACCCCGCGGTAGAATTGAAAAAAGAATAGAAATATGAAGAGTTATCTGAAATTCCTTTCCCGGAATAAGTTGTACACCGCGATCGAGGCGGTGGGGCTCGTGGTGAGCCTCGCGTTCGTGATCCTGATCGGCACGTCCATCCGGGACCAGCTGGGCATCATCAAGAACGTCCCCGACCACGAGCGGCTCTACCTGGTCGGCCCGAACGGCCGTGGCGAGTACCGCGACAAAGAGGCGCTCGCCTCGATCCCGCAGATCGAACAGACCGCCGCGTTCTCGACTACGAACGCCACCTTGCAAATCGGAGAAGACAACCAGATCATCCAACTGGCCATGATGGATCCCGAACTGCTGCAGATGATTCCCCTGGCCGTGCAGTCGGGGGCTGCAGAGCCTTTCGCCGGGGGCGAAGGGCTGGCCATTACGGCCTCGGCCGCCCGCCGCTTCTTCCAGGACCGGGACCCTGTCGGGCAGATGGTCGGCTATGTGGAATCGCCCGGCGAGACGCCGGTGCCCGCCACGATCACGGCCGTGCTGGACGATCCGTCCTACTCCATCCTGGGGGACTTCGATTTCGCCGTGAGCCTGCAGTCCCGCCAGTGCCCGTCCGCCACGCGGTGGCGGGAATCCGACCTGCGCCGGCAGGGATATGGCATGATAGTCCTCCTGTTCGGCCGGCTGAGCCCCGGGGTGCAGGTGGATTCCGTCCTCAACAAGCAGGTGATGGAACCTTTCAGCTTTACGCTGTCCCGGGACGAACGGAACATGCCGATGCTGACACCCTATGACGAGGTGTATTTCTCCGAAACAAGCTTCTATTCGCTCCGCCAGGGCAAGAAACTCTATCTGTCGGTGCTGGTGGCGCTGGTCGTGCTGCTGCTGATCTCAGCGCTGCTCAGCTACATCAACCTGGAGCTCGCCGTCACGGGCGACCGCGCCAAGGAGATGGCCACGCGGCGGCTCGTGGGCGAAGAGCGCAGCGGCGTCTTCCGGCAAGTGCTGGGCGAATCGCTGATCTTCACCCTGGTCTGCTTCGCCCTGGCCATCCTGCTGGCCTGGGCCATCGCACCGGGGCTGGACAGCATACGCCCCACGGGGCTCAACATCCCGTTCCGCCTGCGGCTGGACGGGGGCTTCTGGCTGCTCTCCGCCGGGCTGGTGCTGCTGGTGGGCCTGCTGGCCGGAATAGCGCCGGCGGCCGCCTGCGCGTCCTTCCGGCCGCTGGACGTGGTGTCCGGCAAGATCCGGCGCAAGCGCAAAATGTATTTCGGCTATGTCTGCATCGTTTTGCAGAGCGTGCTGGCCGTGGTGCTGATCGTGATGGCCATCACCCTGGAGCGGCAGCTGCGCTTCCTGGAGAAGGCCGACCTGGGCGCCGACCTGCAGGAGAACCTCTATTTCTTCACCTCCCCGGTTGCCCGCGGAGAAGGCTTGCTGCCCCTCTCCGAGCAGATCAAAGCCTCCCCGCTGGTGGAGGAAATCGGGTTCACGACCGGCTATCCGACCTATGTAAACCGTGGGACATCGGGCAAGCATGTCCATTTGCTGAATATCAACTGTGACGAAACGGCTTTCCGGATGCTGGGCTTCCGGGTGGCGGAGCGTTTCGCTCAGTTGGAAGGATCCGTCATGCTTTCCCGCACCGCAGCCAACGCCATCGGGATCACGCAGGAGAATGCCTCCCCGGCCGAAGTCTTTTGGGGCTATGATCGCTACCCCGAGGACTACCCGTCCGTGATCGGCGGCATTTTGGAGGATTTCAGGGTCGCGCCGGTTAACGGAACGCCGTTCACTGAAGGTGTGCCGATTGTGGAAGTCAACCCGGCCGGTGTCCCGGACAGCTATGGCAATACGCTTTTGATCCGCACGGGGAAAGACCACCGCGCATTCGAGCGCTGGTTCCGCCCGATGGCCAACGCCTGGCACAAAGAGGCGGCGGGCATCGCGGACGTATTCGGCATGGCCAATGCACGCAACGGTTATATCGAGGACCTGATCGCCGCCGACCACGACGATATGCGGCGCTATGTCCGCCTGGTGGAGATTTTCTGCCTGATCTCGATCCTGCTCTCCCTGCTGGCGCTCGTGGCGATGAGTTCCCACTATGCCGGGGCCAACACCAAGGGGATCGCCATCCGCAAGGTCTTCGGCGGCACCATCGGATCCGAGACACGGCGCAGCGTACTGGTCTATATGGGCTGGATCGGCCTCTCCCTGCTGATCGGCATCCCGCTCGCCGTGCTGATCAGCGAGCGCTTCCTGCAGCGCTATCCCGAGCACATCACGGGCTATTGGTGGATCTTCGTGGCGGCGGCCCTGCTGAGCGTACTCCTCTCCCTGGCCTCCGTGCTCTGGCAGACGCTGAAAGCCGCCAGGACGAACCCGGCGATAGAGCTCAAGAAGGAATAACTTCCGTTAAGCCAGGAAGTTGGTGATGAAGATGACGACGATCGCGATGGGGGCGACGTAACGGAGCAAGAACCAGAAGGCTCCGAAGATGGCCTTGTTGAACGGCTCCGTGCCCCCGGCGGTGAACTCGTCACGCACGACGGCCTTGGGCATCTTCCAGCCCACGAACAGCACAAAGAGCAGGCCGCCGAAGGTCATCAGGAAGTTGGAGGTCAGCAGATCGCAGAAGCCGAAAATCGTCTGGCCGAAGATCTTGGTGTCCGCGAGCGGACCGAAGGACAGGGAGCACAGCGCACCGAGGGTCCAGGTGCCCAGGAAGATGAGCACCACGGCCTTGTGGCGCGAAAGCCCGCGCTGCTCCACCAGGAAGGCCACGCCCACCTCGTACATCGAGATGGCGGAGGTAAGCGCCGCCGCCACGATGGTCACGAAGAAGAGCACCGCCACGACGGAACTCACCCAGGGCACCGCCGCACCCATCTTCGCGAAGATGAAGGGCAGGGTCTCGAAGATCAGGCCCGGGCCCGCGCCCGGCTCGATGCCGGCCGCGAACACCGCCGGCATGATGGCGAAGCCGGCGATCAGGGCGAAGAGCAGGTCGAAGGCCACCGTTCCGAGCCCCGTGGCGAGGATGTTCTCGTCCTTGCGGATATAGGAGGCGTAGGTCAGGATGGTCCCGGCGCCCAGCGACAGGGAGAAGAAGCTCTGGCCCATCGCCGCGGCGATGGCCGAAGGGGTGATGCGGCTGAAGTCCGGCTTCAGCAGATACGCCACGCCCGCGGCCGATCCCGGCAGGGAGAGCGAATAGACCATAATCACCACGATCAGCACGAAGAGCAGCGGCATCGTGATCTTGTTGAACTTCTCGATACCGGACTTGACGCCCGCCGACACGATGACGGCACAGCCCAGCAGGAAGAGCGTATGGAAGAGCAGCGGCCGCCAGGGCGCCGCGATGAAGTTCGCATAAGCCGAGGACACCGCCCCGATCTCGTTATCCCGGAAACCGGCCGTGAAGGACTGCCAGAGGTAGCCGATGGACCAGCCGCCCACCACACTGTAGTAGGACAGGATGACCAGCGGGGTGACGACGGTCAGCAGGCCGAGCCATTTCCATTTCGTGCCGGGCGCGAGTTTCTCCATCGCCCCGTAGGTCCCGGAGTGGGTGTTGTGGCCCACGATGGCCTCGGCGAGGAAAATGGGCAGGGACAGCAATAGGCAGGCGGCCAGGTAGATGATGATGAACGCGGCGCCGCCCGTCTGGCCGACCATATAGGGGAAACGCCAGATGTTGCCCAGTCCGATGGCGGAACCGGCCAGGGCCAGGATGGCGGTGAAACGTCCGCCGAAATGTTCACGCTGTGCGGCCATGGACTAAAGGATGAAATTGGTCAGGAAAATGATGAGCACCGCCACGGGCGCGATCCATTTGATCAGGAACCAGACCACCGGGAAGATGCGGTTGTTGAATGCGTAGCGGTTGCGGCTGGTGAACTCGTCGTGCACCACGCGCCGCGGCAGGATCCAGCCCACGAAGACCACGGCGAGCAGGCCCATCACCAGCAGCAGGATGTTGGAGCAGACCCAGTCGAAGAGGTCGAAGAGCGTCATCCCCGCCACCTTGAAGCCCGACAGGGGGCCGAAGGACAGGGAGCACAGCACGCCCAGGCCGCCGCAAATGCCAAAAAGCAGCACGCAGGCCTTGCCGCGCGACATCCCGGTGCGCTCCATCAGGAAGGAAACGCCCACCTCCACCAGGGAGATGCAGGAGGTCATCGCCGCCACGACGATGGTCAGGAAGAAGAGGATCGATACGATCCCGCTCACCACGGGCAGGTCCGTCCCCATCTTGGCGAATACATAGGGGATGCTCTGGAAGATCAGGCCCGGGCCCGCACCCGGCTCGATGCCGGCCGCGAACACCGCCGGCATGATGGCGAAGCCGGCCAGGATGGCGAACAGCAGGTCCGAGACGGCCGTACCGGCGCTCGTGGAGAGGATGTTCTCCTTCTTGTTGACATACGAGCCATAGGTGATGATGGCGCCCATGCCCAGCGACAGGGAGAAGAAGCTCTGCCCCATCGCGTAGGCGAAGGTCCGGGGCGTAAGCTCGCTCCAGTCGGGCTTCAGCAGGTAGCTGACGCCCGCCGCGGAGCCGGGCAGGCTGACCGAATAGACGAGTATCACCACGATCAGCACGAAGAGCACCGGGAGGGTGATCTTGCTGAACTTCTCGATGCCGGCCTTGACGCCGCCGGCCACCACGCCCACCGTCAGCAGCAGGAAGAGCAGGTGCATCGCCACCGGAGCCCAGGACTTCGTCACGAACGCGCCGAAGATGCCGCTGGTCTCGGCGGGATCCATCGCGGACAGCCGGAACGCACAGCTCTGGAAGAGGTATTCGAGGGACCAGCCGCCGATCACGCTGTAGTAAGAAGCGATCAGGGTCGGAATGATAATCGTCAGGTAGCCGGCCGCCTTCCAGAAGGGGTGGTGGCGCGACAGGCGCGCAAAGGCGTCACGGGCGTTGGTGTGGCTGCGGCGGCCGATCATCACCTCGGAGAGGAAGACCGGCAGGGAGATGAGCAGCGTGGCGATGATGTACACGATCACGAAGGCGGCACCGCCGTGCTCGCCGACCATATAGGGGAAACGCCAGATATTGCCCAGCCCGATGGCGGACCCCGCCATCGCCAGGATTACGGCCAGGCGGCCGCCGAATTTTTCTCGTTGTTCTGCTGCCATAACACTACTAACAAACCGTCACGCACTCCGGCGGACAGGAGTATTCCTACCGCCGGATATAGGTCGCGAATTCGTATTCGAGACCGGATTTCTCGTCCCGACGGCGCTCCGAACGGGATTCAAGAGCCCAAATATCGGAATTTATTTCCGGAAAAAAAGCATCTGCATCGGAAATAATTGTATGAACGTGCGTAATATACAGCCGATCCATCATATCGATGGCCATTTTGTACACCGACGCACCCCCGATCACGAAGCAGCGCTGCGCCGGCTCTGCGGCCGCGAAAGCCTCGTCGAAAGAGTACACGCTCACGACGTCGTCCGGGATGGGGTCCCAGCCGAGGTTGAGGACGATGTTCTTGCGGCCCTTGAGCGGACGGAACGGCAGGGAGTAATACGTGGTGCGGCCCATGATGACGGGGAAGCCCCTGGTTTTCTCCTTGAAATATTTCAAATCCTCGGGGAGGTGCCAGGGCAGATCCCCCTTCACGCCGATGGCCCCGTTGTCGGCCACGGCGACGATCAGACATTTCTCCATACTTATACGGCTACCGGGGCCTTGATCGCCGGCCAGGGGTCATAGCCTTCCAGCGTAAAGTCCTCGTAATCAAAATTAAAGATACTTTTCACATCGGGGTTCAAGCGCATTGTCGGCAGCGGCCGGGGGGTGCGGGACAGTTGCTCGCGGACCTGGTCGAAGTGATTGAGGTAGATGTGCGTGTCGCCCGTGGTGTGGATGAATTCGCCCGGCTGCAGGCCGCACACCTGGGCGATCATCATCGTCAGCAAGGCATAGGAGGCGATGTTGAACGGGACGCCCAGGAAGGTGTCCGCGCTGCGCTGGTAGAGCTGGCAGGAAAGCCGTCCCTCCGCCACATAGAACTGGAAGAGGCAGTGGCACGGGGGCAGGGCCATCCGGTCCACCTCCCCGGGATTCCAGGCGGAGACGATCATCCGTCTGGAATCCGGGTTGCGGCGGATCTGGTCCACCACCTGCGAGAGCTGGTCGATGCTGCGCCCGTCGGGCGCGGGCCAACTCCGCCACTGGTGCCCGTAGACGGGGCCCAGGTCGCCGTTCTCGTCAGCCCACTCGTCCCAGATGGTCACTTTGTGGTCCTGGAGATACTTGACGTTGGTGTCCCCGCTGATGAACCAGAGGAGCTCGTAGATGATGGACTTGAGATGGACCTTCTTGGTGGTCAGCAGGGGGAAACCTTCGGATAGGTCGAAGCGCATCTGGTGTCCGAAGATGCTCTTCGTCCCTACTCCGGTGCGGTCGTGCTTGACCACCCCGTGGTCCATTATCTCCTGCAGGAGGTCTAGGTATTGCTTCATCCTCAGTTCTTGACGCCGAAGGCGAAAATGATGGCCTCGTGGAAGGTCTTGCCGGGCTTCAGGACCGTGCCCGGGTAGTCCGGATGGTTGGGGCTGTCGGGGAAGTGCTGGCACTCGAGGGCCACGGCATCATAGTCGTGCCAGATGCGGCCGCGCTTGCCCACAGGGCAGCCTTCCAGCCAGTTGCCGGTATAGACCTGCACGCCCGGCTGGGTGGTGAACACCTTGACCGTGCGGCCGCTGCGGTTGGACCAAAGCTCAGCGGCCTCCTGGAGCTGGCCGGGGATGTAGCCGTCGATGACCCAGCAAGCGTCATAGCCCTTGCCGTAGTTCAGGGCCGGGAAGTCCTTCTTGCTGTCGCGGCCGATGGTCTTGGGTTTGCGGAAATCCATCGGGGTGTCGGCAACGGGTGCGCTGTCGCCCAGCGGGATGAGGGTCTCGTCGGTCGGAAGGTACTCCGAGGCGTTGAGCCGCAGGAAGTGGCGCATGATGTTGCCGCGGCAATTGAGGTTGAAATAGACGTGGTTGGTCAGGTTGATGATCGTGGGGGCATCTGACTTGGCGCTGAAGGTGAGGCGGAGCTCGTTCTGCTCGCTCCACTCATAGCGCGCCACCACCACGAGGTTGCCGGGATAACCCATCTCGCCGTCGGCGGAGACATATTTGAACTCCACGCCGCCTTTGTGCTTGCGGGAATCCCAGACCTGGTTCTGGAAGCCGTCAGGACCGCCGTGTAGGTGGTTGGGACCGTTGTTGATCGGGAGTTCGTATTCCTTGCCGCCGAGGGTGAATTTGCCGAAGGCGATGCGGTTGGCGTAGCGTCCCGGGACCTTGCCCGAGCAGGGGCCGTCGCCGAAGTAGCTCTCGGGCTTGCCGTAGCCGAGCACCACGTCGCCGAGTTTGCCGGCGCGGTCGGGGACGTTGATGGACACGATCGCCGCACCGATCGAGCAGAGCACGACGGAGGCTCCGCTTGCGTTGGTCATCGTGTACTTGTAAATGGGCTTGCCATCAGGGGTCTTGCCCCAAAGTTTTCTGTTGATTGCCATAGTGCTGAATTATTGATTTTGATGATTTTGCAAATAAGAGACGACCCGCTCGGTGGGGGCGTCCTTGAGGATGATGCGCTTGTCGGCGTCCAGCAGGTAGAGCGAGGGGATCGCCCGGACGTTGTAGAGTTCCGTCTCCCGGATGCGGCCCTCTCCCTCGTATCCGCACAACCAGCGGGCGGGATAGGCGGGCGCGTACTCCCGCCACTTGTCGAGTTCCTCGTCGATATACACGCAGACGACCGCCACGGAGCCGCTGTCGATGCGCGCATCGATGCCCGGGATGGCCTGCAGGGTTCCGATGATCTCCTGGCAGGCATAGCAGCCGGGGTTGCTGAAGAAGAGCACGGTGGTGCGGGCGCGGACCTGGTGCAGGCTGTGGGTGCGGCCCTGCAGGTCGGTGAAACGGAAGTCCGGGGCCACGGAGCCGACGGGGTTAAGCGCGCACATACGCGCCTCGTAGACATAGCCCGGACGGGCGTCCTCGAGGGTGAAGGGGGAGGCCGCAAGGCCCTCGGCGAAGGGCAGGTACAGGTCCTCGTCGCGCCAGGGGGAATTGGGGTCGTAGAGGTAGCGGGAGACGATTTCCGTCATCAGCGGATAGACGTGCACGGAAGTGTCCGCCGCCTGTTTCTGTTCGATCCGGCCGAAGAACCGGCCCATCTGCTTCTGCGCCTCCGGCAAGGGCAGCTCGCGGATCAGGTCCACATAGGACGCGAACGCCAGCTCCACCTCGCGGTATTTGACCCCCAGCACGGCACCGGTGTCGCAGGGGCCTTCCCCCGCGAAGAAGCGGTCCCAGTAATGATCCAGCAGATACTGCCGGCGCTCCTCCGTCCCGGAATAGACCGACGGGACTTCTGGAAGCGAAAAACTGTGCAGCGTCCGCGGCTCGTCCACGGGTTTCCCGCCCTGGCGGCACGAGGGCAGCACCAGGGGGACGAGCAGCAAAAGGATTATGAGCGTGCGCGTTTTCATCCAAACCCTAAAGGTAACCAAAAATGCGCGGAAAAGCAATTTGCTTTCTTGGGGGCGATTCTTTATTTTTGTAATGATGCACCGAAGGAGGCTCTTATTGCTGCTCGCGGCCCTGTGCGCCGCCCTGCCCGCCGCCGCCCAGTTTTACACCATGGGCTCCGACCCGGGCGGGCTGCGCTGGAGCAGCGTTCAGACGCCGACCTACCGCGTGGTCTATCCCCGCGGGCTGGATTCGCTGGGCCGCGTCTTCGCCGTGGCCCTGGAGCAGGCCGCCGGCCCCGTCGGGGCGAGCATCGGCGTGCGGCCCAACGCCGCCTACCGCAGCAAGATGCCGGTGGTGCTGCACGCCTGGACGGCCAATGCCAACGGGCAGGTCACCTGGACCCCGCGCCGCCTCGAACTGCTCACCGTCCCGGACGCCTTCGCCCCGGAACCCATGTCCTGGGTCACCGAGCTCGCCGTCCACGAATCCCGCCACATCGCCCAGATGCAGTACGCTGCCCTCCCGCCGTGGCGCGCCCTGCGCGTGCTGAGCGGAGAACTGGGCATGGGCGGACTCGCCGCAGTCTATGGCGGTCCGGCTTTCTTCGAAGGCGACGCCGTAACGGCAGAAACGGCGCTGAGCCGCTCCGGACGCGGCCGTACGGCGGATTTCCTGGAATACTACCGCGTGAGTTTCGCCGCCGGCGACTGGCGCGACTTCTGGCGCTGGCGCTATGGCTCCACGCGCTACTACACCCCGGATTACTACCGCGCCGGCTACCTCGCCGTCGGCGGAATCCGGGCCCACTATGACGTTCCCGACCTGTCGGCGCGCTTCTACCGCCGCATCGCCGATCACGGCGGCATCGCCTTCTTCAACTGGGACAAAACCGTGCGCGAAGCCACGGGCAAGCCCTTCCGGGAGGCCTTCGCCGAGGTGTCGGCCGCCCTGCAGGCGCAGTGGGCGGCCGACGAGGCGGCGCGCGGCCCCTTCCTGGCCTCGACGCCGGTGAGCCCCGTGCCGCGGCGCTTCCTCGAATACACCCGCCTGACGCATTTGGGCGACGACCTGCTCGCCGTGCGCGGCGGCCTTACGCAGCCCGACCGCCTGGTGCGCATCGCCCCCGACGGGACGCAGTGGAAGCTCGCCCTGCTGGGCACGGGCCTTTCGCGGCCGCAGTACAGCGCCCCCGCGGACCGGCTGTTCTGGTCCGAGACGGTACGCGACGCCCGCTGGCCGCTGCGTTCCTATTCCATTATCCGTTCCTCCGCCGACGGCAGCTCCGTCCGCACGCTCACCCGCAAAACGCGCTATTACCACCCCGCGCCCGACCCCGACGCGCCCCGGCTCGCCGTGACGGAATATCCCGTGGACGGGAGCACCCGGGTGGTGCTGCTCGACGCCGCGGACGGCAGCGTGCAGCAGGTCTTCCGCGCCCCCGACGGGATGCAGGTGGTGGAGACCGCCTGGGCGGGCGGCGAACTCTGGGCCTGCGCCGTCACCGAAGAAGGCTACGGGATCTGGCGGGTGCGGGACTTCCAGCCCGCACTCCGGCCCCGTCCGGTGAAAATCAAGCAGTTATGGAGCCGGGAAGGGCTGTTGTATTTTACCTGCGACCTGACGGGGGTCAACGAACTCTACAGCCTGGATCCGCTCGCCGGCGGCGCACCGCTCCGGCTGACCAACACGCGCTTCGGCGCCTCGGACTTCGAGATCCTGCGCGATACCCTCTTCTTCGCCGCGCTCCAGCCCGAAGGCCGGCTCATCCGCAAGATGGCCCTGACGGAGCTGCAAGGGCGGCCGGCGGATTTCGACACGCTCCCCCGCTACCCCTTCGCCGAGGAACTGACGGAGGGCGAACCCCCGCAGGAAGCTCCCGCAGCAGTCGAAATGAGCGACCCGCAACCTTACAGCAAACTCGCCCACCTGTTCCGCTTCCACTCCTGGCTGCCGCTCTATTTCGCCTACGACTCCGTGGACGACCTCTCGCTGGAAACGCTCCAGCAGGATGCCGGGCTGGGGGCCACGGCCTTCTGGCAGAACGACCTGGGCTCGGGTTACGGAATGCTGGGCTACCACGCCGCCTATGACCGCGGCAGCTGGCGGCATTCCGTCCACGCCGACCTGACTTATACCGGTCTCTATCCGGTGATCGAGGCCCGGGTGGACCTGGGCGACCGGGACGCCTGGCGCTACTACCTGGAGCGGGACGAACAGGCCCGTTCGGTCGCCCTCAAACATACCCGACGCGGGAATTCCGCCGGCTCGGCGTCCATTCCCTCCCTCTCCGGGAGCCTGCGCGCCTACATCCCCTGGAACTTCTCCTCCGGGGGCTGGCAGCGCGGCCTCGTTCCCTCGGCCACCCTGCAGTTCTCCAACGATACCTACGAAGACAGGAGTTCGCTGAACCGCACCACCTTCAGCCTGCGGGGCTATGTGATGCAGCGCACCCCGGCCGCCCGGCCCTATCCCCGCCTCGGGATCGGGGCGGAAGGGGGCTACAGTTTCCGCTGGGCCCCCGGGCTGATTGCGCCCGCGGCTTACGGCAAACTCTACGGCTATCTCCCGGGCCTGCTGGAAACGCACGGGCTCCGCGTGGATGCCCTCTATGAGCGGCGCTTCGACAATGGGATCTTCAGCGAACGCTACGCCGATATGGCGCCGCGCGGCTACGACGTCGATGTCACCCGCCAGCTGGCGGCCTTCGATGCGCAATGGCGCCTGTCCGCCGACTACAAACTGCCCCTGCTATACGTGGACCGCGCCGTGCTCGGGCCTGCGGCCTATCTGCGCAACTTCGAGCTGACCCTGCACGCCGACCGGAGCGCCTGGGCCTCCAAGGGCCAGGGCGGCAGTCTCTGGAGCGCCGGAGCCGACTTCGCGGCGGTGCTGGGCAACCTGCTCTGGATCCCCTACACCACCCGCATCGGCGTCAGCTACAACTACAACGGCGGAGCCTCTTTCGATAGCTTCGCCGTGCAAGGACTTGCTGAAAGACACCGCTTCTCGCTGGTCTTCAACATCGATATGTAAGGGCTAGCGGTAGAACAGGCTTCTGTCTATTCCCTGCCCCATCACCTCGTAGCCCTTGGCATTGAGGTGAAGCCAATCATTCTCAAACAGATAGGCCGGGTCCAGCTTGTCCGGCACCGCCGGGTCGGCGACCATCCGGTCGAAGTCGATTACCCCGTCGAAGAGCTCGCTCCCGCGTATCCAGGCGTTCAGGGCCTGGCGGCCCTTCTCGTGCTCGCCCGCACGGGTGTAGAAACTCCCCAGGGCGGGCGTGACCGTGGCCCCGAAGACCTTGATGCCGCGGGAATGGGCCTCCTCCGCGATCTTGGTCCAGGCCGCTTCGATCTCCCGGGCGGTCGCGAGGCCGTCCCGGGTGTTGCCGAGGTCGTTGGTGCCTTCGAAGAGGATGATGTAGCGCACACCCGCGGGCCCGAATAGATCGCGCTCATAGCGGCTGAGCGCCGTGGGGCCGTTGCCGCCCTGCAGGATGCAGTTGCCGCCCAGGCCGAAATTGAGCACGGACAGGTCGCGGGTCCGCGGGTCCTGCAGCAGGGCGCGGGAGAACTGGTCGGTCCAGCGGTCCTGGCCGTTGGTGGTGGTGCCGCGCCCGTCGGTGATCGAATCCCCCATCACCGCGATGGCCGCGGCGGGGCGCAGCGGCTTGACGTCGATGGCGCTGATGGTGTACCAGTGGTTCGTGGCGACCGCTCCGGAGAAGTCTTCTGTGTTGCCGGGGGCGATGTAGGAGGTGGTGCGCGAGCCGGGGTGGCTGGTCAGCGGCGTG
>JAEEVG010000052.1 GCA_016290835.1 Bacteroidales bacterium | reverse complement strand
CGCAACGAGAAGCGCATGCTCCAGGAAGCCGTCGATTCCCTCTTCGACAACTCCAAGAAGTCCTCCGCCGTCAAGAGCGAGTCCAACCGGGCCCTCAAGTCCCTGTCCGACTCCCTCAAGGGCAAGCAGGGCCGCTTCCGCCAGAACCTCCTGGGCAAGCGCGTGGACTACTCCGCCCGAAGCGTCATCGTCGTCGGTCCGGAGCTGAACATGCACGAGTGCGGTCTGCCGAAGTTCATGGCGGCCGAGCTCTACAAGCCGTTCATCATCCGCAAACTCATCGAGCGCGGCATCGTCAAGACGGTCAAATCCGCCAAGAAAATCGTCGACCGCAAGGATGCGGTGATCTGGGACATCCTGGAGAACGTGATGAAGGGCCATCCCGTGCTGCTCAACCGCGCACCGACCCTGCACCGGCTCGGTATCCAGGCTTTCCAGCCGCGGATGATCGAGGGTAAGGCCATCCAGCTGCACCCGCTCGCCTGTACGGCGTTCAACGCCGACTTCGACGGTGACCAGATGGCTGTCCACCTCCCGCTCGGCAACGCCGCCATCATGGAGGCGCAGTTGCTGATGCTCGGTTCGCAGAACATCCTCAACCCGGCCAACGGCGCGCCGATCACCGTTCCTTCCCAGGATATGGTCCTCGGTCTGTACTACATCACCAAGATCCGTCCCGGCGCCAAGGGTGAGGGCAAGAGTTTCTACTCCCCGGAAGAGGTCATCGTGGCCTACAACGAGAAGGCGATCGACATGCACGCCCGGATCAACGTCCGCCTCGTCGTGGACAAGCAGGACCCCGCCAAGGGCGTCCACCTCGTCGAGACGACCGCCGGCCGCATCATCGTGAACCAGTACGTTCCGGATGAGGTTCCCTACGTCAACGAAGTCCTCGGCAAGAAGGCGCTCCGCAAGATCATCACCGACGTGATCAAGCACACCGGTGTGACCCGCACGGCGCAGTTCCTCGACGACATCAAGAACCTGGGTTATGACCAGGCCTTCCGCGCAGGTATCTCCTTCAACCTCGGCGACGTGCTCGTCCCGAAGGAGAAGTCCACCCTCGTGGAAGAAGCCTACAAGCAGGTTGCGGCCATCCGCGACGACTACGACAACGGTTTCATCACCAACAACGAGCGCTACAACAAGGTCATCGACCTGTGGTCCTCGATCGACAACCGTCTGACCGGCATCGTCACCAAGCAGATCTCCGCCGACCAGCAGGGCTTCAACCCGGTCTATATGATGCTGGATTCCGGCGCCCGTGGTTCCACCACCCAGATCAAGCAGCTTTGCGGCATGCGCGGCCTGATGGCCAAGCCGCAGAAGGCCGGCGCCTCCGGCGCGGACATCATCGAGAACCCGATCGTGTCCAACCTGAAGGAAGGTATGACCGTGCTCGAGTACTTCATCTCCACGCACGGCGCCCGCAAGGGTCTGGCCGACACCGCCCTCAAGACGGCTGATGCCGGTTACCTGACCAGGCGTCTGGTCGACGTGTCCCACGATGTGATCATCACCGAAGAGGACTGCGGCACGCTCCGCGGCCTCATCGCCACCGCCATCAAGAACAAGGACGAGGTCGTCGAATCCCTCGGCGAGCGTATCCTGGGCCGCACCTCCGTGCACGACATCTTCAACCCGCTGACCGGCGAGCTCATCCTCAAGGCCGGCGAGGAGATCCGCGAGCAGCAGGCCGAGCTGATCGACTCCCTGCCCATCGAGCAGGTGGAGATCCGTTCGGTGCTCACTTGCGAGAGCCGCAAGGGCGTGTGCGCCAAGTGCTATGGCCGCAACCTCGCGACCAGCCGGATGGTCGAAAAGGGCGAAGTAGTCGGCGTCATCGCCGCCCAGTCCATCGGCGAGCCGGGTACCCAGCTGACGCTGCGTACCTTCCACGTCGGTGGTACCGCTTCTTCCTCCGCAGCCGACTCCTCCATCGAGTCCAAGTATGACGGTATCCTGAAGTTCGAGGAGCTCCGCACCATCGACCGCGTCACCGACGCCGGCGGGGTCGAGAGCGTCGTCGTGAGCCGCATGACCGAGCTCCGCATCCTCGACGAGAACACCGGCATCACCTTCTCCCAGTACGATGTGCCCTACGGCGCCGTGCTCTACAAGAAGGATGGCGACAAGGTGGTCAAGGGAGACCTGATCTGCGACTGGGATGCCTACAACGCCACCACCATCGTCGAGACGGCCGGTACGGTCCGCTTCGAGAACATGATCGAAGGCTCCACTTTCCAGAAGGACGCCGCAGACGAGTTCTCCATCAGCACCGATAAGGTCATCATCGAGTCCAAGGACAAGACCAAGAGCCCCGCGCTCCACATCGTCGATGCCAACGGCCAGAGCATCAAGCAGTTCAACCTGCCGGTCGGCGCCCACGTGATGGCGGAGAACGGCAGCGTGGTCAAGGTGGGCGACGTGATCATGAAGATCCCGCGCGCCATCGGCAAGGCCAGCGACATCACCGGCGGTCTGCCGCGTGTGACGGAACTCTTCGAAGCCCGCAACCCGTCCAACCCCGCCATCCTCTCCGAGATCAACGGCGAGGTCCTGATGGGCAAGGTCAAGCGCGGTAACCGCGAGATCTCCGTCCGCAACAAGTCCGGTGTCGAGAAGCACTACCTCGTGCCGTTGACCAAGCAGATCCTCGTCCAGGAGAGCGACTACGTCAAGGCGGGCACCCCGCTGTCCGACGGCGGTGTGTCTCCGAGCGACATCCTCTCCATCCTCGGACCTGTCAAGGCCCAGGAGTACATTGTCAACGAAGTGCAGGCCGTCTACCGCCTCCAGGGCGTGAAGATCAACGACAAGCATTTCGAGATCATCGTACGCCAGATGATGCGCAAGGTCGAGATTACCTTCCCGGGCGACACCGAGTTCCTCACCGAGGAAATGGTGGACAAGTGGCGTTTCATGGACGTCAACGACCGGATCTACGGCAAGTTCTATGTGCAGGATCCCGGCGGATCGCAGAAATACGAAGTCGGCGACATCATCGGCGCCCGTGAGATGCGCAGCGAGAACGCCTCGCTCGAGCGTCAGGGCCTGCATATGATGGTCGCCCGCCCGACCCAGCCGGCCACGGCACGCCTGATCCTCCAGGGTATCACCCGGGCCGCCCTCAAGACCGACAGCTTCATCTCCGCAGCCTCCTTCCAGGAGACCACCAAGGTGCTCAGCGAGGCCGCCATCCGCGGCCGTGTGGACCACCTCGAGGGCCTCAAGGAGAATGTCATCTGCGGGCACCTGATCCCTGCCGGTACCGGCCTGAAGAGCTACCAGGACATCATCGTCGGCCGCAAGGACGAACTGAACCAGCAGCTCAACGAACTGTAGGAAGGGACTTTTTACAGACGGACAGCCGACCCCCGCGGGCCGGCTGTCTTTATTTATGCCTCGAGCGCCTGCTGCAAATCGGCCAGGATGTCGTCGATGTGCTCCACCCCGACCGACAGGCGGACGGTCGTGGGTGTGATATGCTGCGCCGCCAGTTCCTCGGCGCTGAGCTGGGAGTGGGTGGTCGTGTAAGGATGAATGACCAGGCTCTTGACATCGGCGACGTTGGCGAGCAGCGAGAAGATCTTCAGCCGGTCGATGAAGCGCCACGCATCCTCCTGGGTGCCCTTAATCTCAAAGGTGAAGATGGAACCGGCTCCGCCCGGGAAATAGCGCTCATAGAGCGCGTGGTCGGGATGGTCCGGCAGGGACGGGTGGTTGACCTTCGCCACCCTCGGGTGCCTGGAGAGGAAGTCCACGACCTTGAGCGCGTTCTGCGTGTGCCGCTCGATGCGGAGCGGCAGGGATTCGACGCCCTGGAGCAGGATCCAGGCGTTGAAGGGACTGATGGCCGCGCCGGTGTCGCGCAGCAGCACGGCACGGATGCGCGTAACGAAGGCGGCCGGGCCGGCCACATCCGCGAACACGGCTCCGTGATAGCTGGGATCGGGCTTTGCGAGGGTCGGATATTTGTCAGGATCAGCCTTCCAGTCGAAACGGCCGCCGTCCACGATCACGCCGCCCAGCGAACTGCCGTGGCCGCCGATGAATTTGGTGGCGGAATGGACCACGATGTCGGCACCGTGCTCCAGCGGCCGGATGACGATGGGGGCGAAGGTATTGTCCACGATGAAGACGATGCCGTGGCGGTGGGCCACGGCGGCGATGCCTTCGAAATCGGCCACATCGGAGTTGGGGTTGCCGAAGGTCTCGGCATAGATGACCTTGGTATTGGGCCGGATGGCGGCCTCGAGTGCCTCCAGGTCATTGACATTCAGGATGGTATTCTCAATCCCCCGGGTAGAGAGGGTGTGGGTGATCAGGTTGTAGGACCCGCCGTAGAGGTTGTCGGCGGCAATGATGTGGTCGCCTTGCTGCAACACATTCTGCAGGGCATAGGTGATGGCGGCGGCGCCGGAAGCAACGGCGAGGCCTGCCACGCCGCCCTCGAGCGCGGCGACACGCTCTTCGAAGACGGCCTGGGTGGAGTTGGTGAGGCGGCCGTAGATATTGCCGGGATCGCGCAGACCGAAGCGGTCGGCGGCGTGCTGGCTGTTGCGGAAGACATAGGAGGTCGTCTGGTAGATGGGGACGGCGCGGGCGTCGGATGCGGGATCAGGGGTCTCCTGGCCTACGTGCAGCGCCAGGGTCTCGACGTGGTAGTTCTGATTGCTCATATTCTTTGTCTTTTTGTTGTTTCTTGCCGGTGACAAAGTTCGGGATGATAGAAAATATATCCAAGGTATTTATAACTATTAGAAAAGATTACTATATTTACACACTAATATAGTTGTATATTCCAAAAGTTTGTATTATTCCCTTTCCGGACAGATTATTAATCTTTCTACGCTATGAGCGGACTGGACAAAATCGATCTCGCCATCCTCCGGGTGCTGCAGGAGAATGCCGCCCTGACCAACAAGGAGGTGGCTGCGCGGGTGCATCTCTCGCCGACACCCGTCTTCGAACGCATCAAGCGCCTGCGCGAACAGGGGTTCATCAAAGGATATGTGGCGGTGCTGGATGCGGAGAAATTGGACTGCGCGTTCGTCGCGTTCTGCTACATCAAGATGAAGCAGCATACCTACGAGAATGCGAAGCGGCTGATGGAAGCCGTGCAGACGATGGACGAAGTAGGCGAATGCTACAACATTTCCGGCGACTATGACTTCCTGATGAAGGTCTATGTGTCCAGTATGAAGGAATACCAGCAGTTCGTGCTGCGTATCCTCGGCGAGCTGGACTGCATCGGCGGGCTCAACAGTTCGTTCGTGATGGGTGAGGTCAAGAACACCCACGCCGTCCCGGTGCGCTGAAAATAGCGCAAAAAATCACTATCTTTACCCCCACGTAGTTATTGCCCGATGAAGCCCTTTCCTTCGCTCGAAATCGTTCCGCCCCTCAAAGGGATTACCAAGGCCGAACTCCTCGGCAGCATCCAGCCGCTGATGGCGTTCCGGCCGCACTATATCAATGTCACCTGCCACCGCGATGAATATGAGTTCCGGCCGGAGCCGGGCGGCGGCTACACACGTCACCTGCTGCGCAAGCGCATCAGCCAGACAGCTGTCTGTGCGGCCGTGCAGGCCGCCTTCCCTGAGGTGGAGGTGGTCCCGCACCTCATCTGCGGCGGGGCCAGCGCCGACCTGATCGAATCGCATCTGCAGGATTTTAAGTTTATGGGTATCCGCAACATCCTCGTGCTGCGGGGCGACGCCGCGGCGGGCGAAAAGCGTTTCACGCCCGAGCCCGACGGCTATGCCCACGCAAGCGAGCTGGTCGCCGCCATCCGCCGCTTCGAGGCGGCCGGCGGCGGGGAGCGCATTTTCACGCTAGGTGTAGCGGGTTATCCCGAGAAGCATTTCGAATCGCCCAACCCCGAGACGGATATCCGGTACCTCAAGCAGAAGGTCGATGCCGGTGCCGACCAGATCATCACACAGATGTTTTACGACAACGCCGTCTTCTACGATTTCGTGGGGCGCTGCCGCGAGGCCGGCATCACCGTGCCCATCGTCCCCGGCATCAAGCCGCTCACGTCAATACGGCAGATCGACCTGATGCCCAAGAGTTTCTCGATTGATATCCCCGTGGAACTCACCGCGGAGGTCTCCGCCCATCCGGAAGCCGCCTACGAGATCGGCACGGAGTGGTGCAAGGCCCAGAGCCGCGACCTGCTCGCGCACGGCGTCGAGGAGATCCACTTCTACACGATGGGGCGCAGCGACAACATCATCAGCGTACTCAGGGACTGTTTCTGATGGATGACCTGCGGCAAGCTTTCTCCGAAAGGATCCTGATCCTGGACGGGGCGATGGGCACGATGCTCCAGCGCCACGGCCTGGCCGGCAATAGCGAACCCTTCAACCTCAGCCATCCCGACATCGTCCGGGACATCCACCGCGCCTATATCGAGGCCGGTGCGGACATCATCACGACCAATACCTTCAGCGCCAATGCCGTCTCGCAGGCCGATTACGGCTTGGCAAACCGCGCGCAGGCATTCGCCCGGGCAGGCGCCGCGCTCGCCCGCGCCGAAGCCGACGCCGCACCCCGGAAAGTCTGGGTAGCCGGTTCGTTCGGCCCCACCGGCAAGTCCCTCACCCTCCCCCAGGACCTCTCCGACCCGGCCTGGCGGCCGGTCGATTTCGACCGGATGGCGGCGGCCTATGCCGAGCAGGTCCGGGGTCTGCTCGAAGGCGGCGTGGATGCCCTGTTGCTGGAGACCTGCTTCGATGCCCTGGGCACCAAAGCCGCCCTGTGGGCCATCCAGCGCATCCCCGAAGCGGCCGCCCTGCCCCTGCTCATCTCCGTGTCCGTCGCAGACCGAAGCGGCCGCACCCTGACCGGACAGACCCTGGAGGCCTTCTTCCGCTCCGTCCGCCACGCCCGTCCGCTCTGCTTCGGACTCAATTGCTCGCTCGGTGCGGGCGAACTCGCCCCGCTCGTCGCCGACGTCGCTTCCTGGGCGGACTGTGCCGTGAGCTGCTATCCCAACGCCGGCCTGCCCAACGAGATGGGGGCCTACGACGAGACCCCCGCCCAGACCGCTGACGCCCTGCGCCGGATGGCGGAGAAAGGGCTCGTGAACCTGGTCGGCGGCTGCTGCGGGACCACTCCCGACCACATCCGCGCCATCACCGGGGCCGTGCGGGGCCTGCCCCCGCGTCCGATTCCCACGCCCGACCCGACCCCGTATGTCAGCGGGCTGGAGAGCGTCTGCCTCGACGTGCGGCGGAGCCGCTTCATCAATATCGGCGAACGAACCAACGTGGCCGGTTCGCGCAAATTCGCCCGACTGATTGCCGCCGGCGACTATGACAGTGCGCTGCAGGTGGCCGCCGGCCAGATCGAGAACGGCGCCTCCGTCATCGACATCAATATGGACGACGCGATGCTGGACAGCACGGCGGAAATGGTGAAATTCCTCCGCCACATCGCCGGCGATCCTGCCGTCGCCAAAGCGGCTCTGATGATCGATTCCTCCCACTGGGAGACCCTGCTCTCCGGGCTCAAGAACGCCCAGGGGCGCTGCATCGTCAATTCCATCTCCCTCAAGGAAGGAGAAAACAGTTTCCTGGAAAAGGCCCGGCAGATCCGCGCCCTGGGTGCCGCCGTGGTGGTGATGGCTTTCGACGAACAGGGCCAAGCGACCAGCTTCGAGCGCAAGATCGAGATCTGCGAGCGGGCCTGGCGCCTGCTCACGGAACAAGCCGGCTACGCCCCGCAGGATATTATTTTCGATGTCAATGTCCTGTCCGTCGGCACCGGCATCCCGGAGCACGAGCGTTATGCCGCGGACTTCATCGAGGCCGTCCGCTGGATCAAAAAGAACCTGCCCGGGGCGCTGACTTCCGGTGGCATCTCCAACCTTTCTTTCGCCTTCCGCGGCAACAACCGCGTCCGCGAGGCGATGCACGCCGTCTTCCTCTACCACGCCATCGCCGCCGGACTCGATATGGGCATCGTCAATCCGGGCCTGCTGCGCGTCTATGACGAAATCGAACCCGGTCTGCTGCGTGCGGTCGAGGACGTGATTCTCGCCCGGACACCGGAAGCAACGGAAACGCTGACCGCACTGGCACAGAAGCTGGCCGAACAGGAGGCTGCCGGAAAATCAGAAGGAAATAACCCCGCGGAAACCGCGCAAGAGAACCGGCCGGGAATCGACGAACGCCTCTGCAGCGCATTGACGGGCGGTATGCCTCTTTCCCGGGAAGACTTGCTGGAGGCCCTCTCACTGCACGGTCGCGCCGTGGCGGTCATCGAAGGTCCGCTGATGGAAGGGATGGCCCGGGTGGGCGAGCGTTTCGCCGCCGGCAAGATGTTCCTCCCCCAGGTGGTCAAGTCCGCCAAGGTGATGCGCGACGCCGTGGCGCTGCTCCAGCCCTATATGGAAGCGGCCCGCGGCGGGGCGCTCACCCGGCCCCGGATCCTGCTCGCCACGGTCCAGGGCGACGTCCACGACATCGGCAAGAACATCCTCAGTATCGTGCTGCGCTGCAATGGTTTCGATGTCGAGGACCTCGGGGTGATGGTCCCCCGGGAAACCATCCTGGAGCGGGCCGCGGCGTGGGGTGCGGATCTCATCGGGGTGAGCGGCCTGATCACGCCTTCGCTTCACCAGATGGAGGAACTCTGTCGGGAAATGGCCGCCCGCGGCCTCACGACGCCCCTGCTCATCGGCGGCGCCACCACCTCGGCCCTGCACACCGCCGTCCGGCTCGCCCCCCGCTACGGCCACGTCTTCTATGCCCCCGACGCTTCGGCCAGCGCCGTGCTTGCCACCCGCCTGATTTCGGACCGCGACGCCACCGAGGCCGAGGAACACCGCAAACAGGAGGAACTGCGGGCGTTGTACAAGGCAGGAAATTCCGTTTCTTCATCATCCGCAGGGCTTGCTCCCTCGCGGGTGGACGGAAATTATTTTCCGGACAGTTACCTGCACGGCGCCTGCTTTGCCAATATCCCCGCCCGGGAACTCAGTATCGCTGAGGTGCTGCCGTATTTTGACTGGAAACTCTTCTACGCCATCTGGGGGATACGGGCCCACGACAGGAAGGACGACGAGCAGACCGTCCAGCTGAGCGCCGATGCCATCAATCGGCTGGAAGACTTCAAGCGGGAGCCCCTCTGCAGCATCCGCATCGCCGCCCGTTTCGATGCCTGCCACGCCGAGGGAGACGAGATTGTCGCCTGTCATCCTGAGCTTGCCGAAGGATGGCGCCTGCCGATGCTGCGCCAGGACGGCCCCGACGGCCGCTCACTGGCGGACTTCGTCGCCCCCGCGGCCTACGGATTCGATTCTCCGGCCGGGATGTTCGCCATCAGCGTGCACCGCGATGCGGCGCACGCTGACGATCGCTTCGCTATGACGGGGGAAGAATCCCCCGGCTCCCTCTCGGTCGCCTCCGGCTCCGAATCCCGTCATCCTGCAGGCTGCAGTTGTCCGGCATGCTCGATGGACTATGAGGCCATGCTCGACCGTTCCCTGCGCCTGACCCTCGCCGAAGCCGCCTCGGGCTGGCTGGAAGCCGAACTGGTCAAACAACTGCCGAAAGACTCCCCCGTCCGCATCATCAAGCCCGCCGCCGGCTATGCCTCCTGCCCCGACCACAGCCTCAAGCGGGACATCCTCGCCCTGCTTCCCGGAGCCGGGTTCCTGGACATCCGCCTCACGGACTCCTGCGCGATGATTCCCGACGCCAGCATCTGCGCCCTCGTCTTCGCACACCCTTCCGCCACCTACCCCGACATCCGGCACCTCCCGGCGGAAGCCCTCGACGCCTACGCCTCCCGCCGCGGCTTCACCCCCGAAGAAAAACAGCTCTTCCTCGGCCACCTCCGCTGACAAGCTTAAGAGACCCCGATGACTGGCCCGCCAAACCCCACTGGCCCGGGCCAGCCCCTTCGAAATCGAGACCACTGGCCCGGAAAAGGCGGGATATCTGGGCCAGTCTCCTATAAAAAACGACAATTTCATAAAGAATCGTAAAAATGTGACGAGTGGTCTTCTTTGTTTATGAGGAAAACGATAACTTGCCCTAAAAACCCAAACTTATGCAAAAGCCTCATTTCTATCATTACGCCACGGAAGGATTAAAAGATGATATCCTGTTCCTATCTACGGCTGACTTCGTTGCCGGAATCAACCGTATCGCACTCATCCTCTGCAGGCTAGGACTGGCACATCCTGTTCAGGTAATCTGCTTCTGTTTGATGGACAATCACCTACACATCATCCTCTACGGATTGGAAGATGATTGCGATCTGTTTATGGCGCGATATAAACAAGCCACGGAACTCTGGCTGCGATTCCATGGTGGAGACAATCTCCCGGGAAAAGTCTGGAATATCGGGCACTGGCTCATACCCGATTCCGAGCGGCTCAAGGAGACCATCGCATATATCCACCGTAACCCGCTGGCGGCCGGGATGGCCGTCACGCCAGCGGGATACCTTTGGAGTTCGGCTTCACTGCTCTTTTCAGACCATACTTGGATAAAGAAAACGGCTATCCCCATCGGTAATTTGTCAACCTACGAGCGACGGAATCTGTTCTCCAGCAAGTCAGAACTGCCCGGCGACTGGCTCTATTTGTCTGACGGCCTGATCTGGCCCGGCAATTTCGTAAATTACAAACTGATGGAGCGACAGTTCAAATCTGTGCGCGACTACCAATTCTATATGAACAAAGGAGTCGAATCCGATATCAATCAGCAAATCTACGGAGATGCGGCTTCTCTCCCGGACGGGGAGATCGCCATGCTGGCCCGAAGCATCTCAAAAGAATATTCAGGTACGGATCGAATCGCAGATCTGGGCGTCCGGGAAAGGATCTCCCTGGCGCGCAAGATCAAGAAACAGACCGGAGCTACTTCCAAACAGATCGCCCGCATCGTCCGACTGAAATTATCAGAATTGGAGCCCATCTTGAATTCCCAGAAAGGATGACTGGCCCGCCAAACCCCACTGGCCCGGGCCAGTCCCTTCGAAATCGGGACCACTGGCCCGGAAAAGGCGGGATATCCAGGCCAGCCTCCCGGCCCCGATGGGTTCAAGGGAGACTTTTGCTTTAGGGGATTCTGCGGGAGGGCTATTCGGCGTCTACCCAGAGGAAGACTTTGTCGCCGCGGCGGAGTTTGCCGTCGGGACAGATGGCTGGATCGACCCGCACCGAGCAGCGGCTGCCTTTGGGAGCCATTTCCACCGGGTCGAACTCCAGGCGGATATCCTCTGCGTCGAATTCCACCACGCCCGTCGTGGGGCCGATGACCATCAGGCGGTCGCCCCGGTGGAGGTCGCCGGTCTCGGCGGAAATCTCCGCCACCCCGATGCGGTCGAACCAGTTGGTGACCTTGCCGAGATAGACCTTGCGTTTGGTGGCCTGGGAGCCATAGACGGCGCTCCATTCGCCGAGACGTGCTCCCTGGTAATACCCGTCCCAGAAACCCCGGTTGAAAACCTCGGCGAGCTCAGCTTTCAACGCAGCGGCCAGTTCCGGGGTATAGCTCCCGTCACAGACGGCATCCGCCGCCCGCCGGTAGCAGGAAGCGCATCGCCCCACATATTCCGCGGAGCGGGCCCGGCCCTCGATCTTGAAGACCTGCACGCCGGCGGCGATGATGCGGTCCAGGAACTCGATGGTACAGAGATCCTTGGGGGACATGATGTACTCGTTGTCGATGAGCAGTTCATTGCCGGTCTCGCGGTCCCGGACCTCATAGCTGCGGCGGCAGATCTGGTAGCAGGCGCCACGGTTGGCCGAAGCGCCGGCCGCGTGCAGCGAGAGATAGCATTTGCCGCTCACGGCCATACAGAGCGCGCCGTGGGCGAACATTTCGATGCGGACGGGCCGCCCCGACGGGCCGCAGATCCGCTCGCGGACAATCGCTTCGTGGATCTCCGCCACCTGCTCGAGGGTCAGTTCGCGGGCGAGTACGACCACGTCGGCGAACTGCGCATAGAAGCGCAGCGCCTCGACATTGGAGATGGAGAGCTGGGTGGAAATATGGACCTCGAGCCCGATCTGCCGGCAATACTGGATGGCGGCGATGTCCGAGGCGATGACGGCATCGACCCCGGCGCTGCGGGCGGCATCCAGCGCCTCGCGCATCGCCCCCAGGTCCTCCTGATAAAGGGTGATATTCAAGGTCAGGTAGCTCCTCACCCCCGCCTCGCGGCAGATGCGCACCACCTCCGGCAGGTCCTCCGGCAGGAAATTGTTCGCCGACCGGCTGCGCATATTGAGCCGGCCGATGCCGAAATAGACGGAGTCCGCTCCGCCCTGGATGGCGGCCCTCAGGCAGTCGAAACTGCCCGCCGGCGCCATAATCTCGAGTTCCTTTTTGTCCATCACCTGCAAAGATACGGCGAAATCACAAGAACTTTTCGTATTTTTGTTAAAACCGAACCCCCATGTTGAAAGTTCTTCTCCTCTCCCTGCTGGCCCTCCTGGCGCCCGCCCGTCCGGAAGCCGTAGAAATTCCCGTCCCGGACGGTACGCTCTACATCCAGCCGCTCGCCGAAGACGCCATCCGGATACGGGTACTCCCCGACGGCCAGGCCAAACTGGAGGAACTGATCTTCACGGAACAGGTCCAAACACCGAAATACCGCATCCGGCGCCGCAAGGGAAACATCACGGTCCGCACGCGGCGGATGTCCGCCGAATTCAATACCGCCACGATGACGCTGCGTTTTCTGGATGCCCGGGGCCGGGTTCTCTTGCAGGAAACGGATCGCTACCTCGTCCGGTTCGATAACCAGCCGGGCTACATCGCCTGCGTCAGTTTCGACTCACCGGAGAGCGAACACCTCTATGGCACCGGCCAGTTCCAGGATGGCTACCTGGACATCCGCGGCCTGACCCGCCGTCTGACGCAGGTCAACACCCAGATCTCCCTGCCGATGATCCTCTCCAGCCGCGGCTGGGGCCTGCTTTGGCACGACTACGGCCTGACGGAATTCAACCCGCCCAGGGACAGCATGCTCCTGGCGCCCAATGACTATGGCGGCGAAGGGGTCACCGTCGACGCCACGGGTACGGCCGGCAACCGCCGCGAACGCCGCTATTTCCAGATCTTCACCGGCTATATCGACGCCCCCTTCGACGGGGAATACGCCCTTTTGCTCGATGTCGGCCGCGAAATGGCCCGCCGGCATTATCTGACCGTTAACGGCAAACCAGTCATCGATGTCTCCAACACCTGGCTGCCGCCCACCGCCTCGGTCAAAGTCCAACTCAAAGCAGGAAGGAACGACGTGACGGTCGAGGGCGTCCTCGGAGACCGGCCCGTCCTCCACTGGCGTCCGGTGGACGACCGTACCACCTTCCGCTCCCCTGTCGCGGAAGGCCTCGACTACACCGTCTTCGCCGGCGGCGCCGACGCCGTGATGCTCAGTTTCAGAACCCTGAGCGGCCACGTCCCGGCCCTGCCGGACTGGATCTTCCGCTACATCCACTGCCGGGAGCGCTATGACACCCAGGACGAACTCCTGCAGGCGGCCCGCCGCTTCCACGCCGAGGACATCCCCGTCGGGACGATCGTACAGGACTGGCAATGGTGGGGTAAATACGGCTGGAATGCGATGCAATTCGACGAAGACAAGTATCCAGATCCCAAGGCGATGACCGACGAATTGCACGGGATGGGCCAGCACCTGATGCTGTCGGTCTGGTCCAAGATCAGCCGCGACGCCGTGCTCGGGCGGGAGGCCGCTGCGCACGGCTACTACATCGACGGCACGGAGTGGATCGATTTCTTCCAGCCGGACGCGGCCGCCTTCTACTGGGACCATTTCCGCGCGAGCCTGCTCCCGACGGGCATCGACGCCTGGTGGCAGGACGCCACGGAGCCCGAGAACGACGACCTCAAGGGCCGCCGCATCGGCCCCGACCAGATTCCGGGCGAATGGTACCGCAATGTCTATCCGCTGAAAGTCATCCAAACTGTCTATGAGGGGCTGCGGCGCGACCAGCCCGACCGCCTGCCCGTCATCCTGACGCGCAGCGCCTTCCCAGGTATCCAGCGCTACGGTGCTGTGACCTGGAGCGGAGACGTGGGCAGCGACTGGGACGCGCTGCGCCGCCAGATCGCGGGCGGACTGGGCCAGATGGCCGCCGGCCTGCCCTGGTGGACCTATGATGCCGGCGGCTTCTTCCGTCCCGGCGACCAATACACCGACCCCGGCTACCAGGAGCGGATGATCCGCTGGATCCAGGCCGCCGTCTGGCTGCCCTTCATGCGCGTGCACGGCTACCAGAGCCGCACAGAGCCCTGGGAGTACAGCCCCGAGACGGAACGCCGCTTCAAGGCTGCCATCGCCCAGCGCGAAGCCCTGCTCCCCTATATCCTGGAGCAGGCCCGCCGCGTCTGGGAAGAGGACTATACGCTGATGCGCCCGCTGGTTTTCGACTTCCCAGATGACGAAGAAGCCTTGCGGCAGGACTGCGAATGGATGTTCGGACCGGACTACCTCGTCTGTCCGGTCACAGCCGGGGGCGTCTCTTCCTGGAAGGTATATCTACCGGAGAATCAGGCAGGTTGGGAAGATATCCGCAACGGTGTCCGCTACGCCGGTGGGCAGGCGCTCGAAGTCCCCGTGGACCTCGACGCCATCCCCGTTTTCAAACGGCTGGGATAACGGCCAGCCTAGCGCGTTTTCAGCCAGGCCAGGGCATCCTCCAGCGGGGTCTCCGTGAGGACGTCGGGGGCAATCGGATCGTCGCAGGAGACGGCCAGCAAGGCCGCAGCGGCCAGCAGGAACAATTTGATCCGATTCCGCATACGAAACTATTCAAGTGACCACTCGGGACCGTCCTTGGTGTCCTTGACCTGGATGCCCAGGGCCTTGAGGGCGTCGCGGATGTGGTCGGAGGTGGTCCAGTCCTTGGCGGCCTTGGCGGCGGCGCGCTGCTCGAGTACCATCTGCATCAGTCCGTCGATGACCTTGGAAGAATTGCCGCCGGCGGCCTCTTCGTCCTTGAGACCGAGTACGCCGAAGACCACGTCGTCGAAGAGCTGTACGAGGGTGGCGAGATCCCCTTTGGAGAGTTTCAGCTGCCCGGCTTTGGCGGAGTTGATGATGCGGACGGCCTCGGCGATGTGGGCGAGGGCCACGGGGGTATTCATATCGTCGCACAAGGCATCATAGATGCCCGTGAAGACGGCTTTCACGGCCGCATTGTCGGCCGGGCAGGTGTCGGGTGCGACATTTACCGGTTCCTCGCCGTAAGGGTACTGCGGAACCTTGCGCCCGGTCATCGCATAGAGGTCGCGGGCGGCCTGCATCAGGCGGCCCAGCCCCTTCCCGGCGGCCTGCAGGGCCTCGTTGGAGAAGTCCAGTGTGCCGCGGTAATGGGCCTGGAGGATGAAGAAACGGACGGTCATCGGGCTGTAGGCCTGCGTGAGCTTCGGGTGGTCGCCCGCGAAGAGCTGCGGCAGGGTGATGAAGTTGCCCAGCGACTTGCCCATCTTCTGTCCGCCGATGGTAATCATATTGTTGTGTACCCAGTAATGCACGCCCTGGGTGCCGCGGGAGGCTTGGTTCTGGGCGATTTCGCACTCGTGGTGCGGGAACATCAGGTCCATTCCGCCGCCGTGGATGTCGAACTCGCGGCCGAGGTACTTCTCGCCCATCACCGAGCACTCGAGATGCCAGCCCGGGAAGCCCTCGCCCCAGGGGGAGGGCCAGCGCATGATATGCTCCGGCTCGGCCTTTTTCCAAAGGGCGAAATCGAAGGGGGCGCGCTTGTCGCCCTGGCCGTCCAGGCTGCGGGTGCCCTCCAGGGTATCCACGAGATTGCGTCCGGAGAGGACGCCATAATGGAAGTCGCGGTTGTATTTCTCAACATCAAAATAGATGCTGCCGTTGCTCTCGTAGGCATAGCCGGCCGCGAGTATCTTCTTGACGGCCTCGATCTGCTCGATCACGTGGCCCGAGGCGCGCGGCTCGATGGAGGGCGGCGCGACATTGAGCAGGCGCATCGCCTCGTGGTAGCGCAGGGTGTAGGCCTGCACGACCTCCATCGGCTCCAGCTGCTCCAGGCGGGCCTTCTTGGCGATTTTGTCCTCCCCGTCATCGGCATCGTGTTCCAGGTGGCCCACGTCCGTGATGTTGCGGACGTAGCGCACCTTGTAGCCCAGGTGGCGCAGCAACTTGCTCAGCACATCATAGGTCACCCCCGGACGGGCGTGGCCGAGGTGCGCGTCGCCATAGACGGTCGGACCGCAGACATACATGCCTACGTGGCCGGGATGAATGGGGACGAAGAGCTCTTTGCGGCGGGTCAGGGTATTGGTCAGGAAGAATTCTCGCATGGTCGTTTTTCGTATATCAAGGCGAAGATACGAATTTTCTGCGTATCTTCGCCTTTATGAAACTCATTAGTTGGAATGTCAACGGCCTGCGGGCCGTCGCCGGCAAGGGCTTCGCGGAGGCGTTCGCGGCCCTCGACGCTGATTTCTTCTGCCTCCAGGAGACCAAACTCCAGGCCGGCCAGATCGACCTCGAATTCATCGGATACCAATCCTACTGGAACTACGCCGACAAGAAAGGCTATTCGGGGACGGCCACCTACACCCGCCACACGCCCCTGTCCGTGGTCTGCGGCATCGGGGTGGACGAGCACGACCACGAAGGGCGCGTGCTCACCCTCGAGTTGCCGGATTTCTATCTGGTGAATGTCTATACGCCCAATTCCCAGGACGGCCTGCGGCGCCTGGACTACCGGATGCAGTGGGAGGATGCCTTCCGGGCCTATGTGAGCGGCCTGGCGGAGAAGAAGGGCGTGGTGATCTGCGGCGATATGAATGTCGCCCACGAGGAGATCGACCTCAAGAACCCCGCCACCAACCATTTCAACGCCGGTTTCTCTGATGAGGAACGCGCCAAGATGACGGAGCTGCTCGCCGCTGGCTTCCACGATACCTGGCGCGAGGCCCATCCCGGCGAGGCCAAATATTCCTGGTGGTCCTACCGGATGGCCGCCCGCGAACGGAACGTGGGCTGGCGCATCGACTATTTCCTCGTCTCCGGGGGCCTCGCCCCGCGCGTCGCCGGCACCGATATCCACAACGAAATCTTCGGCTCCGACCACTGCCCCGTCGAGCTGGTCCTCGCGGAATCATAATGACCACCCTCTGGCACTGTGACTCTCCGCTCGGCGGCATCACCCTGGCCGGGCGGGGCGACGCCCTCGCCGGCCTGTGGCTCGAGGGACAGCACCGCTTCGCGGCCACGCTGCCGGATGATTGTCCGGAGGCGTGGCTGCCCGTCTTCGGGCAGGTCTGCCGCTGGCTGGACCGCTATTTCAGCGGCCGCGTACCGGATTTCACCCCACCGCTGGATCTCGCCGGGACCCCCTTCCAGCGCCGCGTCTGGGAAGAACTTATCAGCATTCCCTACGGACAGACGATCACCTACGGCGCCCTCGCCCGGCGCCTGGGCAGTTCGGCCCGGGCCGTCGGCGGGGCCGTGGGCCGCAACCCCGTCTCGCTGATCGTGCCCTGCCACCGGGTGGTCGGCGCGGGCGGCTGGCCCGGGGGCTACGCCGGCGGCCTGGACCGCAAACTCCGCCTCCTGCAACTCGAATCCACCGGTACCATATTTTAGGAATTATTACTATCTTTGCGGATATGAAGACCGTTTACGCAAATACCCGCCATCCGAAACTGGTCCTTTGGTCAAGCATCGCCGTCGGCGCTATCGGGCTCGTTTGTCTCATTCTCTACTGCGTGCTCACTGGAGACTCGCTGTTGTTCGCCTCCTTCTTCTCCTTTATCTACTTTGCCGTCTTCTATGCCAATTACAAGCTGAGCACCTACACCTTCGACGACGAAGCCGATACGATCACCTTCAGCCAGATCAAGAAGTATCCGCTTCGCCTGTCGGACATCACAAGCGCCATCTACAAGGAAAACAAGAAGGGCAAATTCCGCAAACTCTTCATCCACGACTCCGGCACCGGCTTCATGGAGATTCTTACTTCCAAGGAAAACGCCGACCGTATGGTCGAACAAATCCGCCGCGCCAACCCTGACGTCGAAGTCAAACACGCCAACTACATCTAACCGGGGGCTTCAGAAGAAACCTTTTTTCGGCGCCAGCTACCGGATGGCGCCGAGGATGTCGCGGCGGTAGCGGAAGGTCAGCCAGAAGGTGCGGAAGGCCAGGTGGGCGTAGTAGGCGGCAAAGAGGAGGTGGAGGGCAGCCGGTCCTTCGGGATGCAGCACGGCCCGGCCGGTGAACCAGATGATGAAGAAGGCCATGGCGGCCCCGCCCATCGAGTCCCGGAACGCCTTGGTGGCGGTGGCGCCCATATAGATCCCGTCCCAGGT
>JAEEVG010000051.1 GCA_016290835.1 Bacteroidales bacterium | reverse complement strand
CCTTGGCGGTCTGGCGCAAGAGTAAGCCCCTGAACACCGACCATACCCTCACCAGCGAGTTGGATCACTGGATCTTCCTGCAACTGCCCGCTCCGATGCAGCAGGGCTGCCACTACCGCGTGAACATCCCCGCGGGACTGGGCTCGGACGTTGCTTCCGCCGAGATTCTCTATAACTATTGGGCGGTCCCTTCCGAGGCCGTCCACGTCAATCTGCTGGGCTACAGCCCGGAGGAACCCGTCAAGACCGCCGACCTGTATCTCTGGCTGGGCGATGGTGGGGCGCGCGATTACAGCGCCTTCGTCGGTAAGCGTGTCTATCTGCACAACGTACGGACCAGTGAGGCCCGCCTGGTGGGGGAGGTGCAGCCTTGGAAGCTGGCCTCTGAGAGCGCCCGCGAGGCGGGCGGCAAAGACCTGACGGGCTCCGCGGTGTGGAGCGTCGATTTCCGGGTGTCCGACCCCGGCCGCTACCGCCTCGTCGTGGAGGACGTGGGCTGCAGCATGGATTTCGACATCGATCCGGAAATCTATTACGAGCCGTACCGCTTCTCGGTGCGCGGCTATTACTATATGCGCCTGGGCGAGCCGATTCTGGAGAATGTCTCCCCGGCGCCGCGCCAGCCGCGTTTCGTACCGGGGGAGGACCCGGCGGGCTTTGTGGTCTATAAAACGGACCTGCAGCCCTGGCACCCCGACTGGCGGGGGCTGCGCGGCGATGTCTGGGATGAACCGCATTTCAAGGAAGGGAGTACCTCCGCCTTCTGGCAGCACCGCCTGAGCGGCAATCCGGTCAACCCCGATGTGCGCGGCGGACATTCCGACGCCTTCGACTGGGACCGCCACCTGGCCCACGTGAGCAATATCTACGACCTCCTGCTGCCCTACCTGCTGACCGGCGGGCGTCTGGGAGAGGATGAACTCGGCATCCGCGAGAGCGGCAACGGCATCCCGGACCTCATCGACGAAGCCCGCAACGAGGTGGACTTCTTCCTGAGCATACGCGACGGGGAGGCCTATTCGCAGGGCGTGACCAATCCCGACAAAGACTGGAAAATGATGTTCCAGGCCGGCTGCACCACGATGGCTGCCTGGGCCAACGCCGCCAACTGCGCGATGCTCGCGGATGCGTTCCGCGTACAGGGGAACGCGGCGCTGCGCGATTTCTACACGGCCGAGGCCGTGAAAGCCTTCCGTTTCGCCGAGCGGCAGGAGGACCTCCAACTGGACGAACAGCAGGGCATCGGCAACGAGCGGATGCGCGGGCGGGATTTCCGCCAGATGGCGGCCGCCTTCCTCTATAATGTGACGGGCGAACGCGCCTGGGAGGACATCCTGGCGGCGGAAAGCGCCATCACGACACCCGATGCCCCGGTCATCAAGACCGGCTGGAGCGGCTCCTACTATCAACTTTGGGGCGTGGCCGCTTACTTGACCTGCCCCCGCCCGCGACACTATCCGGAACTGTATGCCAACATGGTCGCGGCCGTGAAGGCGCAGGCGCACGGCGACCACCTGGACCGCTGGCCGGAGCGCCCCTCGCGCCGCGCCGCCTCCGACGCCCGCTGGCAGACAAACGAGAACCTCCAGCTGGTGATGCTCCTCCACTACCTGAGCCGGGATCCCGAGGAGCGGCTCGCCTGCGAACAGGCGATGTACCAGGAGGCGGGTTGGGGCTTGGGCCGCAACCCGGCCAACACCGTGGAGATGACGGGCCTGGGACAGCGCCACATCACCGACTGCTACTCCACCGGCCGCAACGATGGCGTGCCGGGGACGCACCCCGGCCAGACCCCCTTCAACGGCACCGAGACCTGGTCGCGCGGCGACGGCGGCGATGCGCAGATCCTGCTGCAGCGCTGCTATCCCGACTGGAACACCGGTGGCTGGCCCCGCCAGGAATCCTTTTTCAACCAGCGCTACCTCTGGGTGAACGGGGAGTTCACCCCGCGCGAGACGATGCGCGGCAAGATGGCCCTGCTGGCCTACCTCTACGGAATCCGATAATTTTTTGCAACTTTTCCCAACCTTTCGCCCCGGGGCTCCGTCTAATAGATGAAACCGCTCCCGAAGCGGGGAAAAGTTAACCTGAAAAATTGAATAAAAATGACTGAGATTTTAGTCCCCATCGCCATTTGCGTCATCCTTCCCGTCCTGGTCGTGTGGCTTGTGATGCGCGCTCGGCAGAACGAGACCAACAAGAAGACCGAGATCATGCTCAAGGCCATCGAGTCCGGCGCCACCATCGACACGGATTTCTTCAAGGCCACAGCGAACCAGCAGAAGCCGAAGTCCATCAAGGAGAAGCTGCTAGGCCGCCTCACAGGAGCCCTCGTGACCGGTCTGCTGGGAGTGGCCTTCCTTATCGTAGGCTTCGTGCTTTGCAACAAGCCTGGCATGGATGAAGATGCACTCCTGTTACTCTTCCTCTTCGGAGGTATCCTCCTGGCCATCGGCGCCGCCCTCCTCGCCGTGTACTTCGTCGGCAAGAAAATGCTCGCCAAGGAGATGGAAGCCGAAGAAAAAGCCCTGGAGTGCTAGGATGAACAGGGAGCGGTTCATCAGTCTCGTAAGAGCGGAGCAGGAACCGCTGAGACGGTTCCTGCTTACGCTGTGCGACGGTGACGCCGCCCTCGCCGACGACCTCGCCCAGGATGCCCTGGTCCGGGCCTATGTGGCCTCCGGCTCCTTCCTGGGACTGTCCAAGTTCAGCACCTGGCTTTTCCGCATCGCCTACAACTGCTATATCGACCATTGCCGGAAGGCCCGTCCCGACCGGACTTCCGTCGAAGATGCGATCGCGCTGCCTTCCGATGACGCCTCCGACGCATCCTTCCGCTATCAGCAACTCTACCAGGCCCTGGAGCGCCTCCCGCAGAAAGAGAAGGCCGCCATCGCCCTGTTCTACTTCGAAGACCGGAGCATCCAGGAGATTTCCGCCATCCTGGGCATCCCTTCCGGCACCGTGAAATACCACCTCTCCCAGGGGAGGACCCGACTGAAACAGCACATCACACGATGAACGAGATAGATAAGTACCTGCGGGAACACAAACCCGCCGTGAAAGAAGATCCCACCTTCCTGCTGGAGACCAACCGGCGGCTGGATGCCGTGGAAGGCATCAAGGCAGAAGTGGACTGTGAGCGGAGCCGCGGCCGCGTGGCGCTGATCATCGCCCTGGCGGCGGGACTCGCCGCCGGCGTGCTGCTTACCCTGCTCCTCTATCTCTATCCCGTACATTCCATTTCCGCGGACGGGCGCTTCCTGGAGCACACCCGCCTCCTGCTGGACAGCTGGAAACAATATCTGATATTCCCCGTGGCAGCACTTGCCATCACCCTCGGCCTCGTCTTATCCAGGGACCGCAGAAAAACAGTACATCTTTAATTATGAAAAATTTAATTATGAAAAAATACCTTCTCTCCTCCATCTTGCTGCTCGTCGCAGCGCTCGCATTCGCGAAGGAGGATTGGAGAGGAAAAGTCGTCGACCGCAGGGGCGAACCCTTGCAGTACGCCAATGTCGCGCTCCTCTCTAAAACCGATTCCACCGTCGTCAGCGGCACCGTCACGGAAGAAGACGGTAGTTTCCATCTGGTCACACCCCATGCCGACGGCATCCTGATGGTCGCCATCCTGGGTTACCGTACACAATATCTCGCGCCGGTGGACGGCGCCGTCATCACGCTGGAGGACGACGCGGCCCTGCTGGAAGGCGCCGTGGCCACGGCCGTGATGCCCAAGACCAAGCTCACGGGCGAAGGCCTGCAGACGAGCGTACGCGGCTCGGTGCTGGAGAATGCCGGCACGGCCAACGACGTGCTTGCCAAGACCCCCGGCATCATCAAGGGGCAGAACGGACTGGAGATCGTCGGCAAAGGAAGCCCCCTCGTGTATATCAATGGCCATAAAGTGACCGATGCCGGTGAACTGAACCGCCTGCAGAGCAATGAGATCCAGAGCATCGAGGTGATCACCAACCCCGGCGCGCAGTACGATGCCACCGTGCGCGGCGTGGTCCGCATCCGCACCATCCGCCGCCAGGGCGACGGCTTCGGCTTCAACCTCAACGCCTCCGACGCCCAGGCCCTGCTGGCTCCGGGTTACAACGACCCCGTCGGCGCGCTGGGCGTCAACTACCGCACCGGCGGCGTGGACATCTTTGCCGGGCTGAACTATCAGCACGAGAGCGCGCACCAGTACAGCGACGCCGAACGGGTTTCGTTCACCTCCGCCGCCATCCGCGACGCGGGCACGTTGACGGCCGACGCATTTGAGCAGAGCCTCCACGGCAACGCCGGCGTGAACTGGCAGATCGCCGATTTCCATTCCGTTGGCGGCAAGCTGGAATGGGGACGCGACCTGCAGCTGGACACGCGCTCCGATGTGTACGACGATGTCTATCGGAACGGGGTGCTTACGGACCGGCTGACCACCGTCACCCGCGACAGGATGGGGGCGGTCCCGCCGCACCAACTGGGCGCCAATCTCTACTACAATGGTTTGATAAACGGGAAGTTGGGCGTTGACTTGAACCTGGATTACTTCGGCAACGGCGCCTCTTCCGTTTCCGAGGCGGATGAATGGAGCACGATGAGCCACGATGCCCGGGTCCGCTCCGAGAGCAGCAACGAGGCCCGGATGTACGCCGGCAAACTGGTGCTTTCCTGGCCGCTCGGGCCGGTCCAGCTGCAGGCCGGGACGGAGGAGACCTTCTCCCGCCGCAGCGATGCGTATTCCATCAGCGGGATCTCGATTCCGGCCTCTTCCGCCGCGGTGACCGAAAACAACTACGCCGGCTTCGCCTCCCTCGCCTTCCTGGCGGGCCGTGCCGGACAGTTCACGGCCGGCATCCGTTTCGAGCACGTCCGCTACCGCTACCAGGACGCCGTCGCTCCGGCCGGCAACCTGGACCGGATCTATGATAATTGGTTCCCGACGGCCTCCTGGGCGAATGCTTTCGGGCCCGTGAGCCTGATGCTGAACTATAGCGCCAAGACGAAACGGCCCGACTACTCCCAGCTCTCCAATGCCATCCGCTACAACACCCGCTACATCTGGCAGAGCGGCAACGCGGCCCTGCAGCCGGAGATCACGCAGAACGTAAGCGTCGCCGCCGTCTGGGAATTCATCTCCCTGATGGTGGATTACAACCGTACCCGGGACGCCATCATGGCCTGGTCCTCTCCTTACACCGACGACGGGGTCATCCTGATACATCCCGAGAACATCTCCACGCCCTATCGGGCGATGAGCGCGCTGGTCAACCTCACCCCCACCATCGGCATCTGGACGATGAACTGCACCCTGGGTGTGCAGCCGCAATGGCTCACCATCAACGCGCCCGATCCCCGGGAGGCGTCCGGGACCCGGGAGACCCGCTTCAATGGCAAACCCATCTACTTCGCGCAGCTGTTCAATACCTTTACCCTGCGGGGCGGCTGGCAGATCGAACTGGGCGCCGCCATCAACTCCCGGGGATATACCCAGAATATGTATATCGAGAATATCCCGTTCAACCTCACTGCGGCTGTGCAGAAGACCCTCCTGCGGGATGGTTCCCTGGTGCTCCGCCTCGATGGGAACAACCTGGCCGGCCGGGATTACTACAACGTTTACACCGACTTCGGCAGCCATATCTTCCGCCAGACCATCAAGATGGATACGCAGCGCGTAAAAATATCTCTGCGCTACGTATTCAACGCAGCGCAGAGCAAATACCGCGGCACCGGCGCCGGCACCGACAACAAGAACCGGATGTAGCGGAAGTCCTAGCGGACGACCTGCGTGAAGACGGGCGCTTCGCCATCGATGGCGGTCACATAGACCTTCATCTCGCCCATGGGCGGCATCGGACCGGGCAGCGGAGCGCCTTCACGGGGCTGGGGGACGGCGGTGAAGAGGTACTCCGTGCCGCCCGGAATCTGGCGGGAAGCCACCTTCGCGGCCTGGACATTGCCCATCATCGGATAATCCTTCACGGCGGCGAGGAAGATGGCCGCTTCCTCCTCCGTGGCCGGCCGGAGCTCCGGGAATGCTTCCAGTTTCACGACCTCTCCCTCGACGAAGCCGTTGGCCTTCAGGTACAGATCAAGCTCCTGCGGGACGGCGTCCATACGGGCCGCCCGGACGCCATAGCCGGGCAGCACGGTGGCCCCGGGCTGCTTGGCCTTGAGGTCTTTGACGCTGGAATCCAAGCCGCCGCTGCCGAAGGTGCAGAACGGGACGACCGTCTTTCCGCTCAGGTCCACACTGCCCAGCCAGGTCGCGATGGGCGGGGCATAGGTGCCGAACCAGATGGGGTAGCCCAGGAAGATGACGTCGTAGGCGGCGATGTCCGCCGCGACCGGCTTGCACTCGGGAAGGGTTCCGGCTTCCATCTCCTGACGGCCGCGCTCGATCGTCTCCTGATAGCTGCCGTCGTAGGGTACGACGGCCTCGATCGCCTCGATGTCGGCGCCGAGCCGGTTCGCGATTTCTTCCGCGACGATTTTGGTGTTTCCGGTCTGGGAATAGTAGAGGACCAGTACCTTGGATGTTTCTTTCTTCGGACCGCAGGAAATGGCTGTGGCCAGGATGACCGCGTAGGCCAGGACTTGATTCAGGGTTTTCATCGTTGTTTATACAGTTTCAATGTTACAAAAATAGCGATTTTCCGGCTTACCTGTACATTTCCGTGTCCAAGATCGTTTTCCGTGCTGGAAGAAATATTCCTATATTTGTATCCGGACGAATACTTATTATCTACTATGGAGAATGCTGTCGGGTTGAATGCCCAGACTCCGCTGGTGGCGCGTGTCCGGGCGATGGAGCAGGCCTACGACCGGGCCTGCGAATTGAATGCTGCCCTGACCCAGGCCCTGGATTCGCTGGAGCAGAACGCCGCCGTGATGCAGGAATTGGCTGATTATATGGACTCCGGTCAATGGAAGAAGGACTTCGAGGCCGATGAAAGTGGATGCCTGCCTGAAGACCTCAAGCGCGGCGTCCTGTCCGAGGACGGGCTCTACAATGTCCTGTCCGAGTATGAAGCGCTCAAAGAGCGGATGCGCGAGCTATAGCGTTTTTATCGACCGAGCATCGCTTCGCAGCCTTCCAGCAGGTCCTGGAAAGTTTCTTCGAATTCTCCGGTATACCACGGGTCCGCGACATCGCGCGCGTAGCCGGTGTAGGACATCAGCAAATGGATTTTCCTTTCGGGATCCGACGGAATGATGCGCCGGATGAGCCGCAGGTTCGACGCATCCATGCAGATGATGCGGTCGAAGCGGTCATAATCCGCACGGGTCACCTGCCGGGCGCGCTTGTCGGGGTCGAACCAGACGCCGTGTTGATTCAGACTGCGTCTGGCCGGGGGATAAATGGGATTGCCGAGCTCCTCGGCGGAAACGGCGGCGGAGTCTATATAATATTGATTCTCAAGGCCCCTGGCTCTGACCAGGGCCTTGAGAATGAACTCGGCCATCGGGCTGCGGCAGATGTTTCCGTGGCAGATGAAGAGGATGCGTATCGGCCGGGGCGTGCTCATCCGCTTACCTTCCAGCGTACCCGCCAGCGGCCGTCCGCGAAGTCGTGGCTGAGGATCTTGAATGTGCCGATCTCGGCGGTGTTCCGCACGTGGGCGCCGATGCAGGCGCAGGTATCATAATCGCCCACGTGCACGATGCGCAGGGTCTCCGAGACGTTTTCCGGTAGTTTGCCGAGGTCCACGAGGGCGGCGGCTTTCTCCCGGGAGACGAAGTCGATGGTGACATCCAGATTCCGCCCGATCACCTCGTTGACGGAGCGCTCGATCTCGGCGACCTGAGCGTCGGTCGGGGCCTGCTCCAGCAGGTAGTCGCACTTGGACTTCTTGCGCTCGATGTGGGCGTTGCGCGAGCGGGGACAGCCGAAGAGGCGGACCATCGTCGCATTCAAGATGTGTTCCGCCGTGTGCATCGGCGGATACTCTTCCTTATTGTGGCTGTTGAGGACCGGTTCTTCCAAAGCCTAGACCCGCTTGTAGGGGATGCCCCGCCTGTCGAGGGAGGTCAGGATCTTGACGAAGGAATTGTGCGGCTCTTTCAGGGCGAAACGTTTGCCGAGGGCCTTGATGAGGGTATCGGGATTCTTGACCTTGAGGCTGTCCATGAGCCGGAGGGTGTCCTCGGGGGAGACGATGATGCTCTCACCCTTGTTCGGATCCTCATTCCAGCCGTAGCGGGTAAGAATATATGAACCGTTCTCTACTTTCGCGATGATGCTGTATTCTTCGCGCTTGAAATAAGTGGCTTCCGGAACGTCTCCGTTCCAACATATTTCGATCTGGGGAGATCTAACCTTTTTGGTATCAGATTTTGCCATAGGAGATGATGATGATTTGTATTGTCTGATAAAGTTAGAAAAAAACGTTGAAAAAACACTAACGTGTCTGCCGCAACGCGGCGCCGACCGCTCCCGTGTAGACGCCGATCATCTTGGAGAGCTGCTCCTCGTCGGAGGCCACGGCACAGCAGCCGACGACGGTCCCGTTGACCAGGGCCGTCTCCGTGTGGCACATCAGGGTCGAGCCTTTCTTGAAGTTGACAAATGCAATGGGGTATTGCCCGCTGTCGTCATACGTAACCTTGTAATTCTTGTCGAGTTTGTATGCCTTGACTACGACGTCGGCCAACTTCTTCACGGAACTTTCCAGCAGCGCGGACAGCCGCTCGGCGGGGACATCGGCGGCATTGGGCAGGATGTCCGTGAGAACGAGCAGATACATCTGGTCGATGTCGGGGTTGCCGTTCGCCGGAACGATCGTCAGAGCCTCGCCGGGATCCATCGGGTCCCGCTGGGTGATGTTGTAGTGGTCGGGCAGCTCGAAGGAGAAGCCACCGGCACTCACCAGATGGCTCCCAGCAAGCCCCTGGGGTACGTCATCCTCGCCGGCGACGGCCTCCCGGTAGATATCGACCAGTTCGTCAAGCGCCTCTTTGCTTGAGGCGATGGCGCAGCCGGAGATGATGTCCCCGTGCACCAGCACGGCTTCTGCGTTGAGCTGGAAGGCATTCCCGTTCTTGTCCCTGCCGCTTAAACTCGTATAGGCAGTGGGGCAGTTGGCGTCATCCTCGAAGCGGACGCGATAGGCTTTGTCGAGTTTGTAGCCGGATTTTTCCGTATCCGCGATCACGCCGGCCATGCTATTCACGGCTTCTGTCAGCATATCGGAAACTTCTTCGGAGGTCAGGCCGTTGATACCGGCCAGGACATCCTGGTGAACGATCAGGATCAGCCGGTCGTTGTTCGGGTTTTCTTCGGGGCAGATCATGACGGCTTCTCCGTTGCTTTGCTGCGAACGGCCCTTGACGGCATAGCCGTCCGTGAGCTCGAACGTGATACCGCCCACGGAAACGCGGGATGCCTCGGAGCCGGGCTGCTGGGCCCAAACGAATGCTGCCAGGCTGAATAGGCCGCAGAGGGTGGAGAGGATTCTTTTCATCTTTATGTTCAATTATTCATTTCAGTAAACAAATTATCAGGAGCGCCTACCATCCAAGCTTCATGGCCAGGATCACGACGCCGAGCAGGATAACGAGGATCCAGACCCAGAGGGGTCTCTTTTTCTTCTTTTCGGGAGCCGGCGCCGGGGCAGCCTGCTGATAAGGCTGCTGCGGATACTGCGGTTGCCGGTAACTCTGCTGAGGCTGAGGCGGGGGTTGCGGCTGCCGGTAGCTCTGTTGGGGCTGCTGGTATTGCGGCTGCCGGGGTGCGGGGGAAGGCTTCTCGTCCCAGGTAATCAGGGTGAATTCGCCCTTGTCGGCGGGCACGGCTGTCTCGGAAAATTTCGGCGGGGCGTCGGAGATGTTCACGGTCGAGCCGGGGGGAGCGTCGATGACGATGCCGCCCTGCGGGGTGGTCGTGGCCCTGGGCGCTGTCTGGGCAGGGCGGGAGGCCGGTCTTGGGGTCGGGTTGGCAGCAGGAGCGGCTACGGGAGCGCCGCAACTGGTGCAGAATTTGGCGCCATCGGGAATCTGGGCGCCGCAGCGGGTACAAAATGCCATTTGATTGTCAGTTTATGTTCAGTCGCCCAGCAACCAGTCTTTGTATTCTTTGTTCGTCACGGCGGCATCGCCGCTTTCCGAATTGGTGTCGTCGTTCTGACTCCAGTCGGGCGGGAGGTAGTCTCCCTTGGTCCCGAAGGGGTCGAGATAGTTGTACAGGAAATAGCCGCCGACGATCAGGATCAGCAGGACCAGGATGATGCCGAGGCCGCCTTTCTTCTTTTTGGGTGCCGGAGCAGGCTGAGGAGCAGGCTGGGGGGCAGGTGCCGAATAATAGCCCGGGTACTGTACGGGAGGGGTGAGGGGCTGGCCGCATTGGGCGCAGAAGGTGGCGCCGTCTGGAATCTGGGCGCCGCAGTGAGGACAAAATGCCATAATATCAATCTTCTTTAAACATTTCTTCGATGGAGTGTGCTCCGGTCATATTCAGTCCGGTGGTATTGATGTCGGGCAGGCCCGGTCCGTTTTTGATCAGGCTGTCCACTTCCGTGATGAGCGACAGGGCTTTGCGGCTCTCGTCAGCCAGGTTCACGCCTTCGGCTTTGTATGAGGCATAGAATTCAATCAGGGCCTGGCTGTCGCCCTCGGCCGTGCTGGAGAGCATATTTTCGATGCGCCCGCGCAGTTCTCTTGCCGCTCTGAGCTTGGACGGATCGAGTTTATCGGTGAGCCCCCATTGCTCCAGCATCTTGAGTTTTTCCTCGAGGGTCCGGTCCATGCCTTTCGGCAATTGCCGGCACGCTTCGCGCAGGTTCTGCAGGGCCTCTTTCCGGTACGCACTCGCCCACTTGCCATCAGGCTCCATGGCGGCTTTTTTCATAAACTTTTCAAAAGTGTTGAGCGGTTCTTCCACTTTGTAAGTCTGTACGTTCTGAACCAGCTGGGCGTCGTCGAACGGCGTGGCGGCGTTCCCTTTCGGATCGATGACCTTCCCGACGTCGCTCCCGAAGGACTCGGGACCGTCGAAAGAGACGGCGGTCTGTTCTGCCTGGAGGCCCAGCTTGTCGGCGTCCCAGGGCGAGAAGTTCTTGCTGCCGGTGGCCTGGAAGCAATACTCGTCGTTCCAATAGCGGCCGGCCACCTCTTCCGGCAGGTCCTTGCCGTTGATCCGGATGGTGTAGTCGTGGTCCATGCCGATTTTCTTGCAGTTGACGGCATTGACCTTGGTCGCATTCCCCGTGGCCTCGAAGAACGTGACCTGGGATTCGTGTACGCCGAACTCCTTGGCCAGTTTCTGCCTGAGGGCTCTCTTGACATTCTCGTGGAGGATGGTATTCTCCGTGCTGAAACGGAAGCGGTATTTGTCGATGACCTTGCTGGAGTTGAGGTAGTTCTTGGCCCAGCGGTCGCACTGGATGGAAAGCACCAGTTTTTTGAGCTCCTCTGGCGGGATGTTCGGATCCTGGCAGGCCCGGATGAATTCCTTGACCTTCTGTTCGCCCAGCGACTGGGCTTCCTTGGCCAGATCCCGCAGTTCCTGCATCGCCGGGGATTTCGCCAGGAGATCCTTGCCGGCATCGAGTTTCTTCTTGCAGAGGTTGCGGAAGTCGATCTTCTTGTTCAGGATACTATTCGTCGATCGGGCAAGACGGCTGACATAGGCGAGGGAAGAGTAGTTCTTGCACAGGGTCTGCTCGACGGCGATCAGGTCCTTCTTGACCAGGTCGGCCGTCTCGGCGAGCGCCTGGCCGAACTGGGTGGTGGAGAGTTTGCCCATGCCCCACTGCATACCCTTCTGGAAAGCCATGGTCTGGAGAATTTCCCAGGAGGCGAATTCGGCGCCCACCATGAAGTTGTCGAAGAAGGTATTATTCTCGTTCTCCGAAGCCTTTTTGCATTCCAGCAGGAATTTCTTCGGCGTATAGTAGAGCATTTCCGAATAGCCCAAGGTGCAGATGCCCAGCAGCAGACGTCCCATCAGGGTCTTGGGCTCCCGCTCGGCCATCGCGGCCATGCACATATCGAATCCGTCCCCGAAATACACCTCTTCCCAGACATAGGCGCTCTCGGCGACATACAGCGGACCGACTTCGCCCCGCATCAGTTTCAGGAAGAGCCGCTTGGCGTTGTAGTATTCCGGCATATAGAAGCCGAAACGCTCGTCGAAGGACTGGATCATGATGTCGCACTTGTAGATCAGGGCGGCCAGCTGGGGGGCCTGGGGCCTGGATAACAGCGTGTTGCGCATGTGCGTGTATTTCTCCATCACCTGCTTGTCGAAGGTCTGGATGTCGTGCAGTTCCTTCATGTCGGCGGGGATGCGCATCGGCATGGAGATGACCATCGAAGTCTGCTGCGTCTGGAAGGTCTTGCCGTGGTAGGTGGCCGTGGCCTTGATGGCCGCCTTGCAACGGTTGGGCGGCACCATGATGGCAGACGGGACGATTTCGTAGATGTAGGTGCGGGTGTAGAGTCCGGCGGCGACCGGCCGGCAGTCCACGGCGAAGTCCTTGAGCTGGAGGCCCAGGTTTACCACCGGATCCGTGATCGGCTCGTCTTTCCGCTTGCCGAACCATTCGAGTGATTCCGGGACGTCCTCGAAAACGATCTCCATGCTGTCGGGAGCCGGACTGCCGATCTTGTTCTTCTGATCGTCCCAGGCGAACAGGGTCACTTCCAGGCGCGTGTGGGCGATGGCGAGCTGGTGCTCGTAGTCCTTGGGCTGCTGCTCGGTCATCGAGATGCTTTCCGTACCCTTGATGACCGGGTAGGCCTTGATGTGGCCGACCTGCAGGCGGAGACCCTCATAGAAACGGTGGATCGGGAGGCGTTCGCTCACTTTGCGCTCACCGTACTTGAGCTGCTCCTTGGCGGTGACCACCAGGTAGCAGCTGTCCACGTCGCCCGCCAGTTTGTCCAAGGACTTGACGGCCTCTTCGGTCAGGGTGTCGGTGAGATCCACGCTCCAGGAGCCTTCCTTGTCCGGCCGGACGGTGGAGAGGGCGAAGGTCTGTTTCTTGTCGTTCTCCATCTCCGCTTCGACACTTACGTGTTCCCCGAAGCCGTTGACATAGAAATAAATCGTTTCCTGGCTGTGGTGCCCGGCCACGTAGGTGACGTTGTCCTGGCAGAAGACGATCTTCTTGTTGTCTTCGATCTTGAAGACCGCCTTGTTGCGGAAGATGCCGGACGGCCCCGTGAAAGAGAATACGACCGATCCGCGCGTCGGGACGTAGTCTGATTCCGGTTCCCGGACGCGGATGCGGGCGCTGCGGTATTTGCCGGCCATTCCGACGGCCACCAGCTCGAGGTTTTCCCCCTCGAACACCTGGATGGTCTCGGTCAGGTCGGGGCGTTGCTTTTTCTGGCCGTCGGCCGTGATCTCCTCGATACGGGCACCGACCACCTTGGGTTCGTCGCCCACGTAGAGAGTGTCCCCGAACTCTTTGTACAGAATCATCCTGTAGGAGCTGGGCCGTTTCTCTTCCTCCTTTTCCTTCTCTTTCTCGTCCGGCTCGTCGTCGCCCTGCTCTTTTCTTTTCTTTTTCCGCTTCTTGAGCAGGCGGCTCACCGCGACGCCTCCGCCCACTGCGGCGATCGGGCCCCAGAAGACTGCGGGCGGGATGTCGGTCTTGCCGAACTCTCCGGGCGTGTCGGTCGCTTCGTTCTCATAGGTATAGACCGGATCGTCGCCGACGAATTTATAGTAGTAGTATTGCACCGCCTCGATGGCGGGATTGAAACTTCCGCCTGCTACCGCGGCCATCTGCCGTCCGCCGATCGCGATGACCAGCGTGGACTTCCTGTTCGGCACGAACAGGTCCATCTGCATGTCCGTATCCGGATGCCTGGACCTCACGCCGCTCTTGTAGCTGGCATCCCCCCAGGTGTAGCCGCCCATGACGGGGGAGGGAACGTCTCCGTTCTCGATGGCCCTGACGGTGACGAAACCCACGATCATCTTCTGGGCCGGGACGCGCTCGGGGTCCTCGGACCGGTTGATCGTGATCCGGATGCCCAGGTTCTGTTCATCTCCGTACTTGATCTTCTCGGGCGGGTTCGACCAGAGGATCTCGACGCCGCCGTTATGGACGGCGGCATTGTTCCGCAGGCTTCTCCAGTATGGCTTGTTGGTTATGGGATTCCTTCCGTCGTCTTTCGAAAGCTTGGTGCTTTCCAAGACCCAATAGCCGTTGACGGCGTATGACGATGCCGACAACAGGCAGAGGCAGGCCAGGGCCAGGAGGACTCGTTTAATCATTTCTGTTCTCGTCTGAGGATTTCTTCCCGGAGTTTTGGAATATTGGTCTTCAGTTCCTCCACCACTTCCGGGTCGGCGGCGGAACCTTTGGCAAGCTCTTCCTCCAACTGGGCTTCCGAGCGCGCCAGCAGCGCCTTCAGATAGGAGATCCACTCCTCGGGCGTCAACTCGTCTTCGGAGGTAGTGGCGTCGTCTGGGATATCAGCGGGAACGACGGATTCCTGTACTGGATTCAGGACGGGTTCCAGCCTTTCCTGGAGGGTGGGAAAGATGTCCTGGAAAACGCGGGGGAGGATGTAGATGACCGCCCCTGCCAGGAGGGCAAGCAATAACAACGCGAAGAGCACTTTCCCGCCCTTCTTCTTTTTCCGGGCCGGGGCGGGAGCTTGCTGCACCTGCGGTTGCATTTGCGGCTGCATCTGCAGGGGAGCCGGTGCCGGCGGGGGCGTGTAAGCAGGCGGGGGCGTGTAAGCCGGCTGGGGGTCTTCGACAAAGAGGGAATCGAGGTCGACGGCCATCTCCGGGGAAGATGCCGGAAGCGCCTGTCCGCAGCGTGTGCAGACTCTGACATTATCGGGCAGCGAGGCACCGCAGTAGGGGCAGAAAGCCATGGAATCGAGTTTATTTGGCCCGGGGGCAGTGGGATTTGATGAAATCGAGGACGAAGTCGAAGTCCTCGTCGGGGACATAGACCTGGTTGTGGTCGAGCAACTGGTTGACCTTGATGAGGTGCCAGAGGCGGCGGGACTTGACCCGCCGGACATTGGCGAACGTGGAAGTGGACGTGGTGCGCGAAGCGGCGAGCATTCCGGCGCCTGCCGTGGAAGGACGCTTGGCGAGGATGCCCACCAGGACGGTGAGCATGTTCAGCTTCTGCGCCCGCTTGACCTGTGCAGCCTCCTGTTCGTGGATGATGTAATCCTCGTCCATGGTGAAATGGACGACATACTTGCCTCCGTACGTCCAGGCCACGATCAGGTATGACACCATGAGCACACCCAGGAGGACGGCCATGACGAAGAGCCAGATCTTGGGGTTGCTGCCGCTCCAGATGGACTCGTTCCAGGCCTTCTGCAATTCACCCTCCGACGCCAGGCGGATGATCGAAACCACGAAGGGAATGCTGAAGAGGATGCCGAAGATCTTCAGGAGAACCAGAAAGATAGCAGGGTTCTTCAGCATATTCATCTCGTAAGTCCAGCGATATTTGCCATCCTCGCAGAGGCGTACGCGGGTGCCAACATATTTGTTGTCCACCCGGGGTTCGGAAGGGGGATAAACGGGATTCATCTTATGACAGGGATTCCATTATGGGTGCACAGGCATCAATAGACAAAAATAAACAATTATTGACAATATTCCAACGGTGGTTTGTGGCAGACGTTTTTTATTGCTTCCGGGCGTTTTTCTCCAGCAGGGTGACGAGCTGTCCCACGATGCCCGGAGCCGGACAGGCAGGATACCCTTCCAACATCAGCCGGCACGCCAATTCTCCTTTGTCGTAGTGGTTATGGTCCCTGAAGCAGGAGATGATGGCCTGGGCCGCGGCCTCGGCAGAATCGTATCCGTTTGCCTGCCAGTCCGTGACATAGGCATTGAAAATGGCATCGGCATTCTGCCCGATCTCGACGAATCCCAGATAGTCGGGATCGCGTTGCGCGCGCTGCGCCGCCACCTTGCGCACGATGACGTCGTAGGTGTCCCGGCGGTAACTGTCGAAGGTATGGGTCTCGGGATGGTAACCGCCCGTATGATTGCTGACCGCGCCGTGAGGCGTATAGGAATTCAGGATGACGCTTGCCCCCATCGCTTCGGCGGCATCGAGGTAATAGTTCACGTCGTCCTCGAAGGTGGAATTCAGGCCGTTGGTTCCGTTGTTGCCCAGCATCACGACGTCCCCGGGGCAGATGTCGAGCAGGACCTCCGCGAGTTTTCCCTGTTGATAGTAGGTGCTGAGGTTGCGGCCGCCGGCTCCCTGGTTGCCGAAATCGCACAGTTCGGCAAGTGCGGGGAATTCGCCGAGGAGGATCCGCTCCAGATTCCAGGCCCAGGATCCGGTACTGGCAGAGGTCGAATCCCCGATGTGGTGTACTTTGGGTTTCGCGCGCCGCGCGGGTTTCGGCAATTTGGTCAGCTGCACATTTTCAATCTTGGCATCGCCTCCGGCATTAGCGCCGATACGCAGGTCGAACACGTCCCGCGGGCAGGCGACCACCAGCGTATCCGTGCTCATCGTATCGTGCCGCCCCAGGATATAACCGGCCAGATCGCTGTTCACATAACCCGTTGAGAGGATGCCCTGGTAGGTGACGACGACCCGGTAGAAATTGCCTTTCTCGACCTGGGCCTCGAAACGTTCCGCATCCGCATTCGGCGAAACGGCCTCGCATTCCGCGATATCGATCGTCCCGCTTGCCTCGTCGGCAAAGCCGATGCTGAAGAAATCGGGATTCGAGCTTTCTTTCCACTTGACCCGATCGCTCCTTCCGCTGACTCTTCCGTTTGCGTCGGCAACGGACGCCTGGCACGTTTCTCCCTTCTTGTCCACTTCCAGGGTAACGGTGTACCAGCGGTCTGTCTGGAATTTGCCTGCCCTGCCTCTCAGGGTCAGCGGGGTATCGTTGAGCGTAATGGACTGACCGTCAAACTGCAGCGTGACGGGATTCGTGTAGAGCCGGTTGTTGAACCGGTAAGGGAAACGGGAAGTCAGCGTCAGGACGGCTCCGGGCCCGTGGAAGCGTACCTTGGCGGTAAAGACCAATAGCGAGACGGGGGGCGTGAAGGATTTGGCAAACACGTGCGACTGGCCGGCCTCGCGGGCGCTGAAGCGGATATACTTGGTCCCGTCCGGATCTTTGCAGAGCTCGGCCTGCTGGGAGGTGTCGCTGCCGGCAACGATCCATTTTCCGAACACGATGTCCTGCGCCTGCCCGTGCCGCTCCGTGCGAACTTGCACCCCGAGGATCTGGTCGGGGAAGCCGCTGAAGTCCTTGGGATAACCTCCTTCGGGGAGCACCTGCGTATTCGCCTGCCGTTCGTTGCCCAGCGCGACGATACCCTTTTCGGCACGGAACTCCTTGCCGCCCACCTTCAGGACGGCCCTGAGCGAGCCGTAGAAATTCATGGGGACGTTACGCAACGCGAAAGTTGTGGCGAGAGAGGGCTTGCCGTTGACCGTAAACGCACCGTAGGAGTCGCAATACTGTCCAGGCAGGTCATTTTCGGTCTGGAATCCGGCCGCGTCCCATTCAACCGTGAAACCGCCCGCCGCCTTGAGTTCCGCCTCGGTGACAGGTTTGCCGTCGGCATCCAGCACGGTCAGGCTGTATTCATTGGCGTATGGGGTATCGGTCGTCGGACCGAATGACAGTTTCTGGTTTCCTTCGATCTGGATTCTGGCAATTCTGTCCGGAACGGCTCCGTTTGCATTCAAGTTGACAGAGAGCGCACAAATCGCTATCGCACCAATCAATGGAATACGTTTCATACAATCATCAGTTTTAGCTGGAAATAATGTAGTTGTTTTTCAAAGTCAAAGATAATCAATAATTCATAGTTTGCCAACGCCGTCCGGCGAACAGATGATGATGAAACATGACACGAAAAACATAGACAAAGAATTCTTGCTGAAAAAGAAAAGAGACAAGGTTGTTTCGCCTCGTCTCTGTTGTCGATATTCAATTAATTGTGATAGGTCCTGGATCCTTCGGGCCGGACCAGATTAGAACCTCACGTAGTACTGGAACCAGAATTCGTTGAATTTCTGGTCGGTCATCTTGTTGTCGTTGTAGCGGTACTCCAACTGGAACATCAGGTTCTTGTGGAGCCGGAACTGCGGGGCGAAGGAGAAGATGGTGTTCTGGCTGTCCGCGGTGGCGTTATCGCGGTAGCTGTCATACTTCACATAGACCTTGAACCAGTCGGCCAGGGGCACGCCCACGGTCGCATAGAAGGCATCCGCAAGGCCCGTGTCGGAAGTGAGGGCCCAGGGTTTCCCGGTGGCGGGATCGATCGAAGAGGCCTTGTAGCCATAGGAGTGGGCATATTCCGTGCGGACGGACCAGTTGTTGTGCTCATACTTGGCACCTGCGGAATAACGCTTGCGGTCCACGGTCACGGTCCCGTTGGACCAGTTGCCGTCCCAGCCGAACACGCCGAGATAGAGATCCTTGACCGGCTGGACCTGGAGGGTACCGATGATGTCTTTCTTCTTGTTGTTGTCAGCCTTGTTGATGCCGTTGCCGTTGTAGATGCCGAGCTGGTAGTGGATGAGGCGATGCTGGTCGCTCCCGACGGGGAAGAGGTCGCCCTGGACCTGGAT
>JAEEVG010000099.1 GCA_016290835.1 Bacteroidales bacterium | reverse complement strand
TCTGGGAGCAAAGGGATGATGAACTGATTATGGTCATGACGCGTACGGGGACCCACTCAGAGGTCTTGAAATAACATCTTCTTATTCTTTTTTAAGTTCCACCGCCGGGTTGGTCCGGGCGGCTTTGAGGGTCTGGAAAAGGACGGAGAGGAAGGAGATGATGAGCGCGATCGCCGCGGCGACGGCGAACACCCAGCCATAGCCCTCGATCCGATACCAGAACTGCTCCAAATATTTGCCTGCCAGATAGATGGAGACCGGGATGCCGATCAGGATCGCCACGCAGACCAGGAGGAGATACTCCCGAACGGCGCGCCGGGTTTCCGAGGCGATGGTGCCGCCGAAAACCTTGCGGACCGCGATGTCGCGGGTCTGGATGCCGGCGTAATAGGCGCTCATCGCCGTGAGGCCCAGCAGCGAAATCAACGTGGCGAGCAGCATGAACAGTTCGATCAGGCTGATGAACCGGCGTTTATCCTGCAACTTCTGCTCGATCAGCTCCGGGACATAGCCATAGACCTTCTCCCCGTATGCCTCGTCGCCGGTCAGGCGGATGCTTTCCTGGCGGGCGATCTCCCGGAGGTCGGCCCGGACTTCGGCATCCAGACGGTTCAGTTTCAGGATGCAGGTCGCTTGGCCTTCCAGATCCCCGACCACGACCAGCCCCAGGTCATTTCCGGCCATCTCGCCCGGGTCGGTGGTGGCAAAATCCTTGATGATACCGCAGATTTCCGTATCATCCATAACATAGTTGAGAAACTCCGGAATCTTCGGTTCGGCCTCATCCAGCGAATAGGCACGGGCCAGCGATTCGGTCAGCCACACACCGCCTCCTGAGACCTGGTAGTCTTTCACGATTTCGAATCCGAACAGCTCAAAAGCATCCTGCTCGCATTGGAGGATTCCGATATTGAAGGTATTTCCTTCGTAGGTCGTACGCATCTTCATCTGGGCATAACCCGGATACCCTTGGCAGATTCCCATCCGGTCCACATAGGGCCTCCGCGCCAGTTCGTCCCGCCCCACGGTACCGCAGGAGATATAGTAGAGGTTCGAGACGTCGGCCCCCATCGGCATTTTCAGCAGATGATGATACTGCAGTTCCATCACCAGCGCCAGGGAGATGAGTGCCACCGAGATGACGTTCTGGATGATGATGAACACCTTGGAGAAGACCAGTTTCGTCTGCCGGCGCTGCTCTCCCTTGATGACGGCCACCGGATCGTAGCGGAAGATCATCCAGGCCGGCACCAGGCCGGAAATCGCGCCCACCACCAGGGCCAGCAGGACATACGCGGCGAGGTAGGGCGCGGAATGGGCCACTTCCAGGCCGATGTCCCCGGCCACATAGCTGTTGAAAACCGGCTCCAGAGCCTTTGCCAGGAGGATGGCGAGGATCAGGCAGACGCTGACGAAGGCCACCGCCTCGCCGACGTATCGGCCCGCGATCCGGGTCCGCGACTCTCCCATTGCCGTGCGGATGGCCATTTCCCGGGCCCTTTTGCCCGTCAAGGCGACGCTGAGATTGATGTAATTGAACAAGGCCGAGAGCAGCAGCAGGATTCCGACGGCGACCAGCACATACACCAGGGTCGCATTCCCGTGACGGAGCACGCCGCTCTTTGCAGACGAATCGGAGAAATACAGATCCTTGGCCGGAACGGTCAGCGAGCGCTTGGGTTTGTTGACCTTGAAATAACTGTCCGCGTATTCACGGACGAGCACGGTATCGATCAGCGCCCTGCCGGCTTCGATATCGGTTCCTTTCCGGAAACGGATCAGTTCCAGGCTGACCGGCATGATGAAGCCCGAAGCGTTCGCAGGAGCATCCGGCTCCTTGATCGCCGTCACGATGTCCGCCTCCTGCATCATCGACCGGGGATGCTCCTTGATGATACCGCCGACGATGCAGGTATCTCTCCGGACGACGATGCTCTTCCCGACCGGGCTCCGGTCCGGAGAGATCTTGCTGGCAAAGGCCTCTCCCAGCAGCACCTGACTCTTGTCCTGGAGCACTTCCGCCGATCCTTCCAGGAACTCCTGGGGGAAGAATTCGAAAATGGCGGGATCCACCGCGAAGATGTCCGGGTCATATTTCTGACCATCGAAGTAAGCGGCCGTTCCATAATTATTCAGGCGGGCGGCCGCCTCTACGCCCGGGACCCGTTCCTGGACGATGGACAGTTCTCCCGGATAAGCCGAAAGGAAATCGTCCCCCATCGTAAGGGCATACACCCGCTCATAGTCAGGCACCTCCCGCGTCACGGCAAACTGTTGCCAGGTGTAGCAGGAGATGATCACGATAAAAGCGAGGCTCACGATCAACCCCACCGCCTCGATGGCGGTGTATAGCTTGTTGCGGGACAAGAACTTCAGATAACTCTTCATATATTAGATTCTTCGGTCGCCTTCGGCTCCCTCAGAATGACAAAACTGTCATCCTGAGCGAAGCGAAGGATCTATTCTTTTTTCAATTCTGTCGCCGGGTTGGTCCGGGCGGCCTTGCGGGTCTGCCAGAAGATGGAGAGGAACGCCACCACCGTGGCGAGGAGGACGGCGGCCGGGAAGACCCAGCCGTAGCCGGAGATCCGGTAGGAGTATTGTTCCAGAAGCTTGGAAGCGAGCCAGATGGCGACGGGGACGGCGATAAGGGTGGCCAGGGCCAACAGCAGGAGGTACTCCAGGACGGTTTTCCGGATTTCGGTCTCCATCGTGCTTCCGAACACTTTCCGGATGGCGATGTCCTTGGAACTTTCGTCTGCGTAATACCGGCTCATGGCAATCAACCCGAGGACGGACAGCAGGAGGCTCAGCAACATGAAGAGCCGGACGAGGGACAACTGCCTTTTGACTTGCGCCAAACGCTCGGACAGGATATCCGTGATGAATCCGAACATATAAGGCTTGTCTTCGATCCCGTTTCTTTCCAAACTGAGTTCGGTGTACAGCGCCGCCAGCTCTTTCCGGGCCCGGGCCCGGTCGCCAGTCGTCTCAATCAACAGCCCGTACTGCTGTTCGGAAGGACCGATCAACAAAAAACTGCCCGTAGCAGGATCATACCGGAGAATGTCATTGGGCGCAAAGTCCTCTATGATTCCTCCGATCGACCTTCCAAAAACATGATGATACGGCAGGTCCTCCGTGTTCCGATCGACCCCGAAACGGTCCATTTCCTGCCGGGAGATCCAGATGGTGCCGTTTTCCGGCTCCTCGAATCTTTCCAGGACCTTGAATCCGAAGATGTCGAAGGCGGTCCGGTCGCAGCTCATCACGGCCAGGCTGATGATTCCCTTGTCCTTGTCTTCCGTTTCCATCTCCTCGACCATTCCGGGGAAATACGTGCTGTGACCGACCCGGCTGACGCAGGGCAGGGACACGACCTTCTCGTCGAAGAGCCGCTGGAGCCCCTTGTCATTCAACTGGACATAGAAGTCGCCATCGACATCGACCCCCAGCGGCCTGTTCACCATATGGGACACCTGCAGGCCCATTACGATAGCCAGGGCCAGCAGCGCGATGGAGAACACCTGCTGCAAGACGATGAACACCTTGCTGAACACGTGCTTGTTCTTGGTGCGGAATTCCCCCTTGACGACCGAAATGGCCGGCAGGCGCGTGCCGATCCAGGCCGGAAGGTATCCCTGGATCAAGGATATCAGGACGATGAACAACGCGTATATGCAGATCCAGCCAGGCGTGTATAATACCCGGACGGGAACACCGTTTTCGCCGATGAGCCGGTTGAACCAGGGAGTAAGCGCCTCGGCGAGGACAACGGCCAGCAGGAAGCAGACCGCCGTGAAGGACAGGGACTCCAAAAGCCTGCTGATAATCAAAGATTTGTTATCCGCCCCGAGAATCTTCCGGGTAGCCATTTCCTTCGTCCGTTTCCCGGAAAGGGCCACGCTCAAGTTGATGTAA
>JAEEVG010000050.1 GCA_016290835.1 Bacteroidales bacterium | reverse complement strand
GGCATGCCGGGCATTCCGCCCGGAGCTGCGCCCGGAGGCGGGCCGCCCGCGCGTCCGGGACCCTGGCGGACAGGCTGGGGTACGACGCCGACCCAGATTTCCGCGCCGGGATGGCGCGGGTCGATGTCGGCGGCCAGGGCGCGTTCGGCCGTTTCTCCGGGGCCGAAGCTCCAGAGGACTTCGCCCGTGGCGCCGTCGAAAACGGCCAGGGCGGGGGTGCCGAGGAAGGCCCCGATCTCGCCGGAGGTGTCGTGCAGGCCGAAGACCTGCAGACCCTTCCGGCCGGATAGGAACGCTCCGGCGTGCAGGACGGGGCCGCCGCGCAGGCGGGTCGTGTAGAGTCCCTTGCCGTCATTGTCCACGGTCATCGCGCCCACGCAGATTTCGTCGCAGCCGTCACCATCGAAGTCGGCCACGGCCACTTGCGGGCTGCCATTGCCGGAGTAGGCGCCCCAGGGCTTCTCGCTGCTGTCGAAGGTCCAGCGGGACTGCAGTTTGCCGTCCCGGAAGTCCCAGGCGGCCACGACGGTGCGTCCGTCGGCACCGCGCACGAAGAAGACCGAGGGCCGCCGGCCATCGAGGTAGGCGACACCCGCGGTGTAGTGCTCGGGACGGATGTCCACGCTGTCATTTCCGCCGATGCCGCCCCAGCCGTTCAGCGGGTAGCGGATGGGGATGTATTTCTGCGAGTCGAGGGCCTGCCCGGTGCGGCCGTCAAAGACGGTGAGGTATTCCGGGCCGTTGACGATGCGGCCGAAGGTGGCGGAGGCTTCGTCCATCGAGCGCCAGTCGGCGCGCGGATTGCCGAGGATGGTGCCCTGGCCGTCCACGGAGCCTTCCGCGGTCTTGCAGACCAGCTCCGCCCGGCCGTCCCCGTCGAGGTCATAGACGATGAAGGGGGTGGTCAGGTAGGTGGAGCGGATGTTGTGCCCCAGGTCGATGCGCCAGAGCAGGGTACCGTCCAGTTTGTAGGCATCCAGCAGGGTGTTGCCCGTGATGCCGGTCCGGGAAGGAACGCTGGCGTTGGAGGGCTCCCATTTGAGGATGATCTCCGGCTGCCCGTCTCCGTCCAGGTCGGCTGCGGAGCAGTCGCCGGCGTTGAATGTATAGCGGTCGGAGGCGTCGCCGGGGTTCTCCCGGTCGGTGGCACCGTAGAAGCGCTCGGTTACCCGGAAGACCTGCCGGGCTTCGGGTTTCTGCACGGGAATCTCCAGGTAGGGGCGGGATTCGCCGCCTTTCAGGGTGAAGCTGGCCAGCTCCTTGCCGCCGGATTTGAGGATCCAGCAGTTCGTTCGGGAGAGGTCCGCTTCGCCGTCCAGGAAATCGGAGGTCGTGCGGATGGGCTGCTTGTTGAGTTTGACCGCGCGGCCGCCATCGGTCTCGCGGTAGAGGTCGAAGGCGAGATCCGGCTTGTCGCCGGGCAGCATGCGCCAGCTGACGTGGGCGCCGTTCCCGGCGCCGGTCGCGATGAGGCCCCGGCCCAGGCGTGCATCCTGCAGGGATTGGGCGCCGGCGGAGAGCAGCAGGAGGCATCCGGCGAGGATGCAGAGGAGAATCTTTTTCATCGGGCGGCCGGTTTTTGGTTCTGACGGATTTCTTCGAAACGCTTCACCATGTCGAAGCTGGGGTGGGGCGGCTGGTTATAGGCGACGTTCTGCCAGGCGATGGCCATGCGGTACATCCGGTCGCTCATCAGCGTGGGCATGCGGTTCTCAGCCGGGATGTCGGTCAGGTAGATGCGGAGTTCGCGGTTGTCGGGTGTGGCCCAGACCACCTCCTCGCGCCAGTCGCCGAGCAGGTCGGCGGACACGCAGGGCGTGGCCTTGGAGCCGTTGCACGCCACCACGCCTTCACCCTGCAGCAGGACATCCGAGCGGCCGGTTTCCCAGTTCCATTTGCTGATGGTGGTGCGGTCCAGGAGTTCGGAATAGGGGTCGGCGTCCCAGTAGATGATGAAATTGGTGGAGGAAGGGACGGTGTTGGTGAGGATCTCCCCGGTCGCGCAACTGCGCAGGCCCCGGGTGCCGCCGCCCCAGCATTCGGCCCCTTCGAAACGCGGATCGATGTCCGCCGCCACGCCGCGGCCGATATCGGCCCCGGGCTCGGCGCTCCAGAGGATTTCACCGGTACGGGCGTCGTAGACGGCCATGCCGGGGGTGCCGAACTGGATGGTGTTCTCTTCGTTCTCGTGGACACCGAACACTTCCAGGCCCGGCCGCGAGGGCACGAGGTCTCCGGCGTGCAGGGCGTCGCCGTGGCGGAGTTTGGTGGTGAGCAGGCCTTCGCCGTTGTGGTCGACGATCATCGCGCCGACGCAGACTTCATCGAAGCCGTCGCCGTCGAAATCGCCCACGGTCACGCTGTGGTTGCCCATTCCGGAGTAGCCGGCCCAGCGCCGTTCGCTGCTGTCGAAGGTCCAGAGGGGCTGCAGTTTACCATTGGTGAAGGTCCAGGCGGCCACGACGGTCCGCCCGTACCAGCCGCGGACGAAGAAGGGCGAGGGGGTCTTGCCGTCGAAACAACCGACTCCGGCGCTGAAGCGGTCCGCGCGTTCGCCGAGGTTGTCGGTGCCTCCGTTGCCGCCCCAGCCGCCCCAGCTGTCGAGCGGGTAGCGGACGGGGATATATTCTTCCGTGGCGAGCGCCGCCCCGGTGCGGCCGTCGAAGACGGTCACGTATTCCCGGCCGAGCAGAACTTTGCCGAAGGCGGGATCCGCCTCGTCGCCCACGCGGTTGTCCAGGGTGGGATCGCCGATGGGTTTGCCGGTGCCGTCGATGGTACCGTCGGCGGTCTTGCAGCATAGTTCGGCGCGGCCGTCCCCGTCGAAGTCGGCGACCAGGAACTGCGTGGTGGGCGGGCCGGAGCGGATGTTGTGGCCCAGGTCGATGCGCCAGAGGCGGGTGCCGTCCAGTTTGTAGGCGTCGATCAGGGTGTTGCCGGCGTAGCCCCGGTTGGGGGGAAGTTTGCGGTTGGAGGGCTCCCACTTGAGGATGATCTCGTATTGGCCGTCGCCGTCTAGATCGCCCACGCTGGCGTCGTTGGCCGAGAAAGTGTAGGTCTCGTCGGTGCCGAAGGTTTTCCGCGCTTCAGGTGGATCCAGCGGGATGGCCAGGTAGGGGAGGGCCGCCTGTCCGCCGGTGCGGCTCCAGGAGGCGAGCTCGCGCCCGCGGCTGCGGAGGCTCCAGCGGTTGTCCCGTGCGAGGTCGGCTCCGGTGTCGACGAAGTCGGAGGTGCGCAGGATGGGGCTGTCATTGAGTTTGACGGCTTGACCGCCGTCGGTGGAGCGGTAGAGGTCGAATGCGAGGTCGGCGGCGTCTGCGGGGAGCATGCGCCAGCTCAGGTAGAAACCCCTCTCGACGGGCCGGCCCACGAATCCGCGGTCCAGCCGTTCTCCGCTAAAGGGCTGACCCCAAGCTGGTTGGAGCAGCATCAGGGAACAAGCCAGCAGGGTAAGGATTTGCTTCATCTGGATAAAGCTGATGGAATACGGTTAATGGTGTCTAACAAATGTAGCAATAATTTACGATTATCCGATGCGAATGACAAAATGTCATTGGCACGGACATTGATTTCATACCCTCCGCCACGGCTCGTCCGCGGCAGGCAAGCATACAATTTAAACACATATCATCATGATCAAACCTTTAGCAGACAGAGTCCTGATCGAGCCCAAGGAGGCCCAGACCAAGACGGCTTCGGGTATCTACATCCCCGACACAGCGAAAGAGAAACCCCAGCAAGGCACCGTTCTCGCCGCCGGCCCCGGCAAAAAAGATGAGCCGATGGAAGTCAAGCCCGGCGACCAGGTCCTGTACGGCAAATATGCTGGCACCGAGGTGACGGTGGAGGACAAAAAGTATCTTATCGTGAAGCAGTCTGACATTTTAGCAATCCTGTAATTATGGCAAAGGAAATCAAATTCGACGTGGATGTCCGCTCCAAGATGAAGTCCGGTGCGGACGCATTGGCTGACGCCGTGAAGGTGACCCTCGGACCGAAGGGTCGCAATGTAGTGATTGACAAGAAATTCGGTGCACCCCAGGTGACCAAGGACGGCGTGACCGTGGCCAAGGAGGTCGAGCTGGAGGACCGTTTCGAGAATATGGGCGCCCAGATGGTCAAGGAGGTTGCCTCCAAGACCAACGAACAGGCCGGCGACGGCACCACCACCGCCACCGTCCTCGCCCAGGCGATCATCAATGTCGGCATCAAGAACGTGACCGCCGGCGCCAACCCGATGGATCTCAAGCGCGGCATCGACAAGGCTGTCGCCGCCGTGGTCGGCAACCTCAGGGCGCAGAGCCAGGAGGTGGGCAGCGACTACTCCAAGGTTGAGCAGGTCGGCACCGTGTCCGCCAACAACGACGGCAACATCGGCAAACTCATCGCCGATGCGATGTCCAAGGTGGGCCGCGACGGCGTGATCACCGTCGAGGAGGCCAAGGGCACCGACACCGAGGTGAAGGTGGTCGAAGGAATGCAGTTCGACCGCGGCTACATCAGCCCCTATTTCATGACCAACGGCGACAAGATGGAGGCCGAGCTCTCCGATCCCTATATCCTGGTCACCGACAAGAAGATCTCCGCGATGAAGGACCTCCTCCCGATCCTCGAGCCCGTCGCCCGCGAGGCCCGCGAGCTGCTGATCATCGCCGAGGACGTGGACGGCGAGGCCCTGACCACGCTCGTGGTCAACAAGTTGCGCGGCGCGCTTAAGATCGCCGCCGTCAAGGCCCCGGGCTTCGGCGACCGCCGTAAGGAGATGCTTCAGGATATCGCCATCCTGACGGGTGCCACCGTGGTGTCTGAGGAGCGCGGTTTCAGCCTGGAAAGCGCTACCCCGGACCTGCTCGGCCGCGCCGAGAAGGTGACCATCACCAAGGAGAACACCACCATTGTGGGCGGCGCCGGCAGCAATGAAGCGATCGCCGAGCGCGTGGAGTCCATCCGCAGGCAGATCGAAGTCAGCACCTCCGACTACGACAAGGAGAAGCTGATGGAGCGCTTGGGCAAACTGGGCGGCGGCGTGGCCGTGCTCTATGTCGGCGCGACCACCGAGGTGGAGATGAAGGAGAAGAAGGACCGCGTGGAGGATGCCCTCAACGCGACCCGTGCCGCAGTCGAGGAGGGGTACCTCCCGGGCGGCGGCGTGGCCTACGTGCGTGCCATCGAGGCCCTCGACTCTCTGAAGGGCGAGAATGAGGACGAGACCACCGGTATCCACATCGTCTCCCGCGCCATCGAGGAGCCGCTGCGCCAGATCGCGATCAACGCGGGCGTGGACGGCGCCGTGGTCGTGCAGAAAGTCAAGGAGGGCAAGGCCGACTTCGGCTACAATGCACGCACCGGCGAGTATGTGCACATGTATGACGCCGGCGTGATCGACCCGACCAAGGTCGCCCGCGTGGCTCTCGAGAACGCTGCCTCCGTGGCCGGTATGTTCCTGACCACCGAGTGCGGCATCGTGGACATCCCCGAACCTACTCCCGCTGCTCCGGCGATGCCGGGAGGCGGCATGATGTAGCCGGTTTCTCCTCCGGATAAAACAATCAAGGTCACCCTCGCCGGGTGACCTTGATTTCGTTATGTCCGTACCTTCCGATTAATAACCGGGGTTCTGGGGGAGCTTCGTGGGGTTGAGCTCGACCTGGGCGTACGGGATGGGGTAGAGCAGTTCGTGTTCGTCGATGGCGGTGTTGTCGCCGTACTCGAACTGGAGGATGGTGGCATGCACGGCAGGCGCATTGACCCGGCTGTAGAAGGTGGTCATCGTGCTGAGCAGCTTCCCGGTCCTGACCAGGTCGAACCACCGGTGGCCTTCGATGCAGAGCTCGAGCTGCCGCTCGTCGGCGATGGCTTCCAGTACCTTGGCCTTGTCCGCAGGGACGTTGGTCTCCAGGCCGGCCCGCGTGCGGATCCGAGCCAACTGCTTGATCGCCTCGGTGAGATTGCCCTCGTTGGCGAGGCATTCGGCATATTTGAGGATGATGTCCGAGTAACGGCTGATGATGGTGTGGCAGCCGCTGTCGGGCATGTAGCCTTCGTTGCCGTCCTCGATGTTCTGGTAGTCGAAGTACTTGAGCGTCATCGGGATGGAGCAATTGTAGTCGGGCGAGATGCATTTGGTGTAGACGACGCTGCGGCGCTTGTCACCCGGGACGAACTTGGACTCGAGTTCGTGGGTCATCATGATGGAGTTGATACCGAAGATCTTGCTCCGGCCGTCACCGATCGGATCGATGAAGATGCCCTGGATGTTACCCAAGGTGGAGGGGCCGAGGTAGTTGCGCTGGATGGGGGTCTGGTTGTGCGCGTATTGGATGGAGAAAATGATCTCCTTGTTGTTCACGTTGTTGGAGTCGAAGATCTTGGCATAGTCGTCGAGCAGGCCCAGGTCTGCGCCCTCCTTCGCCATCACCTTCTGGAAATATTCTTTGGCCTTGGTATAGTCGCCCTGGGTCAGGTAGACATCACCGAGGATGGCGTTGCAGGCCGTGGCCGTGACGCGTCCCTTCTCCCCGCCATAGCGGAAATCGGGCAGCATCGAGACGGCGGCACTCAGCTCGGAAACGATGTAGGCATAGACCTCCGCCTTGGGCGTACGGCCATACTCGAAGACGTCCATGTAGTTCTTGATGTCCTCCTTGACGAGGGGGACGTCGCCCCATACGCGGACCATCACATAGTAGGTATAGGCGCGCAGGAACTTCGCCTGGCCCACGATGTCGTTGTAGGTCGAGCCGGTGACACCGAGCTTGTCCATCGCCTCTTCCACCATGCAGCAGCGGTTGATGATCTGATAGCAGGCGTACCAGAGCTTGCTGAATACGCCGTTTTGGGAGGTGACGCTGGATTCGTGCAGCTGGATGCCGTCGGACCAGTTGTTCACCTTGTAGTCGAAAGCGTTGTCTGTGGGCAGGTCGCCGATATAGACGATGGCATCGCCGAAGTCCCCTTTCAGGGCGGAATAGGCGGCAGTCAGCACGGTATTGACCTCCTCCACATCGTTCATATAGTTCTCCGCTGTCATCTGGTCCGTAGGATACAGATCGAAGAAGGAGTTTTTGCAGGAAACCAGGGAGAACAGAACGACAAAAAGAATGGCAATATATTTTTTCATCGCAGGGTCCATTTAGAAGTTGATATTGATACCGAAGGTGATCGTACGCACGGCAGGATAGGTGCCGCCGTCCGTTCCGCCCGTTGCACCGCCCATGCCGCCGGCCTCGATGGAGTATCCGGGATACTCATCCAGCGAGAAGAGGTTCTGGGCGTTGGCGCTGAAGCGGACGGCGCTCAGGCCGACCGCCTTGCAGACTTGCTTGGGAAGGGTGTAGCCGAGGGTGATGTTGCGGAGTTTGAGGTAGTCGGACTTGAAGAGATAACGAGTCTGGCTGAACAGGGCGAGCATCACGTTGGAGGAACCGGCGCGCTGGGAGATGCCGTCACCCGGCTCGGAAGGACTACGCCAGCGGTTCCGGGAATAGATGGCGAAGGCATTCTCCATATGGCGGTTCAGACCGGCGGCATAGCCGAAGCCCCAATACATGAGTCCGCCGTACTGCCCGTCGAAGTTGAGGGCGAGGTCCCAGTTCCTCCAGGTGAAGGTGTTCATCCACCCGGCATTGAACTTCGGCATGTTGTTGCCGCAGAAGACCATATCGTCGGTGTTGACTACGCCGTCATTGTTGGTGTCGGCGTATTTGAGGTCGCCCGGGCTGCCCATGCCCATGAACTTGGCGGACTTGGCCACGTCGTCTGCATCGATGAAGACGCCGTCATTGACATAGAGGTACATATCACCGAGCGGACGGCCCACATAGTTGCGGACCATGCCGGACACGCTGCCATAATAGTCGTTGCCTGTGGCGAGGGAGAGGAGTTTGTTGCGGTTGAAAGCGATGTTGAACGTGGACATCCACTTGAATTCGCGGTCGATGATCGGAGCGCTGATGGCGATCTCGAGACCGTGGTTGAGGATGCTGCCGGCGTTCATCGTGACTGTGCTGCTCTTACCGTTGAGGTTGGGGATGGAGGCGGAGAGCACAGCGTCGCTCACACGGCGGTACCAGTCGATGGTCAGGGAGAGTTTCTTGAAGAAGCCGAAGTCCAGACCCACGTCCACCTGCTTGTTGGTCTCCCAGCCGAGACTCCGGTTGGAATATCCGGAAGGATAGTAGCCGGTGACGGCAGAGCCACCGAAGGTATAGGTGGAGGTGTTGAGGGTGGAGGTCCAGGCGTAGTAGCTGCCGATGTTGTCGTTGCCGGTCACACCGTAGCTGGCGCGGATCTTGGCGACATCAAGCCAGTCGATCCGCTTCACGAAGGGCTCTTCGGCAATGTTCCAGGCGCCGGACACGGACCAGAACACACCGGCCTTGTTGTCGGGGCCGAATTTGGAGGAACGGTCGCGGCGGATGGAGGCGGAGAGGAGGTACTTGTTGTTGTAGTCGTAGTTCAGACGGGCGAACATGGCGTCGAAGTCATACTCCGTGTTGGTGGAGGAGCCGGTCCAGATGTAGGCACCGTTGACATTCTTGATGTTGTAGTTGCCGTAGGCCACGGGGTAGTTGGCGTCCGTGCGGTCGTCCTGCTGGACATAGTAGTTGCTGTAGTAGGCAAGGTCGTAACCGAGCAGTGCGATCAGTTTGTGGAGTCCGAAGTTCTTGGTGTAGGTGGCCGTGGAGGACCAATACCAGTTGTAGTTGAACCCGGCGCCACGGTAGGCGTCGATGGCGAGCAGGTTGGGGTTCGACTTGTTGCCCATGCTCGAAGAACCCGGGCTGAACGGGCTGCGGTAGTACTCGTGTTTCAGGTTCGTCAGGGTCACGTTGAACTCGGACTTGACCACGAGCCCGTCGATGGGCGTGACCTGCACGAAAGCGTTCGCCAGCGTTTGGAGGGTGTTGTAGTCATCGTTGACTTCCAGCAGCTTGCTCAGCGGGTTGCGGAGCTCGGAGTTGAAATCCGTTCCCACGGCGTGCTGCATGATCTGGAAATAGTCGCCGTTCTCCACATAGGGGCTGTAGATGGGCGGGAAGGTGACGGCTTCGGCAATGGTACCGGTGGTGTAGGTTGTATTGCCGCCGGCCGTGTTCTGACGGCGCTGGATCGAGTAGGTCGGGGCCAGGCTCAGTCCGGCGGTGATGTATTTGTTAATGTCGACCTGGATGTCACCCTTGACACCGATGCGTTTGTTGAAGGAGTTCTGGACGATACCCTGCTGGTCCTGGTATTGGGCCGAGATGGAGTAGCGGACGGCATTGTTGGTGCCCCGGACGGAGACATTGTAGCGTTGGAAGGGCGCTGTGCGGAAGAACTCCTTCTGCCAGTTGGTCTCGTGCCATTGGCTGGGGTTGTCGAGGATGGCCAGGGCGGGCATGCCGTTGGCGGCGCGCGCATCCTTGATCATCTGGGCGAACTCGGCGGCATTGAGCACGTCGATGTAGCGCTGCGGCTGGGAGATACCGCCCTGGAAAGTAAAGGACACCTTAGGTGCGCCCTGGAGGCTCTTCTTGGTGGTGACCAGCACGACGCCGTTACCGGCGCGCGAGCCGTAGATGGCGGCGGAGGCGGCGTCTTTGAGGATGGTCACATCCGCAATATCCTCCGCGGAGAGGCTGGAGAACAGCGATGCATTATTGGTCGGGAACCCGTCAATCACGAAGAGCGGGTCGCTCGAGGCCGTCAGGGAACCGGTACCGCGGATGCGCATGGTCACATTCGCACCCGGCTGACCGTCGCTTTGCAGGATGTACAGGCCCGGGAGCTGGCCGTAGAGGGTCTCACCGAGCGAGCCGACAGGCATCTTCTCGATCCGCTCGGCTTTCACGGTCGAAACCGCGGTCGTGACGGAGCGTTTCGGAAGATTACCGTAGCCGATGGCGACGGCCTCGTCCAGGAGCATAGAATCTTCATTCAGGACAATCGTGTAAGCATTCTGCCCCGGAACGATGGAAACGGTCTGCTCGAGATATCCCATGCAGGATACGACGAGGCTGGAACGAGAAGGAGCGGAAATGGAAAAGTTGCCGTTGATGTCCGTGACGACACCGATGGTGGTGCCGGCCACCATGACACCTGCGCCGATGATGGGATCACCGGCGGGGTCGACGACCTTTCCTGTCACTCTTTGCTGCGCATACGATGATGCACAGATTCCGATAAGGAGGAATACGGATGCAATCCTCCTTAGAAACAAAAGAAGTGTTTTAGGCATAATAATAATGGTTAAACGATAGTATTGGGGTTTTTCCCTACGCGAAATTACTAAATCTTCTTCAGAAATGTATGATAAAAAACTGTAAATTCTTATTAAATAAACGGTAGATAGGTGCGATGAAAAATAAAAATATTGATAGATAATAAAATATTTAAAGCGCCGCCTTCCGAATGGAGGGCGGCGCTTAAGAATGGGACGCGCGTAATCAGCGGATGAGCCCGGGGGAGAGGGTATTGTTCTCCGGGAAAATCTCTTCCGACTCCTTCCCGGGGTTGAGGACGACGTGGCAGGCGTCTAGTTTGCAACCCTCCGGGACCTGCAGGACAACCCTGGCAGTCTTGGGCACCAGATCGACCGGTGCCGGGATGGCCGGGGTTTCTGTTTGTGAGAGGATACGTCCGCGACTGTCCGTCAGGGCCACGGTGACGGGCCCTACTGGCACGCCGCCGAGGTTGTGGACCGTCACGGCGAGGCCGTCGGGACCCGGATCGAGGTCTTCCGGCCCGATGCCGAGTTCCGGCCGCAGGGCGTAGTCTTCGGGGGCGGAGTCCAGTTTGAGTGTCAGGGTGCTGCCCTTGCGCGGGATGCGCAGGTCGATGCTCCGGGCGCGGCCGAATTCAACGCTGCGTGTGCGGCCGCCCGGCAGTGTGAGCGTCCACTGCCCACCGGGGATCTCGACGCCTTCCAGGGTGGCGCGGACGGCCCGGCCGGCGGTGTTGAAGAACTCGATTTCAAGTTCGCCGGGGGCGTGGTTGTGGACCAGGATGGCCAGCTTTTCGGCATCGCCGTCGCGGCGGAAATGCCAGCGGATCGGGTTGCTCGGCACGAGGTTCTGGCTGCGGGTCATCGCAATTCCGCCCAGACGGCTGTACTGGATGGTCTCGCAGGGGAAGCCGATACGGTCGGTCCAGAGGCTGCCTTCGGTCATGATGAATTCCCGGGCGTCGATGGTCCGCAGGTCCTGCCGGATCTGGGTCGCGAGCGATTCCGGGGTGTAGTCGCGGTGATCCCACTGCGAGTTGGCCAGGGCGTCGAGGTACTTCTGCTCCCCGGTCCATCGCCAGGCGTACCACATCATCGGCAGGGCGAAGGAGCCGCCCCAGGAGCGGGCTTCGTCCGTGAGGAAGTTGATCTCGTTGGGGAGTTGGATGCGGCCCTGGGCGTCCTTCCGGGCGTGGGCTAGGGTGGACTCGGCGAGGTGGAGGAGGTATTCGCGGGCGGCTGGATTGCCGTAGGCGTCTCCCAGCAGCAGGCCGGGGCCGGTGTGGTAGAATTCGCGGTAGGAGGACCAGGTCCAGGGTTCGGATTCGGCGATCTTGGTGGCGCTGAAGTAGTCCGAGCGGAAATGCAGGTGCCCGCCCGGGGTGGTCCCGAGCAGGTGGTCCCGCACGCTGCGGGCGCTCTCCATCAGGCGCTCGACCTGGACGGGGTTGCCGTATTCGACAGTGTTGACCTGGACCACGGTGTTGGCGCCTTCTTCGTAGGTATGCAGGCCGTCCGACATGATGGTGCTCATCCCGCCCGTGAGCGTCCCTTCGGCATAGACCGCTTCCATGAAGCGGTGCAGGCTTTCGGAGAATTTCTCCGGCAGCACGCCGAGGTGGATCAGGCCGGGGAAGTGGTTGGTCAGGTCAGTGTCGTCGGAGATGCCGCCGCCGAATTCGCCGTTCTCGATCTGGCGCCGGTCGATGAACCACTCGAAGACCTCGCGGTATTTCTGCAGCAACTTCAGCTGGAGGAAGGCCCATTCGGGCACACCCCGGGGCGCGACGGGCTCGGTGTAGGGGAGCGGCTGCTCGCTGTTGTAGATGTGCCAGTATTTGAGGCCGATGCGGTGCTCGGGATCCACCTTGAGCAGATCCCGCAGGTCGCCTTCGATCTGGCGGTATTTGCTCAGGCGCCGGCTGGTCGTATTTTCCTCGCAGAGCATCGCATAGGTGTCGCGCACCTGGGTGAAACGGTCGGCGACGTGCTCCGCCTTGGCCTCATCATAGTCTTTGAATACCAGTTCGATGCGGATCTGTTTGAGCTGGGCCGGATTGAAATCCGCACCCGCACCGGCGAGTGTCAGGTAGAGGGGCTGCCCCTCCGGGAGGATGCGGTCGCGCAGGTCCAGCCAGAGGCTGCGCTCCTGGCCGGGGCGGACGCTGAAGGAGAAGTCCAGCATGTCGCGCAAGGGCCAGATCGGGTCCTTGACCTGGAGGTTGAGGGGGATTAGACCGTCGTTTCCGGCCAGCTCGGCGCCCAGGGCGGGGAGCTGGATGCGGATGCCGTCCAGACCTGCGTGCAGGCCGATCCATGACCAGGAGCGGACGTTGGAGCGCCACGAGACTCCGAATTCTCCGAACTCCGTCGGGGCCGTCGCCACGTTGAGCGGCACGTTGATGTCCAGGTCGCGGAAGTCGCAGGGGATGACGATGTGTACGATGGGTTTGCCGCCGCCGGAAGCGCCGGCTGCGGACTTGCGGTCGTAGTCCATCGGATTGTCATAGCTGCGCCGGGTCGCGGGCTGGGCGAGCAGCATCCGCCTTTCGCCCGGCAGGAAACGTCCGCGGACGTAGTCCTCGATCTGCGTGAGCGCGGGGTGGTTCCGGTTGTCGAAATCATCCAGGGTGTAGTCCAGGCGGAAACGCCCCGCGGGTGCGTCGCCTTCGTGGACATAGAAGGTGTTCAGTTCCTGGATGGGGGTCTCCTGGAGATCGTTGGCGAAGGTGAGGGTCCCGCCGCTGCGGGCATCGCCGAGGCGGTGGAAGGTGCGCTGGGTGCCCCGCTCCTTTCGGCCGAGGGTCTCGGGGTCCGTGCCTTCGGGGCTTTCCGAGACGCCGAGGGTGCCGAAGGCCCCGCCGGTGATTTCCACGTAGTTCCAAGGCTCGTCGGGCAGTTGGAAACGGACATTCAGGCCGGAAGTGGAATAGCAATCCCAGTCGGGAAGTTGGAAATAGTCGTTGCGCCCCTCGATGCGGGAGCGGTTGTAAACGCCGGGCCAGGTGGTCTCGCGGATACCGTCTCCGGCCTTCCAATACCAGCGCTTGAGGTCGTAGATATCCAGGATGCCCAGTTTGCGCACGGTGGTGTGCTCGTCTTCGAGCAGAGGCGGGGTGTCCCCGTCGAAACCGTAGAAACGCCGCCAGGCCTTTTGTTCGTCGGCATCCGCGAATTGGACGCCCGAGGCCTGCGTGCGGGGCGCTCCGCCCCGGGCGAGCTGGGCTATTTCACCATCGGAGAGCATTTTACCGTAGATGCGGACCTCGTCGATATCGCCGCCGCGCTGCATGTTGTACGCGCTCTGGACCTGGTAGGGGCTGATGATGCGGGAGTGGGGACCGAACTGGTCGAGGCCGGTGTTGAGGGTGACGGTGGTATCGCGCCGGGCGGCCTCGCGGCCATTGATATAGAAACGGATCCCGCGGGTCTCGTCCCAGCTGAGGGCGAGGTGGGTCCATTTATTGGGGGCCGGAAGGGGATCGACGGTGGTGCTCACGCGTATGCGCGCAAGATTATTATCGGTGACGAAGGCGTCGAAGCCGTGGCCGTTGTAGTCGATGCGCAGCCAGACCATGTCCCAGCTGGTGTGGTCGGCGAAGGAGACACGCCAGATGGGGAACTCCGTGGGGGTGAAGGGTTCGCCGCTGCGCCAGAAGAAGGCGAGGGTGCCCTCGCGGGCGTAGATGTTGCCCGGGGCGTGCCAGGCCAGCAATTGTCGGAAGCCGCAATGCAGGGCCTTGCCCGCGGCGCCGTCCGGGATGACGCTCACGTTGGCGAGGAAATTCGGTCCGCCCGGTCCGCGGGCGAAATCGGCCGTGGCTCCGCGTTCGGCGGAGAGGTGGAAGAGCAGGGCGTCATTTTCCTGCGCGGCGAGGGGGCCGGCGAGGGTGAGCAGGAGCAGCAAGCAGAGGCGGTTTCTCATAGGGAGATGCTATTGTTGGTTTCGTAAAGTTCACAGACACGGTCGTCCGGGTCGATGACCACCCGGCATCCGCGCAGGTCCTGCCCGGCCGGGAGCTGCAGGCGCACCCGGGCAGTCTTGGGCAGCAGGTCGAGGGGAGCCGGCACGGCGGGGCAGACGCTCCGGACGAGCACCTTGCCCCGTTTGTCCACGAGGGCCACGTCCATCGGCGGAGTGGGGCAGCCGCCCAGGTTGTGCAGGGTCAGCTCCAGCGCATCGCCACTCCGGACGACATCTTCGGTCCCGATGCCCAGTTCGGGCAGGGTGGCTTCGTCCGCAGCCGGGGTGTCCAGCTGTAGGGAGATGGTGTATTCCCGGCCCGCGGGGATGGTCAGGTCGATGCTGCGGGAGCGCCCGAAGGTGACTTTTTCCGGACGGTCCTGCCCGCGCACGAGGGTCCAGGTCCCGATGCGGGCCTCGCGGCCCAGCATCGTCACGCGGACGGGGCGCGACTCGGTGTTGAAGAAGCGGATGTCGAGGGCGCTGTCGCTGTGGCGGGTGACATGGATGGCCACGTTGGTGGCGGATTCTTCCCGCTCGAAGCGCCACGCCACGGCGTTGGTAGGAGCGTAGTGGGAGAGGCGGTTCATGGCGGGAGCGCCCAGGCGCGCCACCTGGATGGCGTCGTGCGGGAACTGCACCCGATCGGTCCAGATGCTCCCTTCGGTGTAGATGAACTCCTTGATGATCAAGTTCTTGAGGTCGCGCCGGTACTGGGCGACCTGGTCTTCATCGTCCCGGAAGGAGAGGATCCAGCGGGAGTCGCGGATGGGGGTGAGGTATTTCTGCTCGCCGGTCCACTGGTAGCAGCCCCACAGGGGCGGCATCGAGTTATTGAAGCCCCAGGAGCGCACCTCGTCGGTCAGGAAATTGACCTCCTCGGGCATCTGCAGGCGGCCCTGGGCGTCCGGGCGCGCGTGGGCGAGCATCGAATCCATGAAACGGATGATGTAGGCCCGGGCGCCGGGGTTGGCGTAGAGGGTGCCGAGCAGCAGGCCGGGAGCGGTGTGGAAGTAGCTGCGATTGGTGGTCCAGACCCAGACGCCTTCGCGCGCCATCTTGGTGGCGCTGAAGTAGTCGGAACGGACGTGGGTGTGGCCCTGTTCGTTGACGGCGAAGACGCGGTCGCGGTAGGAGCGGGCGCTCTCCATCAGGCGTTCGGCGAGGCGGGGGTTGCCGGCGTCGATGATGTTCATCTGCACGAGGGCGTTGACGCCCTCTTCGTAGGTGTGCAGGCCGTCGGTCTGGATGGTGCTCATCCCGTTCGTCAGCATTCCCTGGTCATAGGCCGCCTGGAGCAGGCGCGCCAAGCCGTCCTGCAGACGGTCGGGCAGGATGCCGATCGCGTGGAATCCGGGGTAGTAGTTGGTGTAGTCGGTGTCGTCGGAGATGCCGCCGCCGAGTTCGCCGTTCTCGATCATCCGGTTGTTGAGGTACCACGCGAGGATGTGGCGGTACTCCCGCAGCAGGCAGAGCTGGAGCCAGGCCCATTCCGGCACGCCGGCCGGGGCTTGCGGTTCTTCGTATTCCGGGCCTGCCTGCTCGCCGTAGAAGAGGCTCCAATAGGAGCGGCCGATGCGGTTGCCGGGATCGACGCGCAGCAGGTCGCGCATGTCGCCGTCCAGCTGGTTGAACTTGTCCTGCCGGCGGCTGCTGGAGTTCTCCTCGCAGGTCATTGCATAGGTGTCGCGCACCTGGGTGAGCCGGTCGGCGATGTGCTCCTTGCGCGCCTCTTCATAGGGTTTGAAAATCAACGAGATGCGCATCCCGGCGAGGCTGGCGGGGCTGAGTCCGGGCTGGGCGCCCGAAAGGGTCAGGTAGAGGGGTTTCCCCTCCGGGAGAATGCGGTCGCGCAGGTCCAGCCAGAGACTGCGTTCCTGCCCGGGCGGGACGCTGAACGAGAAGTCCAGCATGTCGCGAAGGGACCAGATCGGGTCCTTGACCTGGATGTTCAGGGCGATGCGCCCGTCACTCCCGGCCAGGGAGGCGCTCAGGGCGGGAAGCTGGATGCGGATCCCGTCCAGGCCGCCGCGCATCTGTTCCCAGGAGGCGGCGCGCACGCGTGCAGCGGGTGCGCCGGGGCGCAGGGGCACCCGCCGGTCGAGGTCACGGGTGTCGGAGGGGATGACGATGTGCACGATGGGATCGTCCCCGGGGGCGGCCGCTTCCAGGGGCTGGGTGCCGCTGCCGGCGGGCAGGGCCAGCATCAGCTGCCGTTCTCCCGCGCGGTGCCGGCCCAGGATGTAGTCCCGGATGGCGCCGAGCGCCGGATCGCGGAAATCCTCGAAGCGGGCGGGCGCGTATTCGATCCGGGCGATGCCCTCGGGGGCGTCTCCTTCCCGGATATAGAAGGCATTCAATTCCTGGATAGGGGTTTCCTGGAGGTCATTGGCGAAGGTGAGGGTCCCGCCGCTGCGGGTGCCGGAGAGGCGGTGGAAGCTGCGCTGGGTACCGCGCTCCTTGCGGGCGAGGGCCTCGGGATGCGTGCCTTCGGGATCCGCCGAAACTCCGAGGGTGCCGAAGGCGCCGCCGGTGATCTCCACGTAGTTCCAGGGCTCGTCGGGCAGTTGGAAGCGGACATTTTTCCCGGAGTCGTAGTAGCAGTCCCAGTCGGGGAGCTGGAAGTAGTCGTTGCGTCCCTCGATGCGGGAGCGGTTGTAGACCCCCGGCCAGGTGGTCTCGCGGATGCCGTCTCCGGCCTTCCAATACCAGCGCTTGAGGTCGTAGATATCCAGGATGCCGAGTTTGCGCACGGCGGTGTGCTCGTTCTCGAGCAGGGGCGGCGTGCCGCCGTCGAAGCCATAGAAGTGGCGCCAGGCGTCTGCCGCGGCGGCCGGGCGGGAGGGCCCGGGCTCCGGGAGTCCGCCCTGTGCGAGCTGGGCGATTTCGCTCGCGTCGAGCATTTTATCATAAATGAAGATCTCGTCGATGTCGCCGCCGCGCTGCATATTGTACATGCTTTGCACCTTGTAGGGGCTGATGATGCGGGAATGGGGTCCGAACTGGTCGAGGCCGGTGTTGAGGGTGACGGTGGTGTCGCGCCGGGCGGCCTCGCGGCCGTTGATATAGAAGCGGACCCCGCGGGTCTCGTCCCAGCTGAAGGCGAAGTGGATCCATTCCTCCTGCGCCGGCAGGGGATCGACGGTAGTGCTCACGCGTATGCGCGCAAGATTATTATCAGTGACGAAGGCGTCGAAGCCGTGGCCGTTGTAGTCGATGCGCATCCAGGTCATGTCCCAGCTGCTGTGGTCCGCGAAAGAGACACGCCAGATGGGGAACTCCGTGGGTGTGAAAGGCAGTTCGCCGCTGCGCCAGAAGAAGGCGAGGGTGCCCTCGCGGGCGTAGATGTTGCCCGGGGCACGCCAGGTCAGCAGCTGGCGGTAGCCGCAGCGCAGGGCCTTGCCCTGCACGCCGTCGTCTATGGATGAGATCTGGCTGAGGTAGGTGGGTTCGCCGCCTCCGCGGGCGAAATCGGCCACGACGCCCTCTTCTCCGGACAGGTGGAAGAGCAGGGAACCCCGTTCCTGGGCGGACAGGGCGCAGGTGAGTAAAATAAATAAGAAGATACTGATTCCGGCTTTCTTCATAAGGATCAACGGTTTACTTGGTCGTATGCAAAGATAGTGAAAAAAGGGAGGTAAAAAAAGTTCAAAAATTTTTTAAAAAAGTTTGCGAATACAAAAAAAGTGTCTACCTTTGCAATCCCAATCGCAAGAGAGGGGTTGGCCATCAGCCGAAGAGGCTGGTTTTTTTACGCCAAATTTTTTAGATCATTGAAAAGACTGAAAAGATAAGTACAAGCAAGTACCGAGAAACTAAGAATCGAGAGCGTTGATTTCTTTGGAAATTGATAGAGTGTCAGGAGAGAACTGAGTAGTATAAGAATATACAAAGAAGAGTTTGATCCTGGCTCAGGATGAACGCTAGCGGCAGGCTTAACACATGCAAGTCGAGGGGCAGCGGGGAGTAGCAATACTCTGCCGGCGACCGGCAAAAGGGTGCGTAACGCGTGAGCAACTTGCCCGTATCCGGGGCATAAGCGGTGGAAACGCCGTCTAATTTCCCATAACAACAGAGGCCGCCTGACCTTTGTTTGAAAGATTCGTCGGATACGGATAGGCTCGCGAGACATTAGCTAGTCGGCGTGGTAACGGCACACCGAGGCGACGATGTCTAGGGGTTCTGAGAGGAAGGTCCCCCACACTGGAACTGAGACACGGTCCAGACTCCTACGGGAGGCAGCAGTGAGGAATATTGGTCAATGGGCGGAAGCCTGAACCAGCCATGCCGCGTGAAGGATTGAGGCCCTATGGGTCGTAAACTTCTTTTGTGGTGGAGCAATAAGTGCTACGTGTAGCACGATGAGAGTACATCACGAATAAGCATCGGCTAACTCCGTGCCAGCAGCCGCGGTAATACGGAGGATGCAAGCGTTATCCGGATTTATTGGGTTTAAAGGGTGCGTAGGCTGTTCGGAAAGTCAGGGGTGAAAGCCCGGCGCTTAACGCCGGAACTGCCTTTGATACTTCCGAGCTGGAATACGGATGCCGTGGGAGGAATGAGTAGTGTAGCGGTGAAATGCATAGATATTACTCAGAACACCGATTGCGAAGGCATCTCACGAATCCGTCATTGACGCTGAGGCACGAAAGCGTGGGG
>JAEEVG010000098.1 GCA_016290835.1 Bacteroidales bacterium | reverse complement strand
GCAACACGCTGATCTGCAACTGGGTGGCGGGCCAGCCGGAGAAGACCTGGGCGGGCAGTGTGCAGTTCTTTGAGATCACCCCCGACAAGCAGATCGTCTGGCAGGTCTCGCAGTGGAAGAATCCCGACCTCGGCCCCTGCACCTACCTCGACATCGTCAGCGAACCGGATGCGGCGCGCGGCGTGGACGTCCTGCGACCCCGCCACGCCGACGGCACGCCCCGCCTGCACAACGACATTCCCAATAACCCGATGGGAGTCGGCAAGGGCCTGCACCCGGGCCGCGTGGCCTGGATCCACGCGCCCGGTGTTGCCACCTGGGATGGGGAGACCGGCCTGTGGTGGGAGGAGCGCTGGAACGACCAGCGCAAAGCCCGCCGGATGGTAGCCGCCGGCCTGCGCAGCCTTACCGGCCGCTGGAGTGTCCGGCGCGCCTGGAAAGAGCTCTTCGTCTCTTTTAATAAGGCTCACGACCGGGGCAGTCACGCCTACCGCAAGGGCGAGAGGATCGCGATCAAACTCAACATGAACAATACCTTCGCCTACGCGGACAACGAAGAACTCAATAGCTCCCCGTACGTAACCTACGCCCTGCTGGAGAGCCTCGTGAAGAAAGCCCGCGTCCGCCAGGAGGATATCACGGTCTGCGAGCCGAGCCGTTATCTCACGGACGCGCTCTACCAGCGCTGCAAGGCGGCTTTCCCGCGTGTGCACTATGTGGATAATGTGGGCGAAGAGGGTCGGGAGAAATGCGAATTCGTGGAGAATGCCATCCCCTTCACTCCGGGTCACGGGGAGAAGCAATACGGTCTGGCGAAGTGCATCGCCGAGGCCGATTACGTGATCAACAGCGCCTTGCTCAAGATCCACGTAGGCCCGGGTGTGACCCTGACCGGCAAGAACTGGTACGGCGCCACCTCGCTGGACAAGGACTGGCACCACAATTCGCATAACGGCGTGAACCAGGACAAACGCTGGGGCCACGCCAAGTATAGCAGCCAGGTGGATTTCATCGGTCACAAGGACCTGGGCGGCAAGACGCTCCTGTATCTTGTCGACGGCACCTACGGCTCACGCGACTGCAACGGCGCTCCCGCGCCGAAATGGAATAAAGCTCCTTTCAATGGCGACTGGGCCTGCTCGATTCTGCTCTCGCAGGACCCGCTGGCCATCGACTCCGTGGGCCTGGACCTGCTGGCCAGCGAATGGCCGGAGGTGGACAGCCTGCCGTATTGCGATCTCTATCTGGTCGAGGCGGCGTCCATCCCCGACACGCCCAGCGGCATCACCTATGACCCCGAGCAGGACGGTGTCCCGCTCTCCGAGCCCCTCGGCCTGCACGAGCACTGGAACGCGGAGCACCAGTACACCGCCATCGACCTGGTCTACAAGAAACTCTGATTATTGAGTATCCTGCAGACTAGTCGTAGTGGTAGAGGCGGACGCGGATGACTTGCGGAGAAGCGGCGGAGAAGCGCAGGCCCTGGCTGGAGAATCCTTCGTCGATGGACTGTAGGATGTCGTAGCGGAGCTGGACGTCGTCGCCGTTGAGCCAGCGGGAAGTCTGCCAGGCACCATCCACCCAGACCATCTCTTCCACGCGGCCCAGGCCCGTGAAGCCCTTGCCGTCAGCCGGTTTGAAGGCCACGGATACATTGGCTCCGACCACGGTAAACTCATTGTCGGACTCCTGCATCACCATCGCATAGCCGCAGTAGTTGGGGTTCGTGCCGAAACGGGTCACGGGGCTGTTGAGCGTGACCACGACGTCCTGTCCGCCCATCCGGAGCGTCTCCGTGGTGACGATCGGGACATAATCTCCCGCCTTGTAAGAGGCCGTGGGATCCTCGCCGTTCAGCCAGGCGGCACGGATGGTGCCGGCGGCCTGGTGTTCCGTGATTGTATCCATCATCCGTTCGACAATGCGGTAGAACTCTCCGAACGGGACAAAACTCTCGCGCTGGAGCATCCGCTCCACGCCCATCGGGGAATAACCGATACCGCGCATCTCGCCGAGCAGGAAAGCGGCGTTGGAGGCGCCTTTCAGGCCGTCGCGGGACTCGGGGACGAAACCGGGATTGCCGCCGCGCATATAGCGGCGCAGGATGCCCGGGAAATCGGCCAGGTACATATCCGGCGCGAGGATGTCCACGTGCGGGGCGGCACAGCGCCACACGTCGTGGTTCTGGGCCTGCGGGCCGCCGGAAGGATAGGTCCCGGGATGGATGTCCTCGGGCTGGACGAGCCAGGCGTTGACGAAATACGGAATCGGATAAGCTTCCTTGCCGGCCGCCGCCACTTTTTCGATGTAGGAAGCGTAGTGCCAGGCCATGAAGAGTTCATCGGTGTAGTCGCCCTTGCCGAATACCTGCTCCCAGTTGCCCGAGGTGCGGGCGCCGGCTTTCTCCCAGGCCGTGCGGAATTCAGGAATCAGCCTGTCGCGGTTCGCGACCATATAGTCGATCAACTGCGCGGGCACGGGCCCGCTGAAGGCAGCCTCCGCCGCGGCACTGTGGTCGCGGGTGTTGCCGTGCAGACCCATTTCGTTCTCGATCTGGATCATGATGACCGTCTGCTCGCGGGCATCCACTTCGCGGATGTGGCCCAGCAGCGCCGCGAAGGCGCGGGCATCCGCGTCGCGGTTGGCTTCGCAGAAGGTGGACAGGATGGAGACCGACTTGCCGGCGGCCGTCTCGGCCAAGGCGTATTTCTGCTGGTTCTCTTTCATCCACAGGGGGATATGGCTGGTCATGCCGTTCTTCCAGGAAGCGAACCACAGGAAGACGAGGTGCATGTCGTTGGCGCGGGCCTGGCGGATCAGATCGTCCACGCGGGTAAAATCAAACTTGCCCTCCTCGGGCTCCAGCTGCTCCCAGTAGACCGTGGCCAGCAGGGTGTTGAGACCGGCCTTGCGGAATTCCGGCCAGAACTGTTCCATATACAGCGCGCTCGTGGCGCTGGAGCCGGCGAGTTCACCGGACAGGGCCAGGAATGGCTTGCCGTGGACGATGAGCTGCGTGGCTTCTCCGCGCTGCTCCAGATGCGGGGGTTCTGTAAGGTTCTCCTGCACTACAGGTGCAGATGAACAAGCGGCGATGCCCCACAGGCAGGCCGCTCCGAGAAAGCATAAAGTGATTCTACGCATAATCAACGGACAATTATTCGTTACAGTAGCCGACAGTCTGGCCAAGCACAACGAACAGCGAGGGCTTGATTCCGAGCGTCTCGACGAGTTTCTTCTGATCCCAGCCGCCACGGGCACGGCTGCCGATACCGGCATTCGCACAGGCCAGATAGACATTCTGGGACACGTAGCCCACATCGACGTAGGACACGGTGGCAGCACCGCCGCCTGCGGGGTTCTCGCCAGTCGTCTTATCGGTGTCGGCAAAGAAAAGCAGATCCAGTGCGGCTGATGCCGCCTCACCCCGCCCGGTCAGGGCGCGATAGTCGCCCTCTTTTACCAGTTCGAGGGTGTGGTCCTTATAATTGTAGTAGTAAACGCCTGTCTTGAAGAAGGCGTAAACTTCGATTTCCTGCCGGTTGGAGCCAGTAGGAGAGGTCCGCTTGCCATCGGGACGGTTTACGCCCACGGAGGCCCACAGGATGTTGGATAAGTCCTGGAGGGGAATATCCCTGTCCGTGAATCCTGATGAAGACTTGCGAGCTTTGAGGGCTTGCATAAGGGTCAATCCTTCGTTGTAAGTGGGCTCCAGCAATTGGATGGTCTTGGGGGCCTTCTGGGCACAGGCGGTCAAGCTTATCATCGCAAGCGCCAAAAATGTCGAAAATCTTTTCATAATTGTTTTTTCTGTCGAAATGGTTATTTCTTGTAACGGTCGATGAGTTCCTGCGGCATTTTGACGATGCAGATGTTCATCGAGCGGCCGTCCTCGGAGAGCATGGCCGACTGGATTTCGATCTCCGTGCCGTCGGGCTTGAAGGTCGGGTGGACGTGGT
>JAEEVG010000049.1 GCA_016290835.1 Bacteroidales bacterium | reverse complement strand
GGCATCAGCAAGGAGGACGCCGAATACAAGTTCGGCTTCATCATCAACGCCTTCAAGTTCGGCGCCCCGCCCCACGGCGGCCTGGCGTTCGGCTTCGACCGCGTCTGCGCCCTCTTCGGCGGGCAGGAGACGATCCGCGACTACATCGCGTTCCCGAAGAACAACCAGGGCCGCGACGTGATGATCGACTCCCCGTCCCGGATCGACCAGGTGCAGCTGGACGAACTCTTCTTGTCTTCCACCTACACCGAACCGCAACCGTGAGGATACAGTTGGACTACGACCTCTCCGCGCAGAACACCTTCCGGATGAAGGTGCGCTGTTCGTGCTATGTCGAGTACGAGACGCTGAAAGAACTGGAGGGGCTCAATTTCGACCGCCTCCCCCGCCCGCTGCTGCACATCGGCGCGGGCAGCAACCTGCTGTTCACCAAGGATTTCCCGGGCACGGTGCTGCACTCCAACATCGAGTACATCAAGTACGTGGACATGGGCCTGGACGAGGTCCCGGTGATGGTGGGTGCGGGCGTGGTGTGGGACCATTTCGTCGCCGAGACCTGCCGCCACGGCCTCTGGGGCGCCGAGAATCTCTCACTCATCCCGGGCGAGGTGGGCGCCGCGGCCGTCCAGAACATCGGGGCCTACGGCGTGGAGGTGAAAGACATCCTCTCCGGGGTGGTGGCCTTCGACCTGCAGGAGCGCAGGAAAGTCCGTTTCTCCCGCGAGGAATGCCGCTACGGCTACCGCGACTCCCTCTTCAAACAGCCGGAGATGAAGGGGCGCTACGTCATCACGAGCGTGCTCTTCCGCCTGTCGCGCAAAAGCGGCCCCCGGCTGGACTACAAGGGGGTCCGCGAGGCGCTCGGAGGCCGGGATTGCGTCACGCCCCAGGAGGTACGCGAAGCCATCATCCACATCCGGCGCCAGAAACTCCCCGACCCCGACGAGATCGGCAGCGCGGGCAGTTTCTTCAAGAACCCGGTCGTGAGCCGGGAAGACTTTGTGCGCATCTCCCCAGACGGGAGCGCCCCGCACTTCGACCTGCCGGACGGCACGGTGAAGGTGCCGGCCGCCTGGATGATCGACCAGTGCGGCTTCAAAGGGGCGGTGCAGGGCGGCGCGGCGGTCTGGCCCAAACAGCCGCTCGTGCTGGTCAACCAGAGCGGCGAGGCCTCTCCGGAGGATGTCCTCGCCCTCGAACAACGAATTGTCAACGGGGTACAGGAGCGCTTCGGCGTCACCCTGCACCCGGAAGTGGATCATATATGAGCAGTTTTGTCATCGAAGGCGGTCACCGCCTGCACGGCGAAATCACCCCCCAGGGCGCGAAAAACGAGGCCCTGGAGGTTATCAGCGCCGTACTTCTCACCGCCGAACCGGTCACGATCTCCAATGTCCCGGAGATCCTGGACGTCAAGAACCTCATCGAGCTGCTGCGCGGAATCGGGGTGAACGTCGAGCGCGTCGACAAGGGGGTTTACACCTTCACGGCGAACCACGTCAACGAGTTCTACATCCGCAGCGCCGACTTCGTGGCAAAATGCGCGAAGCTGCGCGGATCCGTGCTCGTCGTGGGTCCGCTGCTCGCCCGTTTCGGCTCCGCCTTCTTCCCCAAACCGGGCGGCGACAAGATCGGCCGCCGGCGGGTGGACACCCACATCGAGGGCTTTATGCGCCTGGGCGCCAAATGCGCCTACGACACCGGCAAGCGGGCCTATAACCTCTCCTCGGGCCGTTCGATGAAGGGATGCTATATGCTGCTGGACGAGGCCTCCGTCACGGGTACGGCCAACATCATCATGGCCGCGACCCTCGCCGAGGGTACCACCACCATCTACAACGCCGCCTGCGAACCCTACGTACAGCAACTCTGCAAACTGCTCGTCTCGATGGGTGCGCGGATCGAGGGCATCGGCTCCAACCTGCTCACCATCCGGGGCGTGCGCGCCCTGCACGGGGCCACGCACACGATTCTTCCGGATATGATCGAGGTCGGCTCCTTCATCGGGATGGCCGCCATCACCCAGAGCGAACTTACCATCAAGGACGTCTCCTGGGATAACCTCGGCATCATCCCGGAATGCTTCCGGCGCCTGGGCGTCAAGCTCGAGCAGCGGGGCGACGACATCTACATCCCCTCGCAGCAGAGTTATGAGATCGAATCGTTCATCGACGGCTCCATCATGACCCTCGCGGACGCACCCTGGCCGGGCCTGACCCCGGACCTGCTGAGCGTGCTGCTCGTCGTGGCCACGCAGTGCAAGGGCAGCGTGCTCATCCACCAGAAGATGTTCGAGAGCCGCCTGTTCTTCGTGGACAAGCTCATCGACATGGGGGCGCAGATCATCCTCTGCGACCCGCACCGCGCCGTGGTGATCGGCCACGATCACAAAATCAGCCTCAAGGCGGGCCGGATGACCTCTCCGGACATCCGCGCCGGCATCGCGATGCTCCTGGCGGCGATGTCCGCCAAGGGCACCTCCACCATCGACAACATCGAGCAGATCGACCGCGGCTACGAGGACATCGAGAGCCGCCTGGGCGCGCTCGGAGCCCGTATCACCAGAATCTAGGCTATGCAGGTACTCAAGTTCGGAGGAAGTTCGGTCGCGGATGCCACCCGTATGTCGCGGGTGCTCGACATCGTGCTCGACGCCGCGGCGCGGGACCGGGTGATCCTGGTCAGTTCCGCTATCAGCGGCTGCACCGACGCGCTGATCGAGATCGGCGCGACGGCCGACTCCGAACGCAGGACGCAGCAGATCGAAGCGCTGCGCCGCCGGCACCGCGCTATCGCCCGGCGCCTGTTCACCGGGGCCGAGCGCGAGCGGATGTACGCCGAACTGGATGGACTCTTCTCCGAACTCGCCGCGGCGGAGCCCGAAGCCTGCGTGAGCTTCGGCGAACTCTTCTCCACCCGGATCCTGGCGTACAAGGCCGCCTGCGAGGGCTTTTCCACGCAGTGGCTGGACGCCCGTGAGCTCGTGCGCACCCGGGATGGGGCCGTGGACGAGGAGCAGACCTATTCGCGCATCCGCGCCGCCGTGCAGGCAGCGCCCGAGGTGCAGCTCTTCGTGGCCCCGGGCTTCATCGCCTCGGACGAGAACGGCTGCGTGACCACCCTCGGCCGCGGCGGCTCCGACTACAGCGCCGCGCTGTTCGCCGCCGGCGCCGGGGCTTCCGTGCTTGAGATCTGGACCGACGTGCCGGGCCTGATGACGGCCAACCCCAAGGTCGTCCCCGCCGCCGTGACCATCCCCGACATTTCCTACCGGGCCGCCCTCTCCCTGGCCGAGAACGGCGCCAAGGTCCTCTACGCGCCGACCGTCGGGCCGGCGATGAAGGCCGGCATCGCCTTCAGCATCCGCAACACCTTCGACCCCAGGCATCCCGGGACCCTTGTGTCCGGCCGCCCGCCCGTGCCGGAAGGCGCCTGGATGGGCGTAACCAGCCGGAGCGTACCCGAACGGGGCGAGGCGGTGGTCTGCCTGGTCGGCGAAGCCGTCAGTTCCCGCTCCACCGCCGCCGGACGCATCCTGTCGGCGCTCGCCGAGGCCGGCATCCAGCCCCTGGGCGAGGTCACGGGCGAGGGAGACTGCTTCTTCATCCGGGTCCGCCCGACCGTGGAGCAGGCCGCCGTGGGCGCCATCCACCACGAGTTCTTCGAGCATCGGCGCGTGACCGTCATCCCGGTCTTCATCGCCGGCTACGGGGCCGTGGGCCACGAACTGGTGCGCCTGATCGGGCTCAGCGCCGCGCGGATCGAGCGCCGGCGCGGCCGCTCCATCCGCATTGCGGGCCTCTCGGACAGCCGCCGTTTCGTCGTGGACCTTCGGGGCATCCCGCCCGGGGAGGCCGACGCGCGCCTCTCGGCCGGCCAGAGCGCGGCAGACGGCGCTTTCATTGACGCCGTGCTCGCCGCAGCCCCGCGCGGCAGCGTGTTCGTGGACTGCACGGACGACCATTTCCTGCACCGCCGCTACGCCGAACTCTTCCGCGGTGCGCTGGGCATCGTGACCTCCAACCGCCGCAGCCTGGCGCTGCCCTATGTGCAGTACGCCGCCCTCAAGACGGAGGCGCGCCAGAACGGCGTCTTCTTCCGCTACGACACCACGGTGGGCAACGCCCTCCCGATTCTGGAATCCCTCGCCAGCGACGCCAATTGCTCCGACGGCATCGAGTCCATCGAAGCCGTGATCTCCTGCACGCTCAACGCCATCATCACGGCCTACGACGGCGAACGCGGCGAGAGCTTCGCCACCCTCCTGCGCCGCGCCCAGGACGAGGGCCTGACCGAGTCCGACCCCCGCACCGACCTCGGCGGCAAGGATGTCCTGCGCAAACTGCTCATCCTCGCCCGCGAGGCCGGCGTACCCCTGGAGGCCGAGGACGTGGAGATCTCCCCGATGCTCGGGCCCGAGTTCTTCGACTGCCCGCTGGACGAGTTCTACCGGCGCCTGGTCGCCTGCGAGCCGCAGTTCATCGCCCGCGAGGCCGAACTCGACGCAGCCGCGCAGCGCCAGCGTTTCGTGGCCTCGCTGCGCCGCGACCCCGCCGCCCGCCTGGGCTACCGCGCGGAGATCAAGATGCAGCGCGTGGACCCCGAGAGCCCTTTCTACCGGATCAGCGGCACGGAGAACGTGATCGTGGTCCGCAGTGAGTATTCCGCACCGCTCGTGATCAAGGGCGCGGGCGAGGGCGTCCGCCTGGCCGCCACCGGCATCATCAAAGACATCCTGATGTAATATGGAACTCTTCCGCCAGATCCTCTCCTTCGACTCCACCTCCGGCCGCGAACGCGAACTGGGGGAGTGGCTCGCCGCCCATCTGGAGGCCCCTTCCGTGGAGACCTTCGAAGTCGGCGACGGCACCCTCGACCTGCTGCTGCGCTGGGGAGACGAGCCCCGCGTGGTCTTCTGTTCCCATATGGACACCGTCCCGCCCTATATTCCCCCGACCTTCCTGGAGGACCGGGTCTGCGGGCGCGGCACTTGCGACGCCAAGGGGCAGTTCTACGCGATGTACCGCGCCTGCCGGCGGCTCGCCGAGGCGGGCCGTACGGGGATGGCCCTGCTCATCCTGAGCGGGGAGGAGACGGGTTCCTGGGGCGCCAAGGCCTTCTCCCGGACACCCTTCCGCGCACCCCTGCTGGTGGTGGGAGAGCCCACGGACAACTGTCTCGTGAGCGCCTCCAAGGGCACCAAGCGCTTCGATCTGCGTTTCCTGGGACGCCCCTTCCACTCCGGCTATCCGGAGCACGGGCAGAGCGCCGTGGAGCTGTTCGTTGACTTCATGAACGAGCTGCGCGCCGCCGCCTTCCCGGAGGATACACTTCTCGGTCCGACCACCTGGAATGTCGGGGAACTGCACAGCGACAATCCCCAGAACATCCTCAGCCCGGAGCTGCGCTGCCGGCTGTATTTCCGTACCACCTTCGCCACCGACGCGGCGGTCTGCTCCTGGATGCGCGCACACGCTTCCGATACACTGCAGGTTACTGAGATCGGCGGGGACGCCCCGGCGAAGTATGTCACCCTGCCGGGATTCCCGGCCAAGAGCGTCGCCTTCGGCAGCGACGCCCCGCACTTGACGGGTTTCGCGCAGAAGATCATCTGCGGCCCGGGCTCCATCACGGTAGCCCACCGCGACGACGAGTTCCTCGCCTTCGCGGACCTCGAACAAGCCATTACCAATTACGTTAGTATATTCGAAACAGTGACTGCCTTATGAAAGTGATTATCAGCGGATACGGCAAGATGGGCCACATGGTCGAAGCGGTCTTGCAGCGCCGCGGCATTCCCCTCGAGTGCGCCACCGAAGACGTGTGCGCCGTCCCGGAGGAAGTGGCGCGGGAGTGCGTCTGCATCGACTTCACCACCCCGGCCGCCTTCCGCGCCAACTACCCGACCCTCGCCGCCAAGTTCAAGGCCGTCGTGGTCGGCACCACCGGCTGGTACGACATCAAGGAGGAGGTCTTCGCCGCCTTCGAGGCGGCCGGTACCCCCATGATCTGGGGGTCCAACTTCTCCGTGGGCGTGCTTGCCCTCTTTGCCGGCATCGAGCGCAGCTGCGAGGTGCTCCGGGGCCACGGTTATACCCCGCACGTGGAGGAAATCCACCACATCCACAAGCTCGACGCCCCCAGCGGCACCGCCAAGAGCATCGCCGCCCTGATTGAGGGGGCGCTGGGCGAACTGCCCGAGATCGGCGCACAGCGCATCGGGGAAGTCCCCGGTACCCACACGGCGACCTTCACCTCCGGTGTCGACCGTCTCAGCTTCACCCACGAAGCCTTCTCCCGCCAGGGTTTCGCCGAGGGCGCGGTCGACGCCGCCCTCCTCACCGAAACCACCCCTGGTGTCCATGAATTCAAAGACTTGATTTTGAAATAATTAACCAATGGATAAACTTGTTTTGCACGGATGCGGTACGGCGATGGTGACCCCGTTCACCCCGGACGGTGCCGTGGATTATGAAGCCTACGCCTCCCTGGTAGACCGGCAGGTCGCCGCGGGGGTACATTTCCTTGTCCCCATCGCCACGACCGGGGAGACCCCGACCCTGTCCGCCGGGGAGAAGACCGCGATCTACCAGGTGGTCAAGGAGCACGCGAAGGGCCTGCCCTTGATGCCCGGCGTGGGGGTGAACAGCCTCACCGGGACGCTTGAGAACATCCGCCTGCTGGAGCCACTCGGCGCGGATGCGCTGCTGGTGGTGGTACCTTACTACAACAAACCGACCCAACAGGGCCAGTATGAATACTTTAAGGCCGTGGCGGCCGAGACCGCCCTGCCGGTCATCATCTACAACGTCCCGGGCCGCACCGGAGCCAATATGCTGCCGGACACGGTGATCCGCCTCGCGGAGGAGGTTCCCAACATCCGGGGCATCAAGGAGGCCTCCGGCAATTACGCCCAGGTCAGCGAAATCCTGCGGCGCGCCCCGGAGGACTTCGCTGTGCTCAGCGGCGACGATGACCTGACCCTCGCCCTGATGGCCACGGGCGCCCACGGTGTTGTGTCCGTGGCGTCCAACATCGCCCCGGTGGAGGTGGCCCAGATGGTCGAGGCCCTGGAGCGCGGCGAACTGGCGCGTGCCCGCGCCCTGCACCACCGCCTCTTCCCGCTGTTCAAGGCCTGTTTCGTGGAGTCCAATCCGATTCCGGCCAAAGCTGCGCTCGCGCAGCTGGGCCTGATGGGCGATACGGTTCGCCTGCCGCTCGCCCCGGCTTCAGAGACGACCAAAGTATTGATGCAAAAAGTGTTAAGCGAATTATGGAAGTAACGATAGAGAAATTCAACGAGGTGATGGCGGCCCTGGAGGCCGGCACCCTGCGCGTCGCCGAGAAGGTGGACGGGGTCTGGCGGGTCAACCAGTGGGTCAAGGAAGTGATCCTCGCGGGCTTCAAGCTCGGCGCGGTCACGGATATGTCCCAGGGACAGTTCTCCTATTTTGACAAGGCGACCTTCCCCGTGCGGCAATTCCGTGCGGAAGACGGCGTGCGCATCGTCCCGGGCGGGACGAGCATCCGCCGCGGCGCCTATGTGGCCCCTGGTGCCATTGTGATGCCACCGGCTTATATCAACGTGGGCGCGTACGTGGACAGCGGCACGATGGTGGACAGCCACGTGACCATCGGCTCCTGTGCCCAGGTGGGCAAGAATATCCACATTTCCGCTTCCACCCAGATCGGCGGCGTGCTCGAGCCGGCGGGGGCCCTCCCGACCATCATCGAGGACGGCGCCTTCGTGGGCGGCAACTGCGGCATCTACGAGGGCACCATCGTGCAGGAGGGCGCCGTGATCGCCTCCGGCGTGATCATCACCTCCTCCACGGCCCTGTTCGACGCCACCAAGGGCGAATTCCTGCCGCGCAACGAGGCGGGGCGCGTGGTCGTGCCGCGCGGCGCCGTGGTGGTGTCCGGCAGCAAGCCGGTACGCCACGGGGCCGCGGCCGGCTCCGGGGTGTCGCTTTACTGCCCGGTCATCGTCAAATACCGCGACGAGAAGACCTCCGGCTCCGTGACCCTCGAAGATATGCTCCGCTGATGGTGCAGCTCCATAAATACTCGGGCGCAGGCAACGATTTCGTGGTCCTGGATGGCCGGAAGGAGGATGTCTCCGATTTCCGGACGCCGGAGCGGATCTCGGCCCTGTGCGACCGGCGCAGCGGTTTTGCCGCCGCGGACGGCCGGATCGGCGCGGACGGGCTGATGATCCTGACGGACGATCCGGAGCAGGATTTCCGGATGGAGTTCTACAATCCCGACGGCTCCGGCGGAATGATGTGCGGCAACGGCGGGCGCTGCATCGTGGCGTTCGCGGATGCGCTGGGCATCCGGCCCGCGGCGGGCGGCGTGTTCCGCTTCTCGGCTGCGGACGGGGAGCATACCGGGGAGATCCTCGCGCGGGCGGGGGACTGCAAGACGGTGCGCCTGCGGATGATCGACGTACATACATTCCATCCGGCGCTGGATGGCTGGTTCGTGGATACCGGGACGCGGCATTTCGTGCGTTTCGTGCCGGATGTGGAACTCGTCGATATAGAGGAAGAAGGGCGCCGGGCGCGTTGGGATCCGGTTTTCGCGCCTGTGGGGGCGAATGCCAATTTCGTGTCGGTCGATTCTGACGGGACGTTGCGGGTGCGGACGTTTGAGAAGGGGGTCGAGGGGGAGACGCTGGCCTGCGGCACGGGCATCACCGCCTCCGCGATCGCGGCTTACTTGGAGGCGGATGCTTCCCAGCGCGCCTGGGGACCAAGTTTTGCCGGGCACGCAAAAAGTGCCCGGCAAATACTTGGTCGCCCCGGCTCCACGACGCTCACGCACGCATCCGCCTCGCAGGCATCCGCTCCGCTCTCCACGACGCCCGTGCGCGCAGGCGCCGACGGGACGGTCCAGTATCGTATCCAGGCGCGGGTTGCGCGGTTGGGGGTGGAGTTCCGTGCCGGAGAGGATTGTTTTACAGATGTTTACTTGACAGGACCCGCGGATGAAATACGATAAATTCTTCTCGGCGGACGTCGGGTCGTTCCTGCGTTCCCCGGTGCGCGAAATCTTCAAGAAGGTCGATCTCGCGTCCATCTATTCTTTCGCCGGCGGCTATCCCGACGCGGCGACCTTCCCCATCGACGACGTGCGCCGCATCAGCGCGCAGGTGCTGGACCGCTATGGCGCCAAGGCCCTGCAGTACGGGGCCACGCAGGGACTGACGGAGCTCCGGGAGGTGATTTCGGCGCGCTATGGCGTGCCGATGGAGCGGGTGCAGATCACGACTTCCTCGCAGCAGGGGATTGATGTGTGCACGCGGGTGCTCGCCGATCCGGGCGACGTGGTGCTGACCTCCGCGCCCACCTACCTCGGCGCCCTGCAGTCCTTCCGCTCCTACCGCGCCGATGTCCGGACCTTTGAGGACATCGGGGACGATTTCTCGAAGGTGAAGTTCTGCTATGTGATTCCGGATTTCCAGAATCCGAGCGGCGAGACGATGGACCTGGAGCAGCGGGAGGCGCTGGTGGCCCTGGCGCGCGAACACGATTTCCTGATCGTGGAGGATTGCCCCTACCGGGAACTGCGCTACAGCGGGGAGCCCGTGCCGACCATCTATTCCCTCGCGCCCGAACGCACCCTGCACCTGGGGACCTTCTCCAAGGTCTTCGCCCCGGGCTTCCGCCTGGGCTGGATGTTCGGGCCGGAGGAACTGCTGGACAAGGTCTATGTCTGCAAGCAGTCGCTGGACCTCTGCCCGCCCATCCTCGACCAGTACCTCGCCGCGGAGTTCATGGGCAGCGGCGCGCTCGACGCCAACCTGCAGAAGAGCATCGCCCTGTACCGCGGAAAGCGTGACAAGATGCTCGCGTTGCTGGAGAAATATATGCCCGCTGGGGTGTCCTGGACGCATCCGGAAGGCGGCCTGTTTCTATTCGTGACCCTGCCGGAAGGCTTCGACACCGTCGCACTTTACGACCGAGCCCTCACCGCCGGCGTCGCCTATGTCGCAGGCTCCTTCTTCTACCCTGACGGCTCGCACCGCAACACCATGCGCCTCAACTTCTCCTTCCTCGACACCGCCCGCATGGAACCCGGCATCAGGCTCCTGGCCGATGTCATCCGCAGCGCCAGCCCGCTATAAGGAGTCTGCAAGGAAGGGTGCTGTCGTTAACGGTCCCGAACCTGGACCTTTAACCACGGGGAGAGATAGATCCCTCGCTTCGCTCAGGATGACAGGGCGGCGACGTGCCCAAGGGCGGCGGGGTTATTCCGCGTGGTGGTGCCCTTCGCCGTGGGCGTGGTCGTTGATGCCGTCGATTTCGCGGTATTTGCAGCAGTCTTCCAGGCGGTCGTAGGCCTCCTGGGGAGCCTTGATCTTGCCGGCGTCATAGCCCAGGGCCGCGATGCGTTTCTGAACCTTGCGCGGGGAAGTCTTGCGGGTGTCATAGGTGAGGGTGAGCGCCTGGCCGGGAAGGTCGTAGGTCGCAGCCTGGACGCCCTCGACGCCCTTTGCGGCGGTTTCGATACGGTTCTTGCACATTCCGCAGTGACCGCGGACGGTAAAGGTCTTCTCGACCACACGGGCATTCGCCATTCCGGCGAGCAGCATCAGGGCTGCAAAGAGGATGATTCTCTTCATATCTGTAGGATTTTTGTGAATAATCAAACCACGCAAAAGTACACGATTCGCTGAAGACAAAAAATCCCAAAAGATGAGGATTTCCATTCCCGCCCGACTATCCCCATAAATGGTTATCCCCCTGCTGATAAACTCCCCAGCCCCTTTTCCGTCATCCCCGACCTGATCGGGGATCTCCTTCTCATCCTATACCGCTTTATCCCATTCCAGAAACAGGTGTCCCCAAAAACGCCGTTGTACGCTATATTCTTGTACACCTGTCGGGCTTGGAGGCTGAAATCGGCTGTTTGAGGGTATAGGTGTACAGTTTTTTTGCACCAGACGGTGATTTTCTGGACACCTGTCTAAAAGATGAGTCAACCCCATCCAGAGATAATCCGGGTGGCCCGGAAAATGGGGGTGGCCCGGGCCACCCTCCATGTCAAATAAGAACCTTACGGGATTTTCAGACAGAATACAGCCTTCTTTCTGTCTGCAGGGTGTTTATTTTCGACTTACGGACAGGTATATGGCCTCTGGCTGTCTGAAGGTCATCAATTTTGAGGGGCCGGACAGGATCAAGGCTGTTTTCTGTCTGTAGGTTCCGGGAATCGGGCGAGCGGGGGCGGTCTGAGAACCGCCTCGCGAGGCAGCGACTCGCCCAAGCACCGCCGCCGTCTGGCGGCAAAATAGCGTGCCAAGGAAAGTGTTGATTCTGAGCAAGAACTGAAAACTCGGGTATTCGAAAACGATACCCGAGTTTTCGTATCTAATTAATTATAAAACAATTGCTTGGCACGCGAAAACGGGTGGCGCATCCAGTCCCCCCGCCGGGGTGAGAATCGTGGTCTGGAACACCCCGCACAAAGGAGATCCCCGGCCAAGGGAGGGAAGAGCGCCGGGATGAGGGTGGTACGAGTTTCGCAGGGGATTTGTTTTTTTTCGGGGTTTTTCCTAATTTGGCATACTTTGACGACTATGGCAACGACGAACGAAAAGAAACTTGAGGCGATCTCCGCCCTGCTGAAGGGCCTCAACGAAACCTACCGGGACCGCCTGGCAGGCGACGAGGAGATCGCGTCCGCGCTCCAGCGCCTCGCCCGGCGCTCGATGGAGTACCGCCACGGCTCCTTCATCATGCTGGTGGTCGGCCCGGTCAAGTCGGGCAAGTCCACGCTGGTCAACCTGCTGGCGCACCGCTACGTAAGCCCCACGGACAAACTCGAATGCACCCTGCGCCCCACCATCATCTCCAGCGTAGAAGCGGACGCCGAACCCGCCATCGAAATCTACACCTCCAAAGAAGAATCCCGCAAAGAGAAAGACCTCGACCTGATCATCGACAAGCTGCGGGGCATCGTGGAAGACGACGCCGAACTGCGCGAGCACCTCACCCGCGAATCCTACCCCCTCAGCGACGAGAATATCGAAGCCTACATCGCCCCGTCCTACAACCGCCAGGACAACTCCGTCATCACGGCCATCACCACCCCCGGCAGCAAAATGCTCCGGGGTACGGACAGCGGCAAGATCTTCCTCGCGGACATGCCCGGCTTCGACGGCAACCGCATCAACCTCTCCAGTTCGCTCTACGACGCCATGTCCCGCCGCGTGGACCTGATCCTGTTCGTCCACAGTTCCGTGTCGGCCTTCAACGTGACCACCGGCGAATACCTCGACAAGCTCCGTGAATACAACGGCTCCGTGCCCGTCTATCTGATCCACAACATCTTCGACGCCACCTGGTGGCAGGACCCGGAAGTCCGCCGCGCCGAGGTGGAACGCCAGAGCAAGAGCGAATACGAGGAGATCAAACGCAAGGGCTTCAACATCGAACCCGACTACGTCAGCTGCATCAACCTCGGCATGGTCACCGACGCCCTCCGGGGCGGCGCCCGGCCGGGCTGCGAAGAAGCCCTGGAGGAGGCCCGGCGCGAATTCGAACTCGTCGAAGACCGCCTCTACGACAAGATCACCTCCCGCATCGGCAGCCAGCGCCTGGAGCGCTGCCTGGAGCGCACCGACCACCTCCGCGACGAACTTGTCAAGAAGATCTGGGCGCGCGTGCAGGAACTGGACGCGCGGCGCGCGGACCGGCAGGCCCTGGAGCAGCACATAGATGCCCTGGACAAGTCCCTCGCCCTCTCGCAGAGCGAATACGACACCATCATCGGCAACATCTCCGAAGACGCTGACCGCTCCCTCTTCAAGACCCTCGCCAAGAGCATGGTCAACAAGTCCATGTCCGGCAAAGAGAGCCTCGCCCTGCTCAAGGAGATCCTCGCCTCCTTCCTCTTCGATGTGGACGAAAAGCTCACCAGCCGCCTCCACCGCCATTTCTCCGACAAGATGCGCGACAGCCTGGACGCCGTCAACGCCGCCCTCGGCGAGCCGATTCCCCCGCTCCCGCCCCTGGACGAAGTCCGCGCTCGCACGGAACAGAATATCCCCGAGGACAAGGTCCGCCGCTTCATCCGCCCCTCGCTTTTCCCGCTCAAGCCGGAAGCCGTGCGCGAAGCCGTCGCCAACATGGAACATTATTTCTACGGCGACCCCGACAACCGCACCATCCAGAACCTCAAGCGCATGCTCACCTCCGAGATCGGCCGGATGGAGCAGAACTACCTCGCCCAGATCCGCGAACGCTTCTCCGCTCCGCTCCAGCGGATGATCAGCCCGCAGGACGAAGCCCTGCTGGACACCCTGGAGGCCCTCCAGCGCCAACTCAAAGACATCATCATCTAATCTGAGATATGAAGAAAACCGTGCTCTCGCTGCTCGTATGCCTCTCGCTCATCCTCGTGATCCTGCTGGCAGGCAACGCCATCACCATCGGCGACAAACTCGCCGGGGCCTCGCCCGTGCTCTCCTGGGTATTCTACCTGCTGCTGCTCGGCGCCCTGGTGTGGCTGGTCGTGATCCCCAGCTGCCGCATCCTGCTCGCGAAGCCCTTCCCCAAACTCTCCGTCGACAACACCGTCCAGGACTCCCCCGAACTCCGCGCCGAACTCAAGGACTTCGCCCGCTCGCTCGCCGACAACCTCGGCGACCTGACCCCCGAGGAAGCCGCCGACCACCGCCGGGACCTGCTCGCGCAGGTGGATAATTTCTACGACCTCCCGGAGCTGCGCGGCATCATCCAGACAGAACTGGACCGCCGTTTCGACAAGGCCAAACAGCACATCAACCAATGGGCCAAGACCGTCTTCCTCGTGACCACGGTCGCCCAGACCGGGCGGATCGACGCCATCACCTCGCTGGTGATCAACTGCCGTATGATCGCGGACGTGATCCGCTGTTCGGGCTATCGTCCCACCTGGGGCCAGCTGGGCAAACTCTACACCCGCATCCTCGCCACCTCGCTCTTCAGCTACTACCTCTCCGATACGCTCGACAAGGTGGAGGTGGACCCGGAAATGCTGCACCTCAGCGCCCTTTCCAAGATTCCGCTCGTGGGCACGGTCACCCGTTCGCTGGTGGACGGCACGGCCAACACCCTGCTATCGCTGCGCATCGGCCACGTCGCTCTCGCCTGCCTGCGCGAAGGCTCCGCAGCCCTCTCCGGCAAGGCCGGCGCCAAGGTTCGCCGCCAGGCGATGCTGGACGCCGTCAAATCCTTCCTCGCCCTGTCCAAGGACACCACCATCGAGGGTCTCTCCGCCGCTGCCCGCCGGCTCGACGAATGGCTGGGCGGCAGTCCCGAAACCCCCGCCCCGGAAACCCCCGCCGAGCCCGCCGTATGAGAAAGTTGCTGCCCCTGATCGCCGTCCTGGCCCTCCTGCTGCCCGCCTGCCGTCCGCAAGGCTCGCTGCAGGACAGCCTCACCACGCGTATCGAGCAGCTCCGCGCCACCGCCGAACTGGGTACGGTCGAGTACACCGTGCGCAAGGCCGTCAAGGCCCGCGACGAGGGCGAATGGTTCAAGATCGGCAACCGCCGCATCCTCTTCTCATGCACCGCCCGGCTCAAAGCCGGCATCAACCTCGCCCGCCTGCAGAGCGAGCAGATCGTCGTGGACGAGCAGTCCCGCTCCGTCACCCTGACCCTCCCGCACGCCACCGTCCTGTCCATCAACATCCCCCCGGAAGAGATACGCCTCGAATACGAGGACATCACCGGCTTCCGCCAGCGCTTCAGCGACCAGGAGCGCCAGGCCCTGCTTCGGCAGGGGGAGCGCGAGATCATCCGCGACCTGCCCCGCCTGGGCATCCTCGACGAGGCGGAGGCCAATGCCGAAGAGTTCCTCCGCCCGATGCTCGAGCAGATGGGCTTTGAAAACATCGAGATCCGATTCGAATGAGAGAGGAAGTGAACATACCTGCCGGTTACGTCCTGGCCGCGGCCGTGGTGCTTGCGCTGCTGACCTTCCTGCTGCTGAACGTCAAGAAGCAGCGGGAGGAGCGCCTGCAGATCGAGCAGACCGAACTGCTCGTGGACCAGGTCCGCCGCATCGGCGAACTCTCCAGCGCCGGTTTCTACGAGGAACTGGTCCTGACGGACCGCGATGAATCGGTGCTCGCGGAGCTCAAGCGCGCCACGGGCCTCAACCGCCTCACGGGCAACGACGATTTCGTGGTCATCTGCAAGGGGCGGGTGCGCGCCGGGTTCGACCTCACCAAGGTCCAGGAGACGGATTTCAGCACCTCCGGTGACACCCTCCGCCTGACCCTCCCGCCGGTGGAGATCCTGGACGTGGTCATCAACCCCACCGACTACGAACTCTTCGCCGGCCACCGCAGCCACGAGGAGACCATCGGCATCGTCCTGCTGGCCAAGCAGCGCCTGCGCAGCGACGCCGTCCGCTCCGGCATCCTGGACCAGGCCGAGCGCTCCGCAGCCGGCACCCTGCGACGCTTCTTCTCCGCGATGGGCTATCGCGAAGTGGTCGTCAGTTTCCGGAAAGAATACCTCCTGCGGCCGGAGAGTGGGCTCTGAGGGTGGGGAGAATTCTTTTTGTATATTCAAAAATTGTTGTATATTTGCAGTCCCAATCGAGGCTTTAGCTCAGCTGGTTCAGAGCGCTTGCTTGACAGGCAAGAGGTCAGCAGTTCAAATCTGCTAAGCCTCACCAAATGAAAATCAGAGACTTACGAGAGTCTCTGATTTTTGTTTTCGGGGTGTGGGGTGTGAAAAGGGCGTGATTTCAGCGTGTTTTAACTCCCGTTTAACCCCATTCTTAAAGAACTCGTTTACGGTGTTTCCAAGTACAAAAAAGCCCCGAAGCACAGGCTTCGAGGCTGTTGTGTAGCACAAAAGGCAGAATGCTGTTTATCAGTCGTCCCAACCCGGCTCGTAATGATAACCGCCATCATCTGCACCCCCCTCCCAAATTAAATCCTGACTCGGGAAGGTCTGGGCTTGTGCCTCATACACCATTCCAGGCATCACGTCCTTGGCTGCTGGCCATAAAAGGTAATCAGCAGATCTTTCTGAACCAGGCTCTACTTGTACTAGCATAAACCACCTAAAATGTATCGATTGTCCTTCTTCGGGCACAAAGAAAGGAATATAAATACCATTCTCCAGTTGACCTTGATTCGTCATTCTGATACAGCCATTCAGACGAACAGCATTATAATCCGAAGCGGCAGGTGCGAGATTCAAAAGACTAAAAATATTGTAAACTCTGAAAAGATCAGCAGTGACATAAACTCCGGCAAGTTCCTCAAGACCATCACCTTTGAAGAACACGAAGCCGGCAGGGAAATGCAGGTAAGAGGTGGCATGCTTCAGCTTGACATCGCCGAATTGTCCATCCGTCATGGGAACATCCTTGGCATAAAGCACAGTATATTGTCCCATATTCTCCAGGCCGAAGGAGTTCTGAGAATCAGGCCCCGGCAATACAAAGTCGTTTCCCAAAGAAAAAGGATAAACGATGTTGACCATCTGCTGACCAGGTTCAATATAAAAATCTTCGGCGAGCTTGAAAGAGGCCTTCTTACCATCGATTTCATCAATGGTATATAACACGGGCACCTCGCGGCCCGGGACATATACACCGATAGCATCGTCCCTACTCCAGGAGAATCTATACACACTCTCTCCTTCCTGGTGAGAATAGGACACGCGGGTGTCCGGTCTCTCATCCACGCTCAGGGTGATGGAGTGCTGTCCGGCCTTGAGAAGGATGAGGCCGGGCTCCTTTTCTTTGCTGCAGGCAACCAGCGCAGCCACGCAGCCGAAAACCAATAACGACTTAATTGCTTTCATAGCCGCCATTCTTTTAATAAGTATCAGTGCCTAAATCGCTAGGGCTCATGGCAATCACGCCCTCGGGTTGAATGTCCAGCTCCTCGCACTCTGGCGAGATGTACCGATCCTTTGTTTGTGTATTCATCATGGACATATTGGTTATTGAATCTTCTCAGTCTCAAATATATGGATTCTCCGCTGGAATTCCAAATCTTTCCTATTCTCTCAGCTTCTTCAACGCTTCAAGCCCCTTCTTTGAGTACTCCATCGCATTCAATCCTTCTGCAAGACAGTCTGCAATCTCCTCCTTAGGGTGGATGTTCTCCAACAGTCGGAGGAAGGATTCGCTGTTCTCTGGGGGTATGGATGGGGGTACAGAGTAAAAATATACGAATCTTATAGGTTTGGTACCTTTTGACGAAAAATGGCAAGGCTGTTTCGTAGCTTTGCCACCATGGTTACCTACTATTTCAAGAATCCCGAAGATGCTCTCAAACGGGCCAAAGCAGCAGGAAAGAAACCTGGCTGCTGGTACGGTGGCATAACCTTGCGAAGTGGCAAGAGAGGCTGGGCCATCTACAAAGACGGGAAGATTGTGGAGCTGTATGCGGTGATGAACGGAACTTAGCAGTTTTTTCTTACATTTGTAAGATTAGCCACGTAAAGGACCAAGGACCATGCTACTGCTGAGTGCATCCGTACAACAGAAAGGAGCCAAGAAGTTTGTTGAAAGGTGGGTAGGCAAAGGCTACGAGAAAGGCGAAACGCAGCGATTCTGGCTGGAGTTTCTGCATGCACTGTTCGGCATCGAAAATCCGATGTCGATGATGGAGTTTGAGCTGCCCGTGAAGACCATTACCAAGGAAAAAGGATCCGATTTCATCGATGCTTATATCCCTTCCACGAAGGTGCTTATCGAGCAGAAAGGCTCCCACATAGATCTCTCAGCCAAGTATCGTCAGTCCGACGGACAGGAACTTACTCCCTATCAGCAGGCCCGTCGTTATGATGCAGGCCTTCCCGTTTCCAAGACCCCTCGCTGGATTGTCGCATGCAACTTCCAGACATTCGAGGTGCACGATATGGAGCGTCCCAATGATGCACCGGCAATCATCCAGTTGGCAGACCTTGCGAAGGAGTATCACCGACTTTCGTTCTTAGTAGATGATGCGAACGCCCACATCAAGAAGGAACTGGAAGTCAGTATCCAAGCCGGCGAGATTGTTGGTGTCCTTTACGAGAAACTCCTTGCGCAGTACATTCACCCCGATGATCCCGAGACGCTCGAATACGTGTCCCTGCCGGGGCTGTATCCGTGCGGCGAGGGCGCCGGATACGCAGGTGGTATCGTATCCAGCGCCCTCGACGGCATCAACGTGGCCACGGCCGTGGCGCAAGCTATGGGCCTGTAGGCCAATTCCTTATTTATAGTCTTTGGGCGACACGCCGAACATCTTCTTGAAACTGGCCGAGAAATTGGAGATGGAAGCGAAGCCCATCATATCCGCGATTTCGGAGACGTTGTGCCTGCCTTCCTTGAGCATCTTGGCCGCCAGGTTGAGTTTGTAGTGCCGGAAGAACGAGCCCGGCGTGCTCCCGGTGAGCCCCTTGAGTTTGTAGTTGAATTTGGAACGGCTGATCCGCAGTTCCTCGCAAATCGTGGTCACGCTCAGGTCGGCCTCCGACAGATGTTTATCCATCAGCTTGTAGAGGTCGTTGATGAAATTGCGGTCCTGCTCGCTGAGGTTGCCCTCCGACAGGGAGGCTTCCGTGGTTTGGTTGAGGTAGGTGCGGAGGTTCTCCATGTTCTTGCGCTGGGAGTCCACCAGGGCGGACAGGTACTCGGCGGAGAAGGGTTTCGTGACATAGGCGTTCGCCCCGCACTCGAGACCGGACACGGAATCCTCCACGTCGGTCTTGGCCGTCAGCAGGATGAAGGGGATGTGGCTGTAAGTCAGGTCTGATTTCAGCGTCCGGCAGAACTCGTATCCGGACATCTTGCCCATCACGACATCGCTGATAATGATGTCCGGGTTGATCTTGTCGATCTCCGAGAGGGCGGATTCGGCGGAGTACTTGTTGGTCACGTTGTAACGTTCCTCGAACAGGGTGCGGATGTACTGGCCGATCTGGATGTCGTCATCCACTACGAGCAGGACCGGTTTCGTCACGTCTTCGGGCGCTTTCTTTTCCGTGCGGGTATCCTGCGGGATCTCGATCTGCAGGATACGGTGCACATTGGCATTCTCCCGGTCCGCGTCGGCATAGCATTCCCGGTCGGTGGGGATCACGAAACTGAAACAGACCCCTTCGGGCGTATTGAACACACGGATGGCGCCGTGGTGGACCTGGACCAGCCGTTGGACGAAATAGAGCCCGATCCCGCGTCCCCAGCCGTAGTCGTGGTGGAGGGACGTTTCCGAGGACTGGTAATAACGTTTGAAGACGTTGCCGATCTTGTCGTCAGCGATCTGCTTGCCGTTGTTGGTGATGTCGACCTGGAAATAGCGGTTGGAGCCCAGGGCATCCTCTCCAAAGGCCGCACGGGCTTCTTCGCCCGTGACGTCGTC
>JAEEVG010000048.1 GCA_016290835.1 Bacteroidales bacterium | reverse complement strand
CGGGATGCGTGAGGCGCATCTGCAGGACGGGCACGCGGTGGAGCGTTTCCTCTACTGGCTGGAGAAATCCCTCGAGGCCGGACGCGAGATCACGGAACGCGACGCCGCCGTCAAGCTCGGGCAGCTGCGCGCCGACATCCCCGGTTACCAGGGCGACAGTTTCGAGACCATTTCCGCCTATGGCCCCGGCGCCGCCCTGCCCCACTACATCACCCCGCGCCAGTATGCCCCGGTAATCCGCGAACGCGGACTCTACCTCTGCGACTCCGGCGGACAATACCTCTACGGAACCACGGACATCACCCGCACCGTCCCGACGGGCCCCTGCTCCGCGCTCGAGCGCGAGGACTACACCCTCGTGCTCAAAGGCCACATCGACCTCGCCATGGCCGTTTTCCCGGAAGGGACGCCCGGCTGCCGGCTCGACATCCTGGCCCGCGCGCCCCTGTGGCGCAGCAAACGCAACTTCGGCCACGGCACGGGCCACGGCGTGGGCTGGTTCCTCGGCGTGCACGAGGGGCCGCACGAATTCCGGCAGAACTTCAACGCCGTGCCTTTCCAGCCCGGAATGGTGGTCACCGACGAACCCGGCATCTACCGCGAAGGTAAACACGGCGTGCGCCACGAGAACGTCCTGCTCTGCGTGAGCGCCGGAGAGAGCGAATTCGGCCGCTGGCTCGCCTTCGAGCCCCTGACCCTCTGCCACTTCGACACCTCGGCCCTGGAAGTATCCCTGCTCGACCGCAGCGAGATCGACTGGCTCAACGCCTACAACGAACGCGTCTGGCAGACCCTCTCCCCGAAACTGCCCCGCGAGATCGCCGACTGGCTCCGGGAAAAGACCCTCCCTGTCTAGGCCGCCGCGCCGATTTGTTTTATTGGAAGAATCGTTGTAATTTTATCCTCCAACTCATAACGCACCAATCTATGGGACTGTTTAAAAGCATTTTAGAATCGGTGGCCGGGAGCGTCCTCTCGCAGGTGAAGGAAGCGGTCAATGCGGCGACCGGCAACCCCGCCCCGCCCTCACCCGCCCGGAGCCAAACCGCCTATGCCCCCGCCGAGGAAGTCGCAGTGCAGCGCTCCGCCGCGGAGTGGCAAGCCTATTTCGCCGAGATCCTCGCCACGGAGTTCCCCCGTTTCGACGTCCGCCAGAACGTCCCCGTGACGGAACTCGCCGGCTTCGCCGCGGATGAATTCCAGCTCTACACCACCCGTCCCCGCCAGGTCTACCGCGCCGAATGGGGCGCCCCCTATACCTTCGTGCTTTACGAAGGCCTCACCCCCAGGGGGATCGTGATGCTGGGCAGCGGCCAGAGCCACTACAGCAATGTCAAGTACCTGATTGCCAGGTCGTACGCCAAGAAGCTGGGGCTGCCTTATATCAACTTCTATACGCAGATGCCCAACGAGCGTGCCTACGTCATCTCGCGCATCGCCAAGTTCGTGGGCAGATAGTTTTCCGGAAAAAGGGGATGCAACCGGAAGGTTGCGCCTGCGGAGGATGCAGCGTCGTCTATCTTGAAGGCCTTGCAGGCGGCCGGATGGCGTACCATCCCGTGAACCGCAATTTTGCGGATTCAAAACCACTCCCCTTTTTCCTTTTTCATCCATGGAGGGAATCATCGCGCAACTCGCCAGGCAGGAAGTATGGGAGGAATTCCTCTCCCACCGCCTGCTCAAGGGCCGTTTCACCTGGCACGAATTCGACGACGCCGACCAATTCGTCGCCGCGGAGCAGTACCGGCCCGTCGTGGAGCGGCTTCTGCGAGGGGAGGCGCTCGGCATCCCCCGCAAACAGGTCCTCAACAAGATGGGAACGGGCAAGAAGCGGACCGTGTACTCCTTCCCCCCCGCCGAAACGGCGGTCCTCAAGCTGATCGCCCACCTGCTCTACCGCTACGACGACTGTTTCTCCCCCAACTGTTATGCCTTCCGGCGCGGGCTGCGCGCCAGCGATGCCCTCTACAAACTCCGCAGCGGCCTGAAAGGCAGGCGGATGTGGGCCTACAAGCTGGACATCCACGACTATTTCAATTCCATCCCCGTCCCCCAGCTGCTGCCCGTCCTGCACGAGCTGCTCGCAGACGACCCGGAGCTGTACCGCTTTTTCGAGGCGCTGCTCGGCGAAGATCGCGCCATCTGGCGGGACGGGATCGTCCGGGAGCCCCGCGGGGTGATGGCGGGCACGCCCACGGCCCCCTTCCTGGCGGATGTCTATCTGATGGACGTGGACCGTCATTTCGCCGAGGCGGGGGTCCTGTATGCGCGCTACTCGGACGACATCATCCTTTTCGCGTCCGACGAGGCGACGCTCCAGGCGCACAAAGCCACCCTGCTCGAGCTGCTGGAGCGCCACCGACTGCAGGTCAATCCGGACAAGGAGCAGCTCTACGCCCCCGGCGAGTTCTTCGAATTCCTCGGCTTCCGCTGTGACGGACCCGGGATCGGAGTCGCCCGCTCGACCGTCCGGAAGATGAAAGGGAAAATCCGGCGCGCCGCCCGCGCCCTGATGCGCTGGCGGGTCCGCAAAGGCCTGGGGGCGGAGCAGGCGATGAAAGGCCTGATCCGCATCTTCAACAGCAAATTCTTCGAGGGGGACGACCCGCAGGCCCTGTGCTGGTCGCGCTGGTTCTTCCCCGTCATCAACCGTACGGACGAACTCCGGGAGCTGGACCGCTACCTCCAGCAGGAACTCCGCTACCTCGCGACCGGACGCCACACGAAGGCGAACTGGCGCATCCGCTACCCGCAACTCAAGGCGCTGGGCTACCGCAGCCTGGTACACGAATACTATCGATACAAAAGCAAGCCTATATGAAATCATCCTTCCTGAAACATTACGGAGCGACGCTCCTGCTGCTGCTCGGCCTGGTGGTGGGCGGCGTGCTGGGCGTGACGCTGGGCGAAGGGGCCCGGGTCCTGCGGGCGCCGGGCCAGCTGTTCCTCAACCTGGTCTTCGTGCTGGTGGTGCCGCTCGTGTTCTTCTCCGTGGCCCATTCCCTCATCGTGATGCGCCGGAGCGGGATGATCGGCAAGGTGCTCGGGACCGCCCTGGGCGTGTTCCTGTTCATGTCGCTGGTGACGGGCATCTTCACCTTCAGTTTCATGTCGTTGTGGAATCCTTTCACCCGGGTCCTGGGCGAAGGCGGCACGATGACCGGCGGGGTGATGGCAGAAGGCGTGGACCTGGGCGATGCCCTGGTGTCGGCTTTCACCGTGAATGATTTCGCGCTGCTGATCTCCCGCGAGCATCTGCTGCCGCTCATCATCTTCGCCGCCGTCTTCGGGCTCGCGGTCGCCCTGCTGGGCAGGAAGGCGACCCTGGTGGAGCAGTTCATCGCCGAGGGCGAGGCCGTCATCATGAAGATGATGGAACTGGTGATGAAACTCGCCCCCATCGGCATCGGCTGCTATTTCGCCGACACGGTCGGCACCCTCGGCGGCCAGATTGTGGGCGACTATTTCGAAATCTTCCTGGTGGCCAGTGCCGCCACCGCCGTGTGCTTCGTAGTCTTCAACTCCCTGTATGCCCTCTTCTGCCGCGTCCCGCTGGGAAAATTCTGGCGGGAAATGATCTCGCCCTCGGCGACGGCCGTCGGCACCTGCTCTTCGGCCGCCTGCATGGGTGTGAACATGGTCGCCGCCCGGAATCTGGGCGTCAGCGACAACATCGTGGACGGCATCATCCCGCTCGGGACCAACCTGCACAAGGACGGTTCGGTGGTGGCCTCGACGGCCAAGGTGCTGTTCGCGCTCTATTTCTTCGGCGCGGCGCCGCAGAGTTTCGGTCCCGCCGTCCTGGCCATCCTCCTGGCCCTGCTGGAGAGCGTCGTGGTGGGAGCCGTCCCCGTGGGCGGGATGACCGGCGAACTCCTCATCTGCGCCGTGCTGGGGCTGGATCCCAGTTTCGCGGCCGCCCTGCTGATCATCAGCACCATCTGCGACATCCCCGCCACCCTGCTCAACGTGGGCGGCAACGTCACCGCCGCCCTGCTCGTCGAACGCCTCGCACCGGCCGGGGAAAACCTGACGGATTCCGTATGATTCTCCCCGGATATTGACTATTTTTGCGCATCCTTAAACCGAAACACGATATGAAATTCCATTTTGCAGCAGGGCTGCTCGTCGCAGCCGCAGTGCTCGTTTCCTGCAAAGGGAACCAGCAGGTAGGTGTACTTACCAAACCCACTCCCTCCACCTTGAACCTGCCGGGTCACGATTACCCGATGGTCAATCCGGACCTCAGCGCCGTTTTCCGCGTCGAGCTGCCTGACGCGCAGGCCGTCGCCGTGAACGTCGGCGGCAAGAATTACGACTTCGTCAAGGGGGATGACGGCATTTGGGAAGCCACTTCCGAACCCCTCGTCCCCGGATTCCACTACTATATGCTCACGGTAGACGGCCAGCGGGTACCCGACCCCAATACCCAACAGTTCTTTGGTTCGTTCTACTGGGGCAGCGGCATCGAGATTCCCGAGGCCGGCGTGGATTATTATCTGGAAAAGAAGGTCCCGCACGGCGAAATCCGCATCGAGAAGTTCCCTTCCGCGCTGACCGGCGCGGACCGTCCCTACTATATCTATCTGCCGCCCCAGTACGCTTCCGAACCCGACCGGCGTTTCCCGGTGCTTTATCTGATGCACGGCGCCGGCGAGGACGAGACCGGCTGGGCCACCCAGGGAATGATGGGCAACATCATGGACAACCTGATCGCCGCGGGCGAATGCGTCCCGATGATCATCGTCTGCGAGCACGCCGTGGCAACCCTCGCCGGAGAAGAGGCGGGCGGACGCTTCAACCTCTTCAACTTCGACGCTTTCGAGAAGGTTATGGTCGAGGAGACCGTGCCCACCATCGACGCCCGCTACCGCACGCTCACCGACCGCGACAACCGCGCCATCTGCGGCCTCTCGCTAGGCGGCTTCCAGTCCTATACCATAGGCCTGGACCATCCGGAACTGTTCGGCTGGATCGGCGGCTTCAGCGGCTCCGGCCGCGGCCCCGGCGACCGCCGCGACAGCGAGATGTACCCCACTTCCATCAACGACCGGTATCACCTGTTGTACATCAGTATCGGCACCGACGAGCCCGCCGGGATGTACCAGGGCATCTACGACCTGCACCGCGCCCTGGACAGCCTGGGTGTCAAGCACGTCTATTACGAGTCCCCGGGTACGGGCCACGAATGGCTCACCTGGCGCCGCTCCCTCCACCAATTCGCCCCGATGCTCTTCAAAGACTAAAGAACCCGACGCCGGGGCACGCGAAAGCCCGGCCGGTTGGCTGGCTTCGGAGGCCGGAGGCCGACGCAGGGGAGCTCGAGGGGGTCCGCCCCCTCGTTCATAAAAGGCCCGAAGGGCACGAGCAGGCTGGTAGGACGATATAAAAAGAAGAACCGTCAGCGCTCCAACAATGTTTGTTTTGGAAAACTGACGGTTCCCCTGCTCGTGCCCCAAGCGGGAATCGAACCCGCACGGCTTTAAAGGCCACTGGATTTTGAGTCCAGCGCGTCTACCAATTCCGCCATCAGGGCTGCTGGGACTGCAAAGGTATTCAAAAAACACGATTTATCAAATTTTTGGTGTATCTTCGTCTTCAGTATGAAGAAGAAAAGCATCTGGGTCATCTATGACCGCAACGTCGAAGCCTTCGCCCGCAAACTCGCCGGCGACTACCCTTCCTACGGGATCATCGCCGACGAGGAACACAAGACGATGGACACCGTGCTGGACATCTGCCGCTGGCTGCTCAGCCAGGGTGCCGGACGCGACGCCGTGATCTGGGCCGTGGGCGGCGGCGTGACCACCGACCTGGCGGGCTTCGCCGCGAGCATCTACAAGCGCGGCGTCCGCTACGTCAACTACCCCACCACCCTGCTCGGCCAGGTGGATGCGGGCGTGGGCGGCAAGACCGGCGTCAACCTGGACGGCTACAAGAACATGATCGGCGTGACGAAGTTCCCCGCCGACACCCGCATCCTGCCGGAAGTCCTGCAGACCCTCCCGGCGCGCGAACTGCGCTCCGGCGCGGCCGAGATGCTCAAGACCTTCATCATCGAAAACAAATCCGGCCATTACGAGAAAGCCGTCAAAATCCTGAGCGAAGAGCAGATCGATTTCGGCGCCCTCGCCCCGCTGATCGAAGCCGCGGCCGCGGTCAAGCGCAAAATCGTGGAACAGGACCCCTACGAGGAGAACCTGCGCCGCTGTCTCAACCTCGGCCACACCTTTGCCCACGCCATCGAGTGGTACGAGCACACCCACGGCGCCCCGGATCCGATGACCCACGGGGAGGCCGTCGCGGTGGGCATCGTCCAGGCCGCCCTGCTCTCCGAGCGCCTCGGGGTCTGCAAGAGCGGACTCGCGGAGAGGCTCGCCGCGGACATGAAGGCCTGCGGCCTGCCCACCGAACTCCCCTGCCCTCCGGAAGCGCTCGAAGACGCCCTCTGGAAAGACAAGAAAGCCGAGAACGGCATCATCCACTTTGTCCTGATCAAGAAGATCGGCAAGGTGATAATCAAAGACTTGAATGATTTGTACCAGCCTGCAGAATAAGGATTTCGAGCAACTGCTCGCGCTCCTCGACGACCCCGCCATCGAAATGGCGGAAATCCGCCTGGACCGCTGTCCGCTCACCGACGAGCAAATCAGCACCCTCTTCAGCGAGTCCGACCTGCCCCTGATCGCTACCTGTCGCATCGCGGAATCCGCCTCCGAGCAGGAAGCGGAGCACCGCCTGCGCGTGGCCATCGAGGCAGGCGCGCGCTTCGCCGACCTGGAAATCGAAGCCCCGGCCCCGATGAGCAAGCGCTTCCAGCATCTCTGCCGCAAAAACGGCACGGAGATCATCCGCTCCTGGCACGACTTCGAGCAGACCCCGGACGCCGCCGGCCTGCAGCGCATCCTCGCCCGCTGTTTCCGATACGGCGCGGATATCGCCAAGGTTGTGAGCACTTGCCGGGACGAAGAGGACGCCGCCCGCATCGAGGCGCTCTACACCGTCGTCCTGGAGGATATCGACTCCCTGCAAGGGCGCCTGGTCGCCTTCGGCATGGGCGAAGCGGGCCGGCAGACCCGGCTGGAATGCCTGCGGCGCGGGGCTCCCTTCTCCTACGCCGCCCTGACTGCTGAAGAGGCCACGGCCCCGGGCCAGTGGACCCGGGAAGAACTCGCCGCCGCCGTTTACGGAGATCTCCGCCCCTACCGGGCCGAAGACCTGCAGATGCCGGCTTCCAAGAGTTTCGCCCAGCGGGCCATCCTCGCCGCGGCGCTCGCCCGCGGCACTTCCCACCTGCACGGCTACAGCCCCTGCGGCGACACCGAATCGGCCCTGCGCGTAGCAGAGGCTCTCGGCGCGGACGTCCGCCTGGAAGGAAGCGAACTGACCATCACGGGCATCGGCGCCCATTGCGGCCAGCTTCCGCTCGAGCGTCTGGACACGGGTGAATCCGGCCTGCTGACGCGCCTGTCCATCCCCGTCCTCGCCGCCGTGGGAAAGGGGCGCTTCACCGTCGAGGGCAGTGGCACCCTGCTGCGCCGGCCCTTGAGCGATGCCTCCGACATCATGGCCGCCTTCGGCGTACTCCTCAAAGACGAGGGACGACACGCCGGCAAGGACGTCTTCATTCCCGCCAGCGTCAAGGGGCAGCTCATTCCGGGCACGGCCGACGTTCCCGGCCGCGGCGGCTCGCAGCTCATCTCCGGCCTGCTGATGGCCCTGCCCCTCTGCGGACAAGATTCGCTGCTGCACGTCAGCGACCCCAAGAGCATCCCCTATATGTACATCACCCTGGATGTCCTGCGCCACTTCGGGATCTCCACGCGCAGCGAAATGGAGGGCGACGCCGAACTGCTCGAGGCCAAGGACTGGTCCGCCTGCTCCGGCATCACATTCCGGATCCGCGGGGGCCAGCATTACCGCGCCGCCGACTTCGCCATCGAGGGCGACTGGAGCGCCGCCGCGGTCTATCTCGTGGCGGGAGCCATCTTCGGTTCGGCTTCCCTCAAGGGACTGGACACCCGATCGCTGCAGGCCGACCTGACCATCATCGACATCCTCGTCGAGGCCGGCGCGATGGTCTCGGAACTCGAGGACGGCACCGTCTGCGTGCACAAGGCCCCGCTGGAAGCCTTCCTGCAGGACCTCTCCAACGCCCCCGACCTCTTCCCGGCCGTCTCCCTGCTCGCCGCTTTCTGCGCGGGCGAAAGCCGCATCGCCGGCGTCGGCCGCCTCGTAGGCAAGGAGTCAAACCGGGCCGAAGCCATCTTGCAAATGCTCACCCGGATGGGGGTCGAAGCACGCATCGAGGGTGACGAACTGATCATCTTCGGCGAGTCGCTCAGCGCCCGCGTGCTCGGCGGACGGCTGCTGGAAGGCGGGGAATACAGCTCCCGCCACGACCACCGGCTGGTGATGGCCCTCAAACTCGCCTCCCTGGGAGCAAAAAGCCCCATCGTCATCGACGATGAGGCTTGCGTCGGGAAATCGTTCCCGGGATTCAAGCTTTAGTACTTGATTATTCTGCCTGCGGGGCCTCCGGCTGCTCGGTGGCCTCGGCTTTCTTGGCGCGGCTGCGACGGGTCGACTTCTTGGCGGCCTTGGCGGCGCCGGCGAGTGCGGCCTCGTTGAAGTCCACGAGTTCGATCAGCGCCATCTCGGCGGCGTCACCCTGACGGAAACCGATGTGGAGCACGCGGGTGTAGCCACCCGGACGGTCGGCGATCTTCGGAGCGATGTTGCGGAACAGCTCGGTCACGGCCTCTTTGTCCTTGAGATAGCTGAACACGACGCGGCGGTTGTGGGTCGTATCCTCCTTGGACTTGGTAATCAAGGGCTCGACATAGCTCTTCAGGGCCTTGGCCTTCGCCACGGTGGTGGTGATGCGCTTGTGCATGATCAGGGAGCAAGCGAGATTGGCGAGGAGCGCCTTGCGGTGACCGCTCTGACGACCAAGATGATTGATAGCCTTATTGTGTCTCATTATACGTTATTCTTTTTCTTGGGTTCAATATTATACTTGGTGACGTCCATTCCGAACGAAAGCTTCATCTTCTCGACCAGCAGATCGATCTCGTTGAGGGACTTGCGGCCGAAATTGCGGAACTTCATCAACTCGGGACGGGAGTAGGACACGAGGTCGGCGAACGTGTCGATTTCAGCAGCCTTGAGGCAGTTGAAAGCGCGCACGGACAGGCCCACATCCGAGAGCTTGGTCAGCAGGAGGTGACGCATGTGCAGCGACTCCTCGTCCAGCTCCTTGGTATCGGTCTCCACGGTATTCTCCAGGGACATCTTCTTCTCGTCGGTGAAGAGCTTGAAGTGGTAGATCAGGATATTGGCTGCCTCGTGCAGGGCGGCGTTCGGCGAGATGGAGCCGTCGGTCACGATCTCGAGGTTGAGTTTCTCGTAATCCGTCTTCTGCTCGACGCGGAAGTTCTCGACACTCCAGTTGACCTTGCGGATCGGGGTGTAGATGGCGTCGACGGGAATGGTGCCGATCGGCGTATTCTCATCGCGCAGCTCCTCGGCAGGCACGAAACCGCGGCCCTTGGTGATGGTGAGGGTGATTTCGAACTTGACGGAAGGCTCCAGCGAGCAGATGTGAAGATCAGGATTCAACACCATGAAAGAAGACAATCCTTTGGAGATATCTTCTGCCGTAAACTCCTGCTTGCCGCTGATGGTGATGTTTGCCGTCTCAGTGTCCACGGTCTCGACCATGCGGCGGAAACGCACCTGCTTGAGGTTCAGGATGATGTCCTGCATCCCCTCGAAAACGCCGGGGATGGTCTGGAACTCCTGGTCCACGCCGGAGATCTTGATCTGACTGATAGCAAACCCCTCCAAAGAGGCCAGCAAGATGCGACGAAGAGCGTTACCGATCGTCTGGCCGTAACCCGGCTCGAGAGGCCGGAATTCGAAACGGCCGACGGTGTCGGTGCTTTCGAGCATAATCACCTTGTCAGGTTTTTGAAATGCTAAGATTGCCATATTGTCGTGGTGTTAATGATTATTTGGAGTAGAGGTCGACGATGAGCTGCTCGTTGATGTTCTCGGGGATCTCCGCGCGGACGGGGAGATTGAGGAACTTGCCGCTGAGGGTCTTGGGGTCGAAATCCAGCCAGGAGTACTTGGCCGTGGAGGCCACGCTGTTCTGGATCACCTCCAGGCTCTTGGAGCGCTCGCGGACGGCCACGGTGTCACCGGCCTTCACCTGGGTGGAGGGGATGCTGCACACGTCGCCGTTGAGGGTGATGTGATGGTGGGAGACCAGCTGGCGGGCGGCGGCACGCGTCGGGGCGATGCCCAGACGGTACACGATGTTGTCCAGACGGGACTCGAGCAGGAGCACGAGGTTCTCACCCTTCTGGCCGGCCATGCGGGAGGCCTTGTCGTAGGTGTTGTGGAACTGGCGCTCGAGCACACCGTACATGTACTTGACCTTCTGCTTCTCCTTCAGCTGGATCGCATACTCCTTGGACTTCTTGCGCTTGGCGGCGAGGCCATGCTGTCCCGGAGGATAATTGCGCTTCTCGAAATATTTGTCGGATCCGAAGATCGGTTCGCCGAACTTACGGGCGATCTTGGTGCTGGGACCTGTATATCTTGCCATGGTAGTGTTGCTTTAAAATTAAACTTTACGACGGCCTTTAGGACGGCACCCGTTGTGCGGCATCGGGGTCACATCGATGATCTCGGTCACCAGGATCCCGGCGTTGTTGATGGTGCGGATGGCGGACTCACGGCCGGAACCCGGACCCTTGACATAGCACTTGACCCTGCGCAGGCCGGCGTCGAAGGCCGTCTTGGCGGCGTCCTCGGCAGCCATCTGGGCCGCGTACGGGGTGTTCTTCTTGGAGCCGCGGAAACCGCACTTGCCGGCGGATCCCCAGCTGATCACCTGACCCTGGGCGTTGGTCAGAGACACGATGACGTTGTTGAAGGTCGATGAAATATGGGCCTCGCCATAAGCGTCAACCTTGACAACCCTTTTGGATGTTGTTGCTTTCTTTGCCATAATTCATCAATTTTTACTTGGTCGCCTTCTTCTTGTTGGCAACGGTCTTCTTGCGGCCCTTGCGGGTACGGGCGTTGTTCTTGGTGCTCTGGCCGCGCACGGGGAGTCCGAGACGATGACGGATTCCGCGATAGCAACCGATATCCATCAGGCGCTTGATGTCCATCTGGACGGAAGAACGGAGTTCGCCTTCGATCTTGTACTCCTCGTTGATCTCGGTACGGATCTTGGCAATCTGGTCGTCATTCCAGTCACCCACTTTGATGGTAGGGTCGATACCGCACTTCGCGAGGATACGCTTCGCGGAAGAGCGACCGATACCGAAGATATAGGTCAGACCTATCTCTCCCTGTTTGTTGTTCGGTAAATCTACACCGGCTATTCTTGCCATAATTATACTTTACTTAATTAGTTACTCGTTTATCCTTGGCGCATTTTGAACTTGGGGTTCTTCTTGCAGATGACGTACAGGCGGCCTTTGCGTCTGACGATCTTGCAATCCTCGCTGCGCTTCTTGATGGATGTCTTGACTTTCATATCTATGTGTTTTTATTTGTATCTGAAAGATATTCTGCCTTTGGTTAAATCGTACGGTGAAATTTCTACTCTCACTTTGTCGCCAAGAAGAATATGGATAAAGTTCATACGCATCTTGCCCGAAATGTTGCAGAGCAGGACGTGACCGTTCTCAAGCTCGACTTTGAACATCGCGTTCGGAAGGGTCTCGATAACCTTTCCATCTTGTTCTATTGCTACTTGTTTAGACATTAAAAATTACACTTTAAAATTTAATCTTGCCATCTTTCTCGATAAAATCGAAGGTTGAGAGCAGCTCGGCGCGGCCTTTCCGGACAACAATCGTAAGCTCGTAGTGAGCCGAATTCTTGTGGTCGGCGGTGTGCACGGCCCATCCGTTTCTGTCCAGATAGACCGCCTTGCCGCCGGCGTTGATCATCGGCTCGATACACAGGACCATTCCGTCCACCAGGTGGGTGCCGCGACCCGGACGCCCGTAATTGGGCACGCCCGGATTCTCATGCATCTGCGTCCCGATCCCGTGACCTTCCAGTTCACGGACGACGGAAAAGCCGAATGATTCCGCATACGATTGCACCGCGTATCCGATATCTCCGATCCGCGCTCCTGCCACAGCCGCCGCGATCCCCCGGTAGAGCGATTCCTTCGTCACGTCGAGGAGCTTGCGGGTCTCCGGCGACACCTCCCCGACCGGGAAGGTGTAGCAGGAGTCACCGTTGTAGCCCTTGTAGAGCGTGCCGATGTCCGTGCTCACGATGTCGCCCTCCTTGAGGATGTAGTCGGACGGAAATCCGTGGACCACGACATCGTTGACCGAGGCGCAGATGGCTGCGGGGAAGCCCTCGAAACCGAGGAAGCTGGGGATCGCACCGTTGTCGCGGATGAAAGTCTCGGCTACCTTATTCAACGTTTTCGTTGACACACCAGGGGCAACCGCTTTACCGACTTCCGCCAAGGTCTTCGAGACGATGATGGCATTCTCGCGAAGCAGGGCGATCTCTTCTTCGGTCTTGGGCTTGATCACAACCTTGCAATTTATTTCAAAGAACTACATACCTGAGCGCCCGCTGAGCCGGCCGGTCTTCATCAGACCGTCGTAGTGGCGCATCAGCAAATAACTTTCCACCTGCTGAAGCGTATCGAGGACCACGCCCACAAGGATCAACAGGGAGGTACCGCCGTAGAAGCTTGCGAAAGCGTTGGTGACGCCGAATATCATCGCGATGGCAGGGAGGATGGCGATGATGCCGAGGAAGATGGAGCCCGGGAGGGTGACCCTGGACATGATGGCGTCCAGGTACTCGACGGTCTTCTTGCCCGGCTTCACACCAGGAATGAATCCTCCATCCCGCTTCATACTGTCAGCCATCATCGTCGGGTTGACGGTCACGGCGGTGTAGAAGTACGTGAAGATCACGATCAGGATGAAGAAGATGAGGTTATACCAGAAACCCTGGTAGTTGCCCAGCGTAGCCGCCAGTCCGCGGGTTGCATCCCAGCGGGAGAAGATGATCGGGAAGAGCATCAGGGCCTGGGCGAAGATGATAGGCATCACGCCGGCGGCGTTGATCTTCAGCGGGATGTACTGGCGGACACCGCCGTACTGCCGGTTGCCGATCACGCGCTTGGCGTACTGCACGGGGACGCGGCGCACGGCCTGGACCAGCGCGATCGCAGCCACGACCACGAAGAACCAGATCACGAGCTCCACGATGAGGAGGATGATACCGCCGCTGCCGGCCGAAAGCTTGCCCTGGATCTCAGAGAGAAGGGCATACGGCAGACGGGCCACGATACCGATCATGATGATCAGGGAGATACCGTTGCCGATACCGCGGTCGGTAATGCGCTCGCCGAGCCACATCACGAACATCGAACCGGCCATCAGGATGAGGGTGGAGACGATGTTGAACATGAAGTTGCTCCAGCCGAGCTGGTTGACGGCCACGAAAGCGGCAGCCGGAATCTGGCTGTGCACGGCGGCCATATAAGCCGGGCCCTGGATGCAGATGATGGCGACGGTCAGCCACCGGGTCATCTGGTTCATCTTCTTGCGTCCGCTCTCGCCCTCCATCTGGAGTTTGCGGAAGTACGGGACGAAGACGCCCAGCAGCTGGATGACGATGGATGCCGAGATGTACGGCATCACACCCAGCGCAAAGATCGAAGCGTTACCGAAGGCGCCGCCGGAGAACATGTTCAGCAGGCCGACGAGACCTTCCTGCGCACGGCCCTGGAGGTTGGCCAGCAGCGTCGCATCAATGCCCGGAAGCACCACGAAGCAGCCGAACCGGTAGACCAGGATGAGCAGGAACGTATAGACGATCCGCTTGCGAAGCTCCTCGATCTTGAAGATGTTCTGAATGGTTTCGATCAGTTTCTTCATCGGATTATTCGATTACGACCGCCTTACCGCCGGCAGCCTCGATTTTTGCGATAGCGGACTTCGAGAAAGCGTGGGCCGTCACAGTGAGGGCAGCGGTGAGTTCACCGTTTCCAAGCACCTTCACGAGGTCGTTCTTGCCGGCGAGACCGGCGGAGATGATCTCGGCGACGCCGAACTCGTTGAGTCCGGTGGCGTCGGCGAGCGCCTGGAGCGCGGCCAGGTTGACGGCCTTGTACTCCACGCGGGTCGGGTTCTTGAAGCCGAACTTCGGCAGACGGCGCTGGATAGGCATCTGGCCGCCTTCGAAACCGATCTTGTGCTCATAGCCGGCGCGGGCCTGGGCGCCCTTGGTACCACGGGTGGCGGTGCCGCCCTTACCGGAGCCCTGTCCGCGACCTAATCTCTTGCTGGTGTGGGTAGAACCCGCAGCAGGTGTCAAATTATTGAGTTTCATCTCTTAGGTCCTCCTCTTAGTCAATAACTTCAACTTTGCAGAGGTGAGCGATCTTGGCGACCTGGCCCTCGGTGATCGGGGTCTTCTCCACCTCCACGGTTTTGTGCATGCGGCGGACGCCGAGGCAACGCAGGTTGTCCTTCTGGCGGCGGGTTTCGCCGTTGCTGCTGATAATCTGGGTAATTCTGTACTTTGCCATAGTGCTGTCCTCCGTTAGCCGTTGAAAACCTTGTTCATGGGAACACCGCGGAGACCGGCCACCGTGTAGGCATCGCGCATCTGGGTCAGCGCGAGGACCGTCGCCTTGACGAGGTTGTGGGGGTTGGAAGAACCCTTGGACTTCGCCAGCACGTTCTGCACGCCGGCAGACTCGAACACGGCACGCATAGCACCGCCGGCCTTGACACCGGTACCGGGCGCTGCGGGCTTCATGAACACGCGGGAACCGCCGAATTTCGCCTCCTGCTCGTGCGGGATGGTGGTGTTGATGACGGGAATCTTCACGAGATTCTTCTTCGCATCCTCCACGCCCTTCGCGATGGCGGCGGTGACTTCGTTCGCCTTGCCAAGACCATAGCCGACGACACCGTTCTCGTCGCCGACGACGACGATGGCGGCGAAGCGGAAGTGACGACCGCCCTTGGTCACCTTGGTGACCCGCTGGATCGCGACCAGTCTGTCCTTGAGCTCAAGGTCAGAAGTCTTTACTCTCTTAACATTAGTATTTGCCATAGTCTTAACTCTTAGAATACGAGGCCGCCTTCACGGGCAGCGTCAGCCAAACTTTTAACTCTTCCGTGGAACAGGTAACCGCCGCGGTCGAAGCAGATCGTGGTGATACCTTTCGCGAGACAACGCTCCGCAATGGCCTTGCCGACCAGCGCAGCAGCTTCGATACCGGTCTTGCCCTTGCACTTCGCGGCAAGCTCCTTGTCGTTGGAAGCGGCGGCGCAAAGGGTCTTGCCCTGCTCGTCATCGACCACCTGGACATAAATCTGCTTGTTGCTGCGGAACACGACCATCCGGGGCTTCTCGGCAGTGCCGTTGACGCGCTTGCGGATGCGGTAGTGAATCCTTCTTCTTCTTTCAATTCTAGTGAGTGCCATAATTCAATCCTCCTATTATTTAGCTGCGGCGGTCTTGCCGGCCTTGCGACGGAGCGTCTCGCCGACGAACTTGATACCCTTGCCCTTGTACGGCTCAGGCTTGCGGAACGAACGGATCTTGGCGGCCACCTGGCCAAGAAGCTGCTTGTCGCAGCTCTTGAGCACGAGCTTCGGGTTCTCGCCCTTGCGGACATCGGGAACGGTAGCGGTGACTTCATCCGGAAGCAACAGCTGGATTTCGTGGGAATAGCCGAGGGAGAAGGTCAGCAGCTGGCCGTTCGCGGCCACGCGATAACCGACGCCCACCAGCTCCTGGGTGGTAGTGAACTGCTCGGACACACCGACGACCATGTTGTGCACCAGGGCACGGTACAGGCCGTGCATGGAGCGGTGACGGGGCTGGTCGGTCGGGCGCTCGAACTTGATCTGATTGTCCTCAATGGTCATCTTGATGTCCGGATCAATCTTCTGGCACATCTCACCATGAGGTCCTTTAACCTTCAGCACGTTGCCGTCGAGGAGCTCCACGCTCACGCCGGTCGGAAGGCTTACAGGCAATTTACCAATTCGTGACATTATTAAAAACTCTTTAAAGATTAATAAACGAAGCAAATAACCTCACCGCCGACGCCGAGCTCCTTGGCTTCCTTGTCGGTGATGACGCCCTTCGGGGTGGAGAGGATGGCGATGCCGAGCCCGTTGAGCACGCGCGGCATATCCTCGACGCCGGTATAACGGCGGAGACCCGGGGTGGACACGCGCTCAATCTTCTTGATGGCGGCCATCTTGGTCTGCGGATGATACTTCAGGGCGATTTTGATGGTATTGTAAGGGGTACCCTCGACCACCTTGTAGCTGAGGATATAGCCCTTCTCGCACAGGATCTGGGTGATGGCGACCTTCATCTTGGAGGAAGGAACTTCCACGACCTTCTTGCCGGCCAAATAGGCGTTGCGGACCCTGGTAAGATAATCTGCGATCGGATCAGTCATATCGATATTCTTCTTTTAATTTTACCAACTTGCCTTCTTGACACCCGGGATGAGACCGCTGCTGGCCATCTCGCGGAACTGGATACGGCTGAGGCCGAATGCCCGCATATAGCCCTTCGGGCGGCCCGTCAGGGAGCAACGGTTGTGCAGGCGGACGGAAGAGGAGTTCTTCGGGAGCTTGTCGAGAGCGGCCCAATCGCCGGCCTCTTTGAGCGCCTTCCGCTTCTCAGCGTACTTAGCAACCATTTTCGCGCGTTTTACCTCGCGGGCTTTCATTGATTCTTTTGCCATAGTATCTTATTTGTTATGTTTCTTGAAAGGCAGACCGAATGCGGCGAGCAGCGCGTGGCACTCCTCGTCGGTGCGGGCGGTGGTCACGAACGTGATCTCCAGACCGTGGATCCGGGGGTTCTTGTCGATGTCGATCTCCGGGAAGATGATCTGCTCCTTGAGACCAAGGGTGTAGTTGCCACGGCCGTCCATGTTCTCGGCGACGCCGTTGAAGTCGCGGATACGCGGGAGGGCGACGCGGATGAGTTTCTCGAGGAACTCATACATCTTGATGCCGCGCAGGGTGACCTTCGTACCGATGGGCATGCCGCGACGGAGCTTGAAGTTGGAGACGTCCTTCTTGGAGACGGTGATGACGGCCTTCTGGCCGGTGATGATGGAGAGCTCCGCAGCCGCTTCCTCGACGATCTTCTTGTCCTGGGTGGCGTCGCCGACACCTTCGTTGATCGTGATCTTGAGCAGACGGGGAACCTGCATCGGGGTGGTATAGGAGAACTGCTTGCTGAGCTTCTCCACGATTTCCTCTTTGTAGACCTTCTTAAGGGCAGGGCAGTAGCCTGCAGGCAGTTTCTGAGCCTCTACGGGTGCATTTTTCTTTGCCATAATTACTTGATCTCCTCCCCAGATTTTTTAGCGAAACGGACCTTCTTGTCACCGTCCATCCGGTAACCCACGCGGGTCGGGGTGTTGGTCTTGGGGTCAAGAAGATTGAGATTGGAAATGTGAATGGGAGCCTCCTGCTTGATGATTCCGCCCTGAGGCTGCTTGGAATTCGGCTTGGTGTGCTTGCTGACCATGTTGATGCCCTCGACCACGGCGCGGTCGGCCTTCGGGTCCACGGAGAGCACCTTGCCGGTCTTTCCCTTGTCGTTACCGGCATTGACATACACGGTATCGCCTTTCTTGATATGTAACTTCTTCATAATGTCTGTGGGATTAAAGGACCTCCGGTGCCAGTGAAACGATCTTCATATAATTCTCGCGGAGTTCGCGGGCCACGGGGCCGAAGATACGGGTACCGCGGAGTTCACCTGCATTGTTCAGAAGGACGCAAGCGTTGTCGTCGAAACGGATGTAGGAGCCGTCCGGACGGCGGACTTCCTTCTTGGTGCGGACCACGACGGCACGGGATACGGAACCCTTCTTGGCGTCGGAGCCGGGAATCGCACTCTTGACCGCGACGACGATCGTGTCGCCGACAGTTGCATAACGATGGTGGGTACCGCCAAGCACGCGGATGCAGAGGACTTCCTTTGCACCGCTGTTGTCGGCCACCTGTAAACGTGTTTCCTGCTGTATCATATTCTGATGCTATTTTGCTTTTTCAACAATTTCAACTAACCTCCAGTTCTTGGTCTTGCTCAGCGGACGGGTCTCCATGATGCGGACGGTATCACCTTCTCCGCACTCGTTCTTGTCGTCCTGGGCAACGAACTTGGTGGTCTTCTTGACGAATTTCCCGTACAGGGGGTGTTTCTCTTTTCTTTCAACGGCGACGACGATGGTCTTGTCCATCTTGTTGCTGACCACCACTCCGATTCTTTCCTTACGAAGATTTCTTTCCATAAGATTGATCTGATTTAGTTCTGTTTTTCTTTTTCAGCAAGGATCGTGATCATCAGGGCGATGTCCCTTCTGGTCTTGCTGATCTTGGAAGTGTCCTCAAGCGGAGAAATCGCGTGATTGATCTTCATGTTGTCGAGATTGTCCTTCTCGATCTGGATGCGGTCGCGCAGGTCTGCTACAGACATTTCGCGGGCTTCAGCTGCTTTCATTACTCTTTCTCCTAATAATTATTCGACATAGTCTCTGCGCACGACGAACTTCGTGGCGATCGGGAGCTTGTTGGCGCCCAGGCGCATGGCCTCCTTGGCGGTCTCGAGGGAGACGCCTTCGGCCTCGAAAATGATACGGCCCGGGGTGATCGGAGCGACGAACGCATACGGATCGCCCTTACCTTTACCCATACGGGTATCGAGCGGCTTCTTGGTGATCGGCTTGACAGGGAAGACACGGATCCAGATCTGGCCTTCACGGTTCATCCTACGGGAAATCGCCTGACGTGCAGCTTCAATCTGCTGGGCGGTAAGCCAACAGTTCTCAAGGGTCTTGATGCCGAAGGAACCGAACGCGAGCTGGTTGCCGCGCTGGGCGTTGCCCTTCATGCGGTTCTTCTGTTCCCTTCTGTACTTTGTTCTCTTAGGTTGTAACATCTCAGTATTACTTTTAAAATAAAAATCAGTTAAATCCCTCTAAATCAGCACCTTACGCGGCAAGAAGCCGATTTTTCGGACTGCAAAGTTAGTAAAAAATATTGAAATAACACCATATTCGCGAAAAATTTTCAAACTTTTTCGACACGAAATCTCACAGGTCAACTGCGCGCCCCTCAAAGACTTACGCACCTTGTCGAAAACTTTTTTCCCGCATTTTCGACCGATGAGCCACCGCGTTTCGCGCCGTGCGGAAGACCGGCGGGAAATTTGCTATCTTTGCAACGCGATGCGTCGGACGGTCCTCATAGCGCTCCTGTCCCTGGCGGCGGTCCTGCCGCCGGCGGGGATGCTGCGTGCGCAGAGCGCGGAAGCCCGGCAGGAGGCCCGCGA
>JAEEVG010000097.1 GCA_016290835.1 Bacteroidales bacterium | reverse complement strand
GGGGCGGCTGGTTATAGGCGACGTTCTGCCAGGCGATGGCCATGCGGTACATCCGGTCGCTCATCAGCGTGGGCATGCGGTTCTCAGCCGGGATGTCGGTCAGGTAGATGCGGAGTTCGCGGTTGTCAGGCGTGGCCCAGACCACTTCCTCGCGCCAGTCGCCGAGCAGGTCGGCGGAAACGCAGGGCGTGGCCTTGGAGCCGTTGCACGCCACCACGCCTTCACCCTGCAGCAGGACATCCGAGCGGCCGGTTTCCCAGTTCCATTTGCTGATAGCGGTGCGGTCCAGGAGTTCGGAATAGGGGTCGGCGTCCCAGTAGATAATGAAGTTGGTGGAGGAAGGGACGGTGTTGGTGAGGACCTCCCCGGTCGCGCAGCTGCGCAGGCCCCGGGTGCTGCCGCCCCAGCATTCGGCCCCTTCGAAACGGGGATCGATGTCCGCCGCCACGCCGCGGCCGATGTCGGCCCCGGGCTCGGCGCTCCAGAGGATTTCGCCGGTGCGGGCGTCATAGACGGCCATGCCGGGGGTGCCGAACTGGATGGTATTCTCTTCGTTCTCGTGGACGCCGAACACTTCCAGGCCCGGCCGCGAAGGCACGAGGTCTCCGGCGTGCAGGGCGTCGCCGTGGCGGAGTTTGGTGGTGAGCAGGCCCTCGCCGTTGTGGTCGACGATCATCGCGCCCACGCAGACTTCGTCGAAGCCGTCCCCGTCGAAGTCGCCCACGGTCACGCTATGGTTGCCCATTCCGGAGTAGCCGGCCCAGCGGCGTTCGCTGCTGTCGAAGCTCCAGAGAGGCTGCAATTTGCCTTTGGTAAAGGTCCAGGCGGCCACGACGGTCCGCCCGTACCAGCCGCGCACGAAGAAGGGCGAAGGAGTCTTGCCGTCGAAGCAGGCGACCCCGGCGCTGAAGCGGTCGGCGCGTTCGCCGAGGTTGTCGGTGCCTCCGTTGCCGCCCCAGCCGCCCCAGCTGTCGAGCGGGTAGCGGACGGGGATGTATTCTTCGGTGGCGAGCGCCGCCCCGGTGCGGCCGTCGAAGACGGTCACATATTCCCGGCCGAGCAGGACCTTGCCGAAGGCGGGATCCGCCTCGTCGGCCACGCGGTTGTCCAGGGTGGGATCGCCGATGGGCTTGCCGGTGCCGTCGATGGTGCCGTCAGCAGTTTTGCAGCAGAGCTCTGCGCGTCCGTCCCCGTCGAAGTCGGCGACCAGGAACTGCGTGGTGGGAGGGCCGGAGCGGATGTTGTGGCCCAGGTCGATGCGCCAGAGGCGGGTGCCGTCCAGCTTGTAGGCATCAATCAGGGTGTTGCCGGCATAGCCCCGGTTGGGGGGAAGTTTGCGGTTGGAGGGCTCCCACTTGAGGATGATCTCGTATTGGCCGTCGCCGTCGAGGTCACCCACGCTGGCGTCGTTGGCCGAGAAGGTGTAGGTCTCGTCGGTGCCGAAGGTCTTCCGCGGATCCGGCGGATCCAGCGGGATGGCCAGGTAGGGGAGGGCCGCCTGTCCGCCGGCACGGCTCCAGGAGGCGAGCTCGCGCCCGCGGCTGCGGAGGCTCCAGCGGTTGTCCCGCGCGAGGTCGGCTCCGGTGTCCACGAAATCGGAGGTGCGCAGGATGGGGGCGTCGTTGAGTTTGACGGCGGGACCGCCGTCGGTGGAGCGGTAGAGGTCGAAGGCGAGGTCGGCGGCGTCCACAGGGAGCATGCGCCAGCTCAGGTAGAAGCCCCGGTCGACGGGCCTGCCCACGAATCCGCGGTCCAGCCGCTCTCCGGTAAATGGCTGGCCCCAAGCTGATTGGAACAGCATCAGGGCGCAGGCCAGCAGGGTAAGGATTTGCTTCATCTGGATAAAGCTAGGGAATACGGTTAATGGTGTCTAACAAATTTAGCAATATTTTGCGATTATCCGATGCGAATGACAAATTGTCATTGGCACGGACATTGATTTCATACCCTCCGCCACGGCCCGTCCGCGGCAGGCAAGTATACAATTTAAACACATATCATCATGATCAAACCTTTAGCAGACAGAGTCCTGATCGAGCCCAAGGAGGCCCAGACCAAGACGGCTTCGGGTATCTATATCCCCGACACAGCGAAAGAGAAACCCCAGCAGGGCACCGTCCTCGCCACCGGCCCCGGCAAGCAGGATGAGCCGATGGAAGTCAAACCCGGTGACCAGGTCCTGTACGGCAAGTATGCCGGTACGGAAGTGACCGTGGACGACAAAAAGTATCTTATCGTGAAGCAGTCTGACATTTTAGCAATCCTGTAATTATGGCAAAGGAAATCAAATTCGACGTAGATGTCCGTTCCAAGATGAAGTCCGGTGCGGACGCATTGGCTGACGCCGTGAAGGTGACCCTCGGACCGAAGGGCCGCAATGTAGTGATTGACAAGAAATTCGGTGCACCCCAGGTGACCAAGGACGGCGTGACCGTGGCCAAGGAGGTCGAGCTGGAGGACCGTTTCGAGAATATGGGCGCCCAGATGGTCAAGGAGGTCGCCTCCAAGACCAACGAGCAGGCCGGCGACGGTACCACCACCGCCACCGTCCTCGCCCAGGCCATCATCAATGTCGGCATCAAGAACGTGACCGCCGGCGCCAACCCGATGGACCTCAAGCGCGGCATCGACAAGGCCGTCGCCGCCGTGGTCGGCAACCTCAGGGCGCAGAGCCAGGAGGTGGGCAGTGACTACTCCAAGGTCGAGCAGGTCGGCACCGTGTCCGCCAACAATGACGGCAACATCGGCAAGCTCATCGCCGATGCGATGTCCAAGGTGGGCCGGGACGGCGTGATCACCGTCGAGGAGGCCAAGGGCACCGACACCGAGGTGAAGGTGGTCGAAGGTATGCAGTTCGACCGCGGCTACATCAGCCCGTATTTCATCACCGACGGTGACAAGATGGAGGCCGAGCTCTCCGATGCTTTTGTGCTCGTTACCGACAAGAAGATCTCCGCGATGAAGGACCTGATGCCGATCCTCGAGCCCGTCGCCCGCGAAGGCCGCGTACTGCTGATCATCGCCGAGGATGTGGATGGCGAGGCCCTGACTACGCTCGTGGTCAACAAGCTGCGCGGCGCGCTCAAGATCGCTGCCGTCAAGGCTCCGGGCTTCGGCGACCGCCGCAAGGAGATGCTCCAGGATATCGCTATCCTGACGGGCGCCACCGTGGTGTCCGAGGAGCGCGGCTTCAGCCTGGAGAGCGCCACCCTGGACCTGCTCGGCCATGCCGAGAAGGTGACCATCACCAAGGAGAACACCACCATCGTGGGCGGCGCCGGCAGCAGCGAGGCCATCGCCGAGCGCGTGGAGTCCATCCGCAAGCAGATCGCAGTCAGTACCTCCGACTACGACAAGGAGAAGCTGATGGAGCGCCTGGGCAAGCTGGGCGGCGGCGTGGCCGTGCTCTATGTCGGTGCGACCACCGAGGTGGAGATGAAGGAGAAGAAGGACCGCGTGGAGGATGCCCTCAACGCAACCCGTGCCGCAGTCGAGGAGGGTTACCTCCCGGGCGGCGGCGTGGCCTATGTGCGCGCCATCGAGGCCCTCGACGGCCTGAAGGGTGAGAATGAGGACGAGACCACCGGTATCCACATCGTCTCCCGTGCCATCGAGGAGCCGCTGCGCCAGATTGCGCTCAACGCGGGCGTGGACGGCGCCGTGGTCGTGCAGAAAGTCAAGGAGGGCAAGGCCGACTTCGGCTACAATGCCCGCACCGGCGAGTATGTGCACATGTACGAGGCCGGCGTGATCGACCCGACCAAGGTCGCCCGCGTGGCCCTCGAGAACGCCGCTTCCGTGGCCGGCATGTTCCTGACCACCGAGTGCGGCATCGTGGACATCCCCGAACCTACTCCGGCCGCTCCTGCGATGCCGGGAGGCGGCATGATGTAGCATTATTTCCGGGGTAGATTTCCCCGGATTCTTTCCCGGGGTTGAGGACGACGCGGCAGGCGTCCAGCCGACAAGATTCCGGGACCTGCAGGACAACCCTGGCAGTCTTGGGCACCAGATCGACCGGTGCCGGGATGGCCGGGGTTTCTGTTTGTGAGAGGATACGTCCGCGACTGTCCGTCAGGGCCACGGTGACGGGCCCTA
>JAEEVG010000047.1 GCA_016290835.1 Bacteroidales bacterium | reverse complement strand
AAATGAGTAAATGTGTCAAATTGGAAACAGAATAATTATGAGCGTAAAAACACTGGTGACCGCCCTGCTTTCGGTCACGATCTTTGCAACGGGCCTGCTGGCGCAGCCGGCCGGACGCTCCCGCTCCTTCCGGGAGGCGCTCCGCCTCTACGACAGCGGGATGTACGACCAGGCACGGGACCTCTTCTCGGAAATGTCGGGGGATCCGTTGTGTGACGGTTATGCGGTGCTGTGCGCCCTCAAGCTGCGTTCGGCAGATTACTCCGAACAGCTTTCGGCTTACCGCCTGAAGTATCCGTCCTCCAGCCTGAGCAGCGCCTTGCATTTCGAGAACGGCCGCATCCAGTTCGATGACGGGAAATACCAGCAGGCCGCCACGGAGTTCTCCTTCGTCTCCTCGGATAATCTCTCGGAGAAGGACCTCGCCGAATATGTCTTCAAGTGCGGCTATTCCGCCTTTGCGCTGGGCCGTTATGCCGAAGCCTCGCAGTTCTTCACCCTGCAGGAGTCCCTCCCGCAGTCGGAGTTCACCGCCCCCGCCCGCTATTTCACGGGGGTGATGCTCTACGAGAACAAGCAGTTCGCCGAGGCGGAGGCTAATTTCTGGAAGGCATCGGCCGATCCCCGTTTCCAGGAACTGACCGATTTCTATATCGTGGATTGCGAGTTCAACCAGAAGAACTACGATTTCGTCATCCGGGAGGGCGTGCGGATCTACGACGGAGTCCCCGCCGAACGCCGGGACCGCCTGGCCCGCATCATCTCCGAGTCCTACCTGGTCAAGGGGGACAAGGAAAAGGCCCGCGAGTACTATGAGGACCTCTCCCGCGAAGAGATGAACCGCAAGGATTATTTCTACGCCGCTTCGGTGCTCTATTCGGTGGATGATTACGCCGGGGCCATCGAGAACTTCAACAAGATGACCGACCGCTCCGACTCCCTGGGGCAGGTGGCCAATTACCACCTGGCCAACGCCTACCTCCGGACCCACGACCAGGTCTCCGCGATGGGGGCCTTCTACGACGCCTCGCGGGTGGACTTCGATCCGGCCATCACCGAGGATGCCGCCTTCAATTACGCCAAACTGGCCTTCGACCTCAACAAGGACACCTCCGGCTTCGCCCGCTACATCGACCGCTGGTCCACCAAGGCGCGCGGCGACCAGATATACGGCTATATGGCCCTGGCGGCCCTCGTGGACCGCGACTATGCCGCCGCCGTGGAGGCCTACGACAATATCGAGGAGCTGACGCCCGATATGCGCAGCAATTACACCAAGGCCAACTTCCTGCGCGGCGAGCAGCTCTTCTCCAGCGGATCCTACCGCGACGCGGTCCCGTATTTCCGCGCCACGGCCTACTATGTGCCCCGGACGGACCGCTTCAACCAGCTCGCCCGCTACTGGATGGCCGAGTCCAACTACCGCGCCGGCAATTTCGTCGAAGCCGAACGGACGTTCACCGAACTGTACAACGCTTCCGCCCTGTATGGCACCGATGAAGGCAGGCTGCTGCCCTACAGCATCGGCTACAGCTATTTCAAGGAGGGGGACTACACCTCCGCCGCACGCTGGTTCGACACCTACCTCGAATCGGGCGGGGAGCTGTACCGCGAGGATGCGATGAACCGCCGCGCGGATTGCGATTTCGGCCGCCGGGACTACCGCTCCGCCATCACTTCTTACCAGAAGGTGCTCACGGAGTTCTACGCCGCCGATGACATCTACCCCTATTTCCAGCAGGCCCTGGCCTACGGCCTGACGGGCGACAGGCGGCGCAAGGTCTCCACCTTGCTGCACGTCGAGGATGCCTCTCCGGAGGCGCCGCTCTATGACGAGGCGACCTACGAGCTCGGCCGCGCCCAGATGGACCTGGGTAACAACAACGACGCCATCCGCACCTTTACCCGCCTGCGTGAGAACACCAAGGACAATACCTATGTGGCCCGCTCGCTGATCGGCCTGGGCATGGTCAACCGCAATCTCTCCCGCTACGACGAGGCGCTGGACAATTACAAGAAAGTCGTCTCCCTGATGCCGCAGAGCGAATATGCCGAGGAGGCGATGCTCGCGATCGAGTCCATCTACCAGACCCGCCGCCAGCCGGAGAAGTTCCTCGAGTATGTGGAGCAGAACTCCCTGGCCCAGGGCCGCAGCGACTCCGACCGGGAGAAGATGTATTTCAATACCGCCGAGCAGCTCTACCTGGCCGGCAACTACACGCAGGCCATTCCGACCCTCCGCAAGTACCTGGAGGATTATCCCGGGGCCGCCGACCGCCAGCAGGCCGAGTTCTACCTGGCCGAATCCTACAATGCCATCGGCGAGAAAGAGAAAGCAGTCGAATACTACGAAAAGGCGGCTTCCACGGATTCCGAATACTCCTTCGCGGAACTGTCCGCACTCCGCTATGCCGACCTATCCTACGGTCTGGAGCGTTATCAGGATGCCTACCAGGGCTACCGGAATCTGCTCGGCTCCGCCAAGATGGATGTCAACAAGCAGACCGCCCGTCTGGGTATGATGCGCTCCGCCTACCGCTGCAAGGATTACGAGGCGGCCATCGCCGCCGCGGATGCGCTCGCGGATGAGAAAACCCTGTCCGACGAGGTGAAGCAGGAAACGCTCTTCACCAAGGCCAAGGCGAGCCTCGCCACTTCCCGCCGGGAGGATGCGATGAAGCTGTTCAAGCAGCTCAGCGCCGATCCCTCCACGGCGACGGGCGCCGAATCCAAGTATATGGTGATCCAGGACCTGTACGACACGGGCAAGTTCGACCAGGTGGACGACGAAGTCTATGGCTTCGCACAGAAAGCGGGCGGCCAGTCCTACTGGCTGGCGCGCGCCTACATCGTCTTGGGCGACGCCTTCGCCGAACGCGGGCAGTATGCCCAGGCCAAGGCCACCTTTGAGAGTGTCCGCGACGGCTATGAGCCGGAGAACGGCGCGGACGACGTGGCCGGCAATGTCAAGATGAGACTCGAGCGTCTCGCCACCTTAATGCAAGAGTAAGCGTATGAGAAAGATCTTTTTGACCGCAGCGGCCGCCCTGGCGCTCCTCGCCCCGCTTTCCGCCCAGAATATCAACCAGTCGGTCCAGGTGACCAACGACTACGTGACCCGTTTCGCGGACTTCCAGAAACAGGGAGCCACGATGCAGATCCCCGACACGCTGTACCGCTTCGACTACAATTTCGATTATTCGGTCTTCGATACCCCCTACAAGGGATCATACGAATTCTCTCCGTACCAGATCCTCGTCACGCCCGAGAAGCGGACCTACGACGGTTCCGACTTCTACCTGCGGGCCGGCGCCGGCTATACCATTCACCCGCAGCTGGAGCTTGCCTGGCAGGCACTCCGCCGCGAAGACCTCACGCTGGGCGTCTTCGCCGACGCGGGCGGTTATCTCGGGCCCTACCGCCGCGACAAGTCCGGCGACCCTTTCGCCGGACACGACCTGTGGGGCCGCGCCGGACTGGGCGGGCAGTACCTGATGCCGGCCGTCCGCCTGTCCTGGCAATTGGGTTACGAGGGCATCTATGCCGGCGAGGATATTCAGACGCCGTTCTTCAAGTCCGGTCTGAATGCGGCTTCGGTGAGTACCCGCGTCCAGTCGCGGGAGCGCCCCGGCGACTACCTGTTCTATGATGTGTCCCTGCGCTACCGCTATGCCGATGAGCGTTACGAGCCGGTCCTGAACCGCCCCGCCCTGGGTGAACATGCCCTGGGCCTGGGCGTGAGCGGCGGTCCGGTGCTCGACTCCAAATACCGCATCCTGCTCGACGCCTTCTTCGAGATGGACATGATCAAGGAGGCCGCCTCCAGCCCGCGTAAATTCACCGCCAACCTGGTGGCCTTGCGTCCGCACGTCGATTTTCTGCTCGGACCGGTCCACCTGGATGCCGGCGCCCGCCTGGACTATGGCGAGTGCGGAGACGGGGGGAAGTTCACCGTTTCGCCGGCTGTGACGGCCAGCCTGGACCTGCTCGACCAGGATCTGACCCTGTTCGCCGCGGTCAGCGGCGGGCAGTCCCTGCAGGGCCGCTATGACACCAAGCAGGTCAATCATTTCTCCTACCATCCGGGTGAGGGCGCCTTCCTGTCTCGGGAGAAAATCCGGGCCCGCATCGGCCTGGACGGCCATTGGCGTTCCCGCCTGCAGTACGGCCTCGAGGCGGGCTACGCCTCCTATGCCAGTTTGCCGCTGTCGTACTTCAGCGCCGTGTCCCTGGTCGATTTCCAGACCATCTATGCCAAGGGCAAGTTCGCCTGGTCCGATGAGCGGGTGCAGGTGGACGGCGCTCTGGGCTATGCCTACCTGATGGCCCCCGAGCAGTTTGCCCTGGCCCCGCCCGCCTTCACGGCGGATGTGCGGGGCAGCTACAATTGGCAGCGCCGCGTCTATGTGGGCGCCTTCGTGGAGGCGGCCACGAGCCGCCGGGGGCTGGCCGCCGGTATGGATCCGGTGCCGGGTTATGCGGATTTCGGCCTGACCGGCGAGTACCGCCTGAACCGTCGCTTGGGCTTCTGGGCCGAGGGCGGCAACCTCCTCGGGATGGACATCGAGCGCCTGCCGGGCTACATCGAACGGGGACCCCGTTTTACCGTGGGGCTCAGCGTGAAACTGTAAGGAAATACCGATATTTTTTGTAAATTTGCAAGATTTATTGATTTAACGACAGATAATGGTAGAGAAGGAAGATATGAAACTCGCGGAAGAACAGTATTCCGCAAACAGTATCCAGGTGCTCGAAGGTCTCGAGGCGGTGCGCAAGCGCCCCTCGATGTATATCGGTGATATCGCCGAACGCGGCCTGCACCACCTGGTATATGAAGTGGTGGACAACTGTATCGACGAGGCGATGGCCGGTTTTTGCGACTCGATCGACGTCCATATCCTGGAGGGCAACTCCATCCGCGTGCGTGACAACGGCCGCGGCATTCCGACCGGCCTGCACGAGAAGGAGAACCGCTCGGCACTTGAAGTCGTGCTCACCGTGCTGCACGCCGGCGGCAAGTTCGACAAGAACAGCTACAAGGTGTCCGGCGGTCTGCACGGCGTGGGCGTGTCCTGCGTCAACGCCCTGTCCGATTCGCTAGTCGCCGAGGTGCACCGCGAGGGCAAGGTGTTCGAGCAGCATTATGCGAAAGGCAAGCCCCTCGGGCCTGTCGAGGTGGTGGGCGAGGCTTCGGACACCGGTACCATCATCACCTTCCATCCGGATCCGACGATCTTCACCCAGACCACGGTCTATAAGTATGACACCCTGGCCGGCCGGCTCCGCGAACTGGCCTACCTGAACAAGGGCATCTACATCAGCCTGACCGACGAACGCGAACTCGTCGACGAGTTCGTGGTGGATGCGGCAGGGGAGTCCAAGGCCACCGGCCGCAAGGTTTTCCGTTCCGAGACCTTCTATTCGGAGAAGGGCCTGAGCGAGTTCATCGAATACCTCGATGCCGGCGCCCAGACGATCATCCCGCAGCCTGTCTGCGTCAACTCCGACAAGATCATCCCCATCGATATCGCGCTGCAGTACAACAACGGCTACTCCGAGAAGATCTACTCCTACGTCAACAATATCCATACGATCGAGGGCGGCACGCACCTGCAGGGCTTCAAGATGGGCCTGAGCCGCTCCCTGAAGCAGTATGCCGAGAAGAACAAGCTCCTGGAGAAGTTCAAGGGCGACCTCGCCCCGGAGGACTTCCGCGAGGGCCTCACGGCCGTGATCTCCGTCAAGGTGGCGGAGCCGCAGTTCGAAGGCCAGACCAAGACCAAACTCGGCAATCCCGAGGCGACCTCCGCCGTGTCCCAGGCCACCGCCGCCGCGATGGATACCTACCTGGAGGAGAACCCGCGCTTCGCCAAGACCATCATCGAGAAGATCGTGCTGGCCGCGACGGCCCGTGCCGCCGCCCGCAAGGCGCGAGAGATGGTCCAGCGCAAGAGCCCGCTCGGCGGCGCCGGCATGCCCGGCAAACTGGCCGACTGCTCCGAGCGCAATCCGGAGAAGTGCGAACTCTTCCTGGTGGAGGGCGACTCCGCAGGCGGCACCGCCAAGCAGGGCCGCGACCGCAAGACCCAGGCCATCCTTCCGCTCCGGGGCAAGATCCTCAATGTCGAGAAAGCCTCCGGCGACCGCGCCTTCGACTCCGAGGAGATCCGCAATATCTACACTGCCCTCGGCGTGACCGTTGCCCAGGAGGACGAGACCGGCGAGAAGCACATGGACCTCAGCAAGCTCCGCTACCACAAGGTGATCATCATGACCGATGCCGACGTGGACGGCTCCCACATCGCCTGCCTGATCCTGACCTTCTTCTTCCGCTATATGTTCGACCTGATCAAGAACGGCTATGTCTACCTGGCCACCCCGCCGCTCTACCTCGTCAAGAAAGGTAAGGAGGAAGTCTATTGCTGGACCGAAGAGCAGCGCGAAGAGGCTGCCCTCCGCCTGGGCAAGGGTTCCGACAAGGGCTACACCGTCCAGCGCTACAAAGGTCTGGGCGAAATGTCCGACGTCCAGCTCTGGGACACCACGATGGATCCTTCGCGCCGGCGTCTCCGCAAGATCACCATCGACAATGCAGCCGCTGCGGAGCGGACTTTCTCGATGCTGATGGGCGACGATGTCCCGCCCCGGCGCCAGTTTATTGAAGAAAATGCGCATTACGCCAACATCGATGCTTAAACCTCAACCGATATGTTAGACATTTTTGACAGGATCGAACGCGACAGCGGCGGCCCGATCGGGCAGTATTTCGAACAGGGCTTCGGCTACTATATGTATCCCCGCCTCGAAGGCGAACTGGGCCCGCATATGATTTTCAACGGCACGCCCGTGCTCAACTGGAGCCTCAACAACTACCTCGGCCTGGCCAACCACCCCGCCGTGCGCAAGGCGGACGCCGAGGCGGCCGCCCAATGGGGCCTGGCGTACCCGATGGGCGCCCGGATGATGAGCGGCCACACCCGTTATCACGAGCAGCTCGAACAGACTTTCGCCCGCTTCGAGCAGAAGGAGGACGCTTTCCTCTACAATTTCGGCTACCAGGGTATCGTGTCCACGATCGACGCGCTTACCGCGCGCCATGACGTGATCGTGTATGACGCCGAGTGCCACGCCTGCCTGCTGGACGGCATTCGCCTGCATATCGGCGAGAAATACAAATACCGCCACAACAACATCGCCGACTGCGAGAAAGTGCTCGCCCGCGCCTGCAAGGTGGCGGAGGAGAACGGCGGCGGCGTGCTGCTGATCACCGAAGGCGTGTTCGGAATGACGGGCGCCCTGGGCATCATCGACCAGATCGCCGCCCTCAAGAAGAAATATGCCTTCCGCATCCTGATCGACGACGCCCACGGCTTCGGCCTGCTGGGTGCGCACGGCCGCGGTACCTCCGAGCAGCTTGGCTGCATGGACGAGGTCGACCTGTATATCGGTGCCTTTGCCAAGTCGATGGCGAGCATCGGCGGCTTCGTCGCCGGTCCGCACAAGATCATCAACTACCTGCGGATGAACATGCGCTCCCAAATGTACGCCAAGTCCTTGCCGATGCCCCTGGTGATCGGCAATATGAAGCGTATGGAGATCATCGATTCCCCGGAGGGGGATGCGCTCCGCGCCAAGTGCTGGCAGATCACCCGCGCCATCCAGGACGGCTTCCGGAAGGAGGGTTTCAACATCGGAGAGGCCCAGGCCTGCGTGACGCCGGTCCATATTTTCGGCGGCGTGGCCCAGGCGACCAAGATGGCGAAGGACCTGCGCGAGAACTACAGGATCTTCTGCTCGATGGTCATCTACCCGGTGATTCCGAAGGGCATGATCATCTTCCGCATCGTCTCCACGGCCGCCCATACGATGGAGGATGTGGAATATACCCTGAAGGCCTTCAAGGAGATCAAAGCCAAACTGGACGCCGGCCTGTACGACGGCGATGACATCGCGGAGATGACGATCAAGTAGGCATGCCGTCCCAGAGATGAAGAAAGAACTCTTCCGCATCTTGCTCCCCTTCGGGGTCGCGTTCCTGTTGCTGGTGCTGCTGATGCCCCGGAACGCCAAGTTCGCCTATGATTATCGCAAAGGCCGCGCTTGGAAATACGAGACCCTGTATGCGCAGTTCGACTTCCCGATCTACAAGACCGAGGAGCAGATCCGCGAAGAGCGTGGCAACGCCTCCTCCGAGGTCATTCCTTACTTCAAATTCTCCGACGAGATTGTCTCCCGCAACCTGCGGGCCGCGGAACGCTCCGAGCTCGGAACGCTCCGTCCCGCCGTCGTCTCCTCGCTGCGCGCCATCTACCAGAAGGGCGTGCTTTCGGACGAAGGCAGCCGGCGGCATTCGCCCGTCGAGTCGGATGTCATTTATGTCCAACGCGATAAGCGCGCAGTCAAGTATCCGACGGCCGAAGTCTACCGGCTCACGGAGGCACGTGCGCAATTGCTTGCCGACGTCTCGGAAGTATCCCGGGTCAATGTCGACTCCCTGTTCCGCGCCGCCGGCATCTATGACCTGCTGGTCCCGAACCTGCTCTACGACGAGCAGACCACGGAGTTGGTCCACGCCGAATCCGCGACGTCCATTTCTCCGACATCGGGCTATGTCAATGCCGGACAGCTGATCGTGCAGGAAGGGGAGATCGTGACCGGGGAGATCGTCCAGATGCTGGATTCCTACAAACGGGAGTTCGAGGCCAATGTGGGCTATCTCGGCCCGCCGGCCCTCCTGCTGCTGGGCAATGTCCTGATCGCCCTGGCGATCCTCGCGCTGCTCTACCTGTCGATCTACTTCAACAACCCCAGGATTTTCGAAGATTCCCGTTTCCCGTATCTGGTGGTGGTCTTCCTGCTCGGGGCGCTGGCCTCGCTGATCCTGGTCCGCCTGAATGAGCGTTTGCTGCTCTTGTTCCCCTTCACGCTGGTCGCCCTGCTGCTGCAGGCTTTCATGCGCAACCGCGTGGTGGTGCCCGTATACGTGGTCTCGCTGCTGCCCCTGCTGATCTTCAGCCACGACGGCGCGGTCCTGTTCGTGATGTATTTCACGGCGGGAATGGTGGCCATCCTGGCCTTCCGCTATTTTAACCGGGGTTGGAAGCAGTTCATCACGGCCCTGATCACCTTCGGCGTGCTCGCCCTCGTGTATCTGGGATTCCGCGCCGCCGACATGGTGGCCGGCAATGTGTGGCGCGCCTTGCTGCGCCTCTTCATCGGATCGATGGCCACGGTGGCTTGCTATCCGCTGATCTACCTCTTCGAGCACCTCTTCAATCTGGTATCCAACTCCCGCCTGATCGAGCTCTGCGATGTCTCCAACCCGTTGATCCGGGAGCTGGAGCAGAAGGCCCCGGGGACCTTCCAGCACTCCCTGCAGGTGATGAATATGTCCGATGCCGTGGCGCGCGCCATCGGCGCCAACGCTGTCCTGGTGCGGGCGGGCGCCCTCTATCACGACATCGGCAAGATGAACAACCCGCTCTGCTTCATCGAGAACGAGTCGCTTGTCACCCGGGACGGCGCTCCCCAGTACCACGACGGCCTGACCCCCGAGCAGAGTGCCCGGGACATCATCCGCCACATGGCCGAAGGCGTGGAGATCGCCCAGAAGCACCATCTTCCGGATGTGATCGTGGACTTCATCCGCAGCCACCACGGCACCACGACTACGGGCTACTTCTACAACCAGTTCCTCCGCGCAGGCGGTGATCCTGCCCTTTCCGGCGAGTTCCGCTATCCGGGCGTCAAGCCTGTGTCCAAGGAGCAGATCATCCTGATGCTCTGCGACAGCGTCGAGGCCGCCTCCCGCACCCTCACCGAGTTCACCCCCGAGGCCTATTCGGCCTTCGTGGAGCGCATCGTGGCCGGCAAGATGGAGGAGGGACAGTTCGACCAGGCCGACATCTCCATCAGCGAACTGGGCGTCCTCAAGGAGACCCTCAAACAATACCTCGCGCAAATCCACCACGAGCGCATCGTCTATCCCAAGCAAAAATCAAAGTAAAAACAGATATGAAAGTTACTGAAAACAAAATTGACAACCTGAACCTCGAATTGACCCTGGCCATCGCTGCGGAGGATTATGCGGAAATTGAGAGAAAGAAACTCGCCGAGCGCCGCCGTACCGCGGAGTTCAAGGGCTTCCGCAAGGGAATGGTCCCCGCCTCGCTGATCAAGCGGGTGTACGGTGAGCAGGCGCTCATCGAGTCCGTCAACCAGGTGATCGGGACGGCCCTCGACAAGCATATCACGGACAACAATCTCCGCATCCTGGGCGAGCCGCTTCCCTCGGAGAAGCAGCCCGAGAACGTCTGGGAAGACGGCAATGATTTCACCTTCGTCTTCGACCTCGGACTGAGTCCGGTGGTCTCCGTGGAGGTAGAGAAAGGCGATACCGTCCCGACTTATACCGTCACCGTCACGGCCAAGGACAAGGCTCCGATGATCGAAAACCTCAAGAAATACTACGAGGAGAAGAAAGAGGAGAAGACCGATGAAGAGCTGGACAAGGAGGTCAGCGAGCGCCTGCACGCCCAGTATAAGAACGAGGCCGAGTGGCGCCTGACCAAGGATATCCGCAACTATTTCATCCAGAAGGCGGATGTGCAACTCCCCGAGGCTTTCCTCAAGCGCTGGCTGATCCAGGCCAATGAAGGCAAGGTCTCCGCCGAGGATGTCGAGAAGGATTTCCCGGCCTTCGCCGAGGACTTCAAGTGGCAGCTCGTGCGCGGCACCCTGATGCAGAAATGGGGCTTCCAGGTGGAGGACAAGGACCTGCAGGAGCAGGCCGAGGCTTTCGCCCGCTACCAGTATGCGATGTACGGGATCGGCAACGTCCCGGACGAGATGGTCAAGGAAATGGCCGTCAATATGCTGCACGACCAGAAGCAGGTCGAGCGCCTCTACGAACAGGTCGAGGACCGCAAGGTCCTGGATAAGATCAAGGAAACGATCACCCTCAAACCCACCAAGATCGGTACGGCGAAATTCCGCGAGTTGTAATGGGTAAGAACCGTGCTCTTTTCCACGATCTGTGGAAGTCCCTGCGGGAGAAACTCAGGGAGTCGCTGATTTCGGTGATGCCGGTCAGCGTCCTGGTTTTCGTGCTCTCCCTCACCCCGTGGGTGGACATCTCCAAGAAAGAACTGGCGGTTTTCGCCGGCGCGGCGCTTTTGCTGATCGTGGGAATCAGTCTTTTCAACCTGGGTGCCGATATGTCGATGACCCCGATGGGCCAGTATGTCGGCGAGGGACTGACCAAGTCCCGCAAACTGGGCATCCTGCTGTCCATCAGTTTCATCATGGGCCTGCTGATTACGGTCGCCGAGCCGGACCTCGCGGTCCTCGCGGGGCAGGTGAGCGCTGTGATGAACGGCACCCTGCTCATCGTGACCGTGGGGGTGGGTGTGGGCCTGTTCCTGCTGCTGGCCGTGATCAAGATCGTATTCCACGCGGACCTGACCAGCATCCTGCTGTTCTTCTACCTCTTCCTGTTCTGCCTGGCCGCCATTCTGCTGGACAGCGGGAAAGGCTCGTTCCTGCCGCTGTCGTTCGACTCCGGCGGCGTGACCACGGGCCCGATCACCGTGCCGTTCATCATGGCGCTCGGCGTGGGCATCGCCCTGACGGTGGGTGGACGCAATGCCAGTGAGAACAGTTTCGGCCTCATCGCCTTGTGTTCGGTAGGCCCCATCGTCGCCGTGCTGCTGCTTTCACTGGCGGCCCGGGGCGACATGCAATTCGCCGTTCCCGACTATTCGATGGACAAACTCCTGGAAGAGGGGCCCGGACACCTGTTCCTCGGCTCAATGCTGAACGTGGGCAAGTCCCTGGTCCTCGTGGTGGTTTTCTTCTTCATCCTCCAGGCGGCCATCCTCAAACTCCCCGTCTCCAAACTCATCCAGATCATCGTGGGTATCCTGCATACCTTCATCGGTCTGGTCCTGTTCCTGACGGCCGTGGAGATGGCCTTCATGCCCATCGGCTTCAAGATCGGCTCCCAGATGGCTGCGTTCAATCCCGTCCTGCTGATCGGCCTGGCCTTCATCCTCGGCATGGTCGTGGTGCTGGCCGAGCCTGCCGTCCACGTGCTCAACAACCAGGTGGAGGAGATTACGAGCGGGGAAGTATCCAAGACCCAGATGATGATGGCCCTGTCCATCGGCGTGGGCGTGTCCATCGGACTGTCCGTGCTGCGGGTGTATTTCGGCTTCTCCCTGCTGTATTACCTCGTGCCCGGCTATCTCATCTCCCTCGGCCTGTCCTTCTTCGTGCCCAAGCTCTACACCGCCATTGCTTTCGACTCCGGCGGCGTGGCCAGCGGTCCGCTCACCTCGAGTTTCATCCTGCCCCTGGTCATAGGTGCCTGCTGCACCCTCCAGGGCGAATCCGCCGTGCTGGACTTTGCGTTCGGCGTCGTCGCGATGGTGGCGATGACCCCGCTGATCACCATCCAGGCCCTGGGCTTCAAGTCCGTGGTGAGCGTGCGCAGCCGCGACATCGCCGCGATGCGCCGCATCCTCGCGGCGGCGGACGACCAGATTATTTACTTCGAATAAGCGATACGATGGATACTACGAGAAATATCGCCCCGATGAAGCTGGAGCTGCTCCTGGCCGTCGTCCACAACGACAAGGCCGCCTATTACTCCAGCCTGATCCAGTCGCACCAGGCCAATATTCAACTCACGCTCCCGGCCAAGGGGACGACCCATCTGATCCTGGATTATCTGGGCCTTACGGAGCGCCCCAAATCATTGATCGTCAGCGTTGTACGGGCAGACCAGGCGGACCGGCTGATCGGCCTGCTGGACGACCTCTTCAAGAAAGGCAAGGACTACAAGGGCATTGCCTTCACCGTGCCGCTCACGAGCGTGATCGGCACCCTGGTATATGGTTTTTTGAGCAATGACAAACGAGCCGTCAAGGAGGAAGCATAAATGGAAGAAAACAAATACGAACTGGTGCTCTGCATCGTGAATGCAGGCTTTTCTCAGAATGTGATGCAGGCTGCCCGCGCGGCCGGCGCCCAGGGCGGGACCATCATCCGCGCCCGCGGTTCCGCCAACCCGGAGGCCGAGGAATTTTTCAACATCAGCATCCAGTCGGACAAGGAGATGGTCATGATCCTGGTCCCCAAGACCATCAAGGACGAGGTGATCCGCGCCGTCTACAAAGATGCGGGCCTGGGCAAGGATGCCCAGGGTATCATCTTCTCGCTTCCGGTCAATCGCTTTACGACTTTCAAACCCAAGGAGACCGGCAAGGAGAAAGGCGAGTAGCCCCTAACGGCGAGCCATCGCCTCTTCCTCGGTCAGCTCCCGCTGTCCCTTCACATATTCGGTAGCGAGCTCGTGGAACCACGCGATCAGCTGGGCATTCTCCGGCTGTTCGGCGAGGTTGACCAGTTCGTGCGGATCGTTGACTTCGTCGATCAGCATCCGGCCCGCTCCCACGCCATAGTATTCAGCATAACGCCAGCGCTCGGTGCGGATGCCCACGCCGGTGATGCCTTTGCCGTGGTTGTTCCAGACGGTGAAGGCGGGTTTGTCGAACTCGGCCTCGGGATCGTTGAGCAGCGAGGCGAAGCTCGTTCCTTCCAGGTCCGGTTTGGCCGGCAGGCCGCAGAGTTCGATCAGGGTGGGGTAGATATCCAGGTTTTCCGTGATGCGATAGCTGATCTTGCCGTTGGCCTTGGCGCGCGGGTCCACGACCACGAGCGGCACGTTGGTGCCCTCCTCCCAGAGGGAGCCGGCCTTGGACCATTTGCCTTTCTCACCCATCTGCATCCCATGGTCCACGCAGAAGACGATGATGGTATTGTCGCGCAGGCCTTCCTCGTCCAGGGCCGCCAGCAGGCGTCCCACGTTCCAGTCTACGTAACTGATGCACGCCCAGTAGGCGCGCAGGGCCTCCTTGGCCTCTTCGGGGCTGCAGCGGCGGTTGATGAACACGTCGGCGTTGATCTCCCGGATGGAGCCGGCCGGGAATCCGCGCGGGACCATTGGCCAGGAGCAGAAGTCCTCGGCCAGGGGGACCTCCACGTCCTTGTAGAGATCGAAGAAACGCTGCGGGCAGAGGAAGGGGGAGTGCGGCTTGGAATAACCGCAGGCGATGAAGAACGGTTCGCCCTTCTTTTTGGCGGCGTCCCGGATGAAGCCGATGGCCTTGTCGGTATTCTCCTCTTCGCTGATGTAGCGCGTCTCGTCCGGGCCCCAGCGGTCGGAATCCCGGCCGTGGCCGACGAGGAACTCATCTCCCGGACCCATCTCGCGTATGCCCTGGACCTTGATCTGCTTGGCGCCGCCGCCGCGGGCCTCGACCCACTGGCGGTGCTCCTCCGGGGAGACATAGGAGGGCTGGAAGTCGCCTACGCCCGTGTTGCGCCGCCGCTCCCATCCGCCGAAGTCCCAGGCCTCGGTATCCTCGATGCCGGCGTGGAAGATCTTGCCGGCGACGTAGGTCGTGTAGCCGTTCTCCTTGAAGTACATCGGGAGGCTGTGCCACTCCGGATGGTCGGCCTGCCACCAGGGTGAATTGTCGTAGATGCGGGTGGAGACGGGCCGGTGGCCGGACAGCAGCGAGGTGCGGGACGGACCGGAGAGGGGATACTGGCAGTAGTTGTGCTGGAAGAGCACACCCTGCGAGGCGAGGCGGTCCAGATTGGGCGTATGCATCTGGGGTGTGCCATAGACCTTCCAGTCGGTACGCATATCATCCGACATGATGAACAGGATGTTCATCTTCTGCTGGGCCTTGGCTTTCTTGGGCACCTTGGGCTCCGCGCCTTGGACGGCCGCCGCTCCGGCGAGCAGTCCGAGGGAGATGGGAATGAGAGATTTCATGTGGCTTTGCATTGGTTTAAGACCAAAAGTAGTTAAAATTGCCGAAATAATGAGTATATTTACATCACTAATGACCTTTTTACCCTAACTGTTATGAGAAAAATAACCATTCTGCTCTGTTGTGCACTGCTTGGCGCTGCAGTGGCAAATGCCCAGGACCGGGATGTGGTCGCGGGCATTCCCGTCAACTATGATGAATCCAAGGTCGGTGACTACAAGCTCGGACTGCCGGATCCGTTGACCTTCAACAACGGCAAACCGGTCAAGAACGTCCGCCAGTGGAAGAAGCGCCGCGCCGAGATCATCAAGCTCTTCGAAGAGAATGAATACGGCAAGTGGCCCGCCAAGAAGCCCGCGCTGCGCTATGATGTGGAGCAGGACCTCGGTTTTGACGGGACTGCCGTCCGCAAGCAGATCACCCTGTATTTCTCGCCCGACGACAAGGGCCCGCGCGTGGACGTGCTGGTCTATCTGCCCAAGGATGCCGCCGGCCCCTCCCCGCTGCTGCTGAACCTCAGTTTCTTCCCCAACAGCTCCGCGGTCAGCGATCCGGGCGTTAAACCCGGGCGCCGCTGGAATACCCAGACCCGCCAGCTGGAAGATATCCGTCCCATGCCCGCGATGGGCGGCATGATGGGTGGCGGCGGTATGCGCTTCGGCCAGGATGAGACCATCAAGAAATTCCTCGCGGAGGGATTCGGCTTCGCCACGCTCTGCTATACCGACATCACCCCGGACTTCGAGGACAATGACGAACTGGGCCTGCGCGGCCTCTACCACACCCCCGGCACCCCGCGCGCCGACAATGACTGGGGCAGCATCAGCGCCTGGGCACTGGGTGTCAGCCGCCTGATGGACTACTTCGAGAAGGATCCGGACATCGATGCTACGCGCATCGCCCTGACCGGTGCTTCCCGCCTCGGCAAGACCACCATCTGGACCGGTGCCATCGAGCCGCGCATCAAGGTCGTGATGCCGTCCTGCTCCGGCGAGGGCGGTGCCGCCATCAGCCGCCGCGAATACGGTGAGACGGTCGCCCACCTGACCGAGAAGACCCGTTTCCCGTATCAGTTCTGCCCGAAATATGCCTACTGGGCCGACAAGGTCCACGAGATGCCGGTCGATGCCCATATGCTCGTGGCGCTGATCGCTCCGCGTCCGCTGCTGCTCCAGACCGGTTCGACCGACAACTGGTCCGACCCGATGGGCGAGTGGCTCGCCCTGGTCGAGGGCCGCAAGGTCTATCAGCTCTTCGGCAAGGATGTCCCCCTGGGCGATGAACTGCCCGCCGCCAACCAGCCGATCTACACCACCCTCGGCTATGCGATGCACGATGGCGGCCACGGCGTCCTTCCGCAGGACTGGACCTACTACCTCGAATTCATGAAGCGTCATCTTTAGAATCGGATTTCCATGAGAAAGCTAAGCTTGCTTGCGGCGGCGCTGCTCCTGGCAGCGAATGCCTTTGCCGCGACCAAAATCGTGAACCTGCGCACCGAGGCGATGGACACCCCGCTGGGCCTCGACCAGGCGCAGCCGTATTTCAGCTGGCAGATGTCCTCCGACCAGACCGGCGCCCTACAGCGCGCATACCGCGTGCTGGTGGCGCAGGGGGAGGAGAACCTCAAGGCCGGCAACTATGTCTATGACTCCGGGATGGTCCGTACGGACGAGTCCCTGAACATCCCCTATGAGGGGACCGCGCTGCGCGGCTGCACCCGCTACTATTGGAAGGTCCAGGTCTGGGACCAGGAGAACAAACTGGTGGAATCCGAACCCAGCTGGTTCGAAACCGGCCTGATGAACGTCGGCTGGAGCCGCGCCCAGTGGATCGGCTCGATGGAGGTTGGCGCCTCCAAGTACCGCACCTTCTTCGACATCGACTACGACGTGCAGATCCTCCCCGGGAGCAACCACGCCGTCTTCGCCTACAGCGTCAAGGACGAGAAGAACTGGATCAAGGCCGACTTCAGCATCAAAGACGGCCCCCAGTTCATCATCGACTACGCCGTGGAAGGTGAAGTCCGCCACCTGTCCACCATCGACCTCTCCGAGATCGTCGCCAAGGGGACCGAGCGCGACCCGCACCACGTCCACCTGGTGGTCACCACCCCGGGCTACCACCTCAAGTCCAACCTGATCGCCTATATGGACGGGAAGGTGATGCGTCCGACGGAGGGCGTGCCCGGCGGTCCGCGCCGCGAGAACGTCAGCACCGGCATCCCCACCCAGATGGTCATCACGCCCTATCCCAGCGGCGAATACATCACCGACTGGGCCCGCCTGCACTCCATCGGCTTCTTCCAGCCGCGCGGCGAGAAGGCGGTCTTCTCCAACATCGTGATCACCGAGGAGAACTGGGGAACGACCCTCTACACAGACCCGACCGTCCGCCACGAAGTCACCGGCAACGGCCGCCTGCAGGTCTGGGAGCCGTACGGCCTCGTCTCGGCTCCGATGCTCCGCAAGAACGTCGAACTCACGAAACCCGTCAAGGATGCCCGCCTCTATGTCACGGCCCGCGGTATCTATGAGTTCTACATCAACGGCAAGCGTGTGTCCAACGACTACTTCAGCCCCGGCTGGACGGACTACCGCTACCGCATCATGTACAACGCCTACGACATCACCGATATGCTGAAGGAGGGTTCCAACGGCTTCGGGGCGATGCTCGGCGCCGGCTGGTTCAGCGACTTGAACATCTTCACCTCCGCCTACGTGGATCCCTACGGCATCCGCCAGTCGCTGCTCGCCAAGATCCTCGTCACCTTCGAGGACGGCACCCAGCAGATCATCGTGACCGACGGCAGCTGGAAGAAATATGACCAGGGCCCCGTGACCCGCAACGGCTTCCAGTTCGGCGAGGACTACGACGCCCGCAAGGAAGTGGACGGCTGGAAAGACGGCGGTTTCGACGATTCCGCCTGGGAGAGTGCCGACCTCTTCGAGCAGCCCGGTCCCGGCGTGCAGATCCAGGCTTACGTGGGTCTGCCGATCCAGAACAACATCACCCTCGACGCCATCAGCGTGACGGAGCCCGTCAAGGGCACCTTCGTCTATGACTTCGGCCAGAATGTCATCGGCGTGCCGCGCCTGGAGGGTATGAAGGGCAAGGCCGGCCAGGTGGTGAACCTGCGCTACGGCGAAATGATCTATCCCGAGCGCATCCCGACCGAGCCGGTCGCTCCCTACACGATCGAGATGTACAAGGAGAAGAAGGGCCAGGTCTATGTCGAGAACTACCGCGGCGCCATCTCCATCGACAACTACACGATGCGCGGCAGCAAGGACGGCGAGACCTATCAGCCGCTTTTCACCGACCACGGTTTCCGCTATGTCTCCGTGACCGGCCTGGACAAGCCGCTTCCGATTTCTTCCGTCAAGGCCGTGGTGCTCGAGTCCATCGGCAACACGACTGCCGACTACGAGAGCTCCGACCCGAATGTCAACCGCCTCTTCCAGAACATCCAGTGGGGTCAGCGGGACAACTTCCAGTCCGTGCCGACCGACTGCCCGCAGCGTGACGAGCGCCAGGGCTGGACGGGCGACGCCCAGGTCTTCGCCCGCGCCGCGACCTATTTCAGCCCCTGGGTGGACAAGTTCTACGCACGCTGGTTCCATTCCATGCGCGACAACCAGAACTACGACGGCAGCTACTTCAACTACTACCCGGTCACGGGCCGTCCGCCCTATGGCTTCACCAACGACCAGCCCGGCTGGATGGGCTGGATGGAAGCCGGCATCATCGTGCCCTGGCAGGTCTGGCAGTCCTTCGGCGACATCCGCGTCCTGGAGGAGCACTGGGATTCGATGGTCCGCTATATGGACTACCTGGAGCGCCAGGCCAATCCCGACGGCTCGCAGGTCGCCTCCGGCATTGGTGACCACCTCGCCATCGAGCGCACCGACATCGGCCTCACCAACACGGCCTACTACGCCTACGATGCCCATATGATGTCCAAGATGGCCGAGGCCCTGGGCAAGACCCGCGAGGCCCGCAAATACGCCGCGCTCTACGACAAGGTCAAGGCCGCCTTCATCGCCAAGTACATCAACGAGGACGGCGTGACCGTGGCTCCGTATGTGGCGTTCCGCTTCCCGGGCATGCCCGCGAATCCCAACGCCCCCAAGGACGGCACGCTGATGCCCGTGAACACCCAGACCTCCTATGCCCTCCCGCTGTACTTCGGCCTGCTGGACGGCGAGCTCCGCGACAAGGCGGTAGCCCACCTGGTGGCCGACATCGAGGAGCATGGCAACACCCTCACCACCGGCTTCATCGGCACGCCGTACCTGAACCCGGCCCTCTCCGAAAGCGGACGCTCCGACGTGGCCTACACCCTCTTCGAGCAGACCAAGTATCCTTCCTGGCTCTACCCGGTGCTGCAGGGCGCGACCACGATGTGGGAGCGGTGGAACTCCTACACCATCGAGAACGGCTTCGGTCCCGTGGATATGAACTCCTTCAACCACTACGCCTATGGCGCCATCGCCGAGTGGATGTATTCCCACCAGCTGGGCATCCAGCGCGATGAGGAGCATCCGGCCTACAAGCACATCCTCCTGCAGCCCAAGGTCGGCGGCCAGGAGACCTTCGCCAAGGGCGGCTTCGAGACGGCCTACGGCCGCGTCGAGAGCGGCTGGGAGAAGACAGCGGGCGGCTACATCTACCGCGTGACCATCCCGGCCAACACCACGGCTTCGCTGACCCTGGAGGCCTCCGGCGCTGACAAGGTCAAGGTCGTCAAGGGTGCCGAGGGTGCCGGTCCGTTCCGTGCGCT
>JAEEVG010000046.1 GCA_016290835.1 Bacteroidales bacterium | reverse complement strand
GGCGGACCACCTGCTCGATCTTGCTCACCAGGGCGGGCGCCGTATCGGTGAAGAGGGTATGCGCCTCGTCGAAGAAGAACACCAGCTTGGGGAGATCCAAGTCGCCGACTTCCGGCAGGGTGGCGTAAATATCGGAAAGCAGCCACAGCAGGAAGGTCGAATAGAGCTTGGGATTGAGCATCAGTTTGTCGGCGGCCAGCACGCTCATCACGCCCCGGCCGTCCTCGACGGCGAAGAGGTCCTGGATGTCGAAGGAGGGTTCGGCGAAGAAATCGACCGCGCCCTGGTTCTCCAGCGACAGCAGCGAGCGCTGGATGGCGCCCACGCTGGAAGGGGACACATTGCCATACTGACGGGAATACTCCTCGGCGTGCTCGGAGACATAGCTCAGCATCGCACGCAGGTCTTTCATATCGAGCAGGAGCAGCCCCCGGTCGTCCGCCACGCGGAAGATGATATCCATCACGCCGCTCTGGACCTCATTGAGGCCGAGCAGGCGACTGAGCAGCATCGGGCCCATATTGGAGATGGTCGTGCGCATCGGGTGACCCTGCTCTCCGAAGACGTCGTAGAAACGGGTCGGGCAACCGGCGAACTGCGGGTTCTCGATACCGAACTCGGGCAGGCGTTTCTCGATGAATCCGCTCAGGCGTCCCGCCTGGCTGATACCGGACAGGTCACCCTTCATATCGGCCATGAAACAAGGCACGCCGGCCTGGCTGAAGCTCTCGGCGAGGACCTGGAGGGTGACGGTTTTACCGGTGCCCGTGGCGCCGGCGATGAGTCCGTGGCGATTGGCCATTTTGCCTGTGATGCTGATCGGCCCGATGGAGCCGTGGGCGACATAGAGTCCGTGGGTTGCGTCGTACATATCGGGATTTGTTTAGATTTCTAGTGGGTAAAGTTAGCAAAAAATAGGGATTTTTCTTAAATTAGCATCGTGAAACAAACCTTTAACCACATTTTAAGATGAAAAAGTATTTTGCTGAATGCATCGGGACTTTCGTCCTGACGCTCCTGGGTTGCGGCACCGCGATGTTCCTCGGGTGCAACACCCCGGCCGGTGTCGTCGGCACCGCCATCGCTTTCGGTCTGACCGTCGTCGCCATGGCGTACACGATCGGCAACATCTCCGGCTGCCACATCAATCCGGCCATCACCTTTGCCGTGGCCCTGTCCGGCAAGATGAGCTGGAAGGACGCTTGCGGCTACTGGTGCGGCCAGATCGTCGGCGGTATCGTTGCGGGCGCCATCCTGCTGCTCCTCACCAAGGTCGTCGCCGCTCCGGACCTGACCGGCGGCCTCGGCACCAACGGTGTAGCCAATGCCGGCGGTGTGGGCGGAGCGCTGCTCGTGGAGTTCCTCGCCACCTTCATCTTTGTGCTCGTGGTGCTCGGCGCTACGGACGAGAAGTTGGGCGCCGGCAAGCCTGCCGGTCTGGCGATCGGTCTCACCCTCATCCTGGTGCACCTCGTTTGCATCAACCTGACCGGTACCTCCGTCAACCCGGCCCGTTCCCTCGGCCCGGCTCTCTTCGCCGGCGGTGAGGCGCTTGCCAACGTCTGGGTGTTCTTCGTAGGTCCTTGCGCCGGTGCGGCCCTGTCCGCGCTGGTCTGGAAGTGCCTCGCCAAAGAGTAGCACCTCTCTGAATCGACAAGACCGGCCCTCCCGCCAAGGAGGGTCGGTCTTTTGTTTCACGCCCGCCGGTCTCAGCGGTCCAGCCAGGCAACGGCGCCCGCCTTCGGGGCGGGAAGAGTCTGTGCGGAGCCGCCCCGCACCCGGAGGGTCTTGCCGATCCAGGCGCCCGTGGCCGGATCGATCCAGCGGAGGCGGTAGGTAGAGCGGTCGCCTTCGAGCGGAAGCGAGAGGCTCTCGCCGGCGCAATAAATCACATAACCCGTACCCGGGCGGCCCATCGCCCACTGGCTGCCTTCCACGCGCAGGGCGGGGAGCGGGATCATCGTCAGGGTTTTGCGCCAGAAAGACGCATCGCCCACTTCGGGCAGGGCGCACATCGATCCGCCGGCGACAAAACTGATCCAGGCACCGTCGCGGACCATCCCCGCGTTGGAGACCACGGCGATCCCGGGATAAGCCAGCCGATACTCGCTGACCTGCTGCCAGACGGCGTCCGCGCTGCTTACGGCGGGGGTGTCCAGCAGGCGGGAATACTGGCGCGGCGCCAGGCTGACCCCGCCTTCCGGGGCATAGAGCGTGCCATCGGCCTTGCGCGACCATTGCCGGATATCGATCACATCCACCAGCGCCCGGTAGGCAGGATCCGCCAGGATGGCATCCTGCACGTCCTTCGTCGCGCTCAGCATCACATAGACATCCTGTCCGTGATCCCGCTCCCATTCAGCGATGCAGTCCAACCAGAAACGCATGAAATGCAGGGGGCCGGTGTATTCCGTGCCGATGTGGTGGATGACATTGTGGCTGCCGGAAACGGCATCCAGCTGCTGCCGGATATAACGGCGGTGGTATGCGGCCAGGCGGGCATTGTGCTCGACATCATAGTACTGCTCCGCCATGAAAACGCGCTTGTCGGCCTGGTAGTAGGTCTCCTCGGCGAATCCGGGATCATTGATATTGTTGGCGCTCCGCCAGGGATAATCGGCCCAGTGGGCGCCTTCCTCGATGATGTTGTGCTGCAGGTAGTGCTCGCTGACCAGGAACAGGCCGGCCGCATCCGCACGGCGGCAGAAATCGGCGATGCGGCTCCAGTACCAGAGATTCCAGCGATCCAGGTCGTAGCGGCTCAGCCGGTCGTAGGCCTCGCCCTGCCCGCTGCGGCCGAATGGCTGCTCCAGGAAAGGCGCCCACACCTCGGCGTCGGCACGCATCATCCGGCCGTGGTCGTCGCGCCGGCGCTCGTACCAGAGCGCCGGGAAATGATAGAGTCCCGCCTGCCGGCGCTGTTGCAGGTGGATGATGACGGTATCCAGGTCGTCCGTAAACCCGCGCCCGGTACGTCCGGGCACGAAGCGGTTGATATTGTCCTGGGCCCGCCTCAGATAGCTGCGGCGCAGCATGCCCTGCCACATCTGCGTGCGGGCCGTGCCGCCCGGCAGATACGCTCCCTCGCGGCTCAGTTTCCCTTCCGCGAAAGCGATGGGATGCTGCGGCGGGGCCGCCGGGACAGGGTGGCGTATGCCCAGCGACTCCAGGCTCACGCCCCGGTCGTCCTGCACCAGGGGATAGGCCGCGATCATCTGCTCGATCCAGCGGTCCATCGTGGTCGCCGGCTCCGCACTGCGATGTGCCTCTTCGACCGATTCCTGCGGAAAGACGCGCTTGAGCGGGTCGTTGTAGCCGAAGATGCGCGGATACCGGATGATCTTTTCCGGCTCGCCGCTCGTGATCCCGCGCTGCTCGAGCTGATAATAATACAGGCTGACGGGCTCGTTGAGTTTATGCTCTCCGTGAGATCCGGCGCCGTAACTCTGCCCGCTGGTGCCGAAGGCCCAGTTGTGGGCGAGGGGCGGGTCCTCCAGATGCAGTTCCGGCGTGCGGCACATCCAGCAGAGGGCGTTCGCCGAGGCCCATCCGCCGCCCATCTGGTCGAGATAGAGGTTCGTGAACTTGAGGGCCTCGGACGACACGGTGCTGCGGTCGAAAAGCGTCCCGCAGGACCAGCCGCCCAGGGCGCCGCTCCAACTGTGCGGGCGCTCCGCCCAGCATTGCACGAAAGCATTCGGCCCGGCGGCCAGCGGACCGACCGTGAAGTCGTGCCAGCCCTCCTCGGACCAGCAGCGCTGGAAAAGGGTCTGCTGCCCCAGGGTCTGGAAGGCCAGGCGCCGGTAACCGCCGATTTCGCCGACGGGCGCCAGGCATTTGCAATCTTCCACCGTGATCCGCCGGGCGCTTTCCCAAACAGCCGCGAGCGAACTGACGAAATGCTCTGCGACGATGCGCCGCGCCCAGGCATCTTCGACGTTCTCGAAGGTAATCGCCATCCAGCGGTGATCCTCATCCTTGGGCCGTGCGGGATCGCAGGCGGAGACGAGCCGCAGATTCTCGATGCCCACATTCCGGATGCGGCCGTCCCAGGTATAGCGTGCCACCGAACCTCCGCCGTAGCGCGCATCAAAGGCCATCGGCAGCGGGACGTCCACGGTGATGTCCCCGGCCCCGGCGGAAACTACCGTCCGGTCGAAGACCAGGTCGTAGTCACCGGGCGTCCAGAGCCAATGTTGATAGTCCGCACTCATCCCGATCTGATCCATCCCCAGCAGGTGAATCCATTCCTGCGTGGCGGGACGCGTAATACGGACCCGGTCGCCGGCGGCCAGCCCGTGACCGGCAGGCAGGGGGAGGACGGTCGAGTTGACCGGCAGATAATCGGCCTGCAAGGCGATTTCAGGCCCTTGAACGGCATCGTCTATGCCCCGCACCTGCACGAGGGTTTCGCGGCCCGTACCGGCCCCCAAAAGGGTCGTCGCGCGCTCGAGCGAACCGCGCAGCACCACGCCGCTGCAGCGCATCAGCAGCGAACCCTCCAGGCGGAAGGTCCCCGCTTCCAGCAGCACCACGCCGCGGAAACCGTCTGCGCGCATCGGGAGGGAACCGACATAATCCAGGGCATCCTGGATGCGCGCGGTATCGTCGCCTCCTCCGGGTGCGACCCGCACCACCGGCACGGAGTCGTCCGCCAGCAGGTCGGGGATGGGCTGCTCCGAGGCACGGAATCCACAATAGGAGTAATCCGGGACGCGGTCGCCGTTGGGATAAGGATTGTACCGGATCTGCCGTTCCGGGGTTACGGTGAGGGCTTCCGGGTTCTGTGCCGGGAGCGGCGCAGCCAGCAGCAGGGCGATGGGAATCAGGATAAGATGCTTCATGGCGGACTTGGTTTCAGACAAATATAAAGAATTATTCGTTATCTTTGTGTGTATGCCGCTGCTGGATTTGACCATACCCCCTGCCGGGAAGCCTGTTTATTATTTCCGCGGACGCGAGATCCTCGTGGACGGGCAGGGCGAGGCCGCCCTGCAGGACGTCCCGGTGGCGCCCGGGAGTCTGCGCAAATGCTGCCTGGACACTACCATCGGCTGCGCCGGAGCTTTGCTGGATGCCGCCGCGGAGGCTCCTTCGGGTCTGCAGTTCATTCCCGTTCCGACCTACTTCTTCACCCACGACGACGCGCAGAACGCCCGTGCCTCCCGGCTCAAGGGCTATGCCGCCTGGCTGGACGCCACGCGTTTCTGCCCCTTCTGCGGGACGCCGCTCCAACTGCACGGGAGCGAACACGCCCTGGCCTGCCCCGCCTGCGGACGGATGCACTATCCGCGGATCGAGCCCTGCATCATCACCCTCATCACCCGGGGCGAGGAACTCCTGCTGTTGCGCAATGCCCGCGATACGATGGGCATCTATGCCTGCCTGGCAGGCTTCGTGGAGATGGGGGAGAGCCTCGAACAGGCCCTGCGGCGCGAGGTGCGCGAGGAGACCGCCCTCGAGGTGCAGGACATCCGCTACGCCGGCAGCCAGGCCTGGCCCTTCCCGGACCAGCTGATGGTCGGCTTCTACGCCGAATACAAGAGCGGTGAGATCCGCATCCAGGAGTCGGAAGTCGCGGACGCCCGCTGGTTCCGCCGGGACGCGCTTCCGCCCCTGCCCAAGCCCGGATCGATCGCCTGGCGGCTGATCAACGGGCGGCTCTGATAGTAACCAATAACCAATTATATGAGAAAAGCCCTGACCGTTATCCTCCTGCTCTTCGCCTGCGCCTTGGCCGCGTCAGCCCAGCAGGCCGCCCAAGTGACCTCACCCGAAGTCCTGTCCAACGGCGATATCGTTTTCCGCATCTACGCCCCCGACGCACATTCCGTCCGGCTGAACTGCCAGCTCGCCCCGGAGTTCGAGATGACACGCCTCCCGGACGGCGTCTGGACCGCCACCCTGCACCCGGATATCCCGGACATATACCAGTACGTCTTCACGGTGGACGGCGTGACCATCAGCGATCCGGCCAACAAGCTGCTGCTGCCCAACGAACGGCTCAAGGCCAGCCTCGTGGAGATGGTCAACGACGAGATGCTCTTCACCATCCGGGACATCCCGCACGGCCAGGTCCGCTACTGCACCTACTATTCGAGCGTAATGGGGGAGTGGCGCACCCTCTGCGTCTACGTGCCCGCCGAATATGAATCCCGGCCCCGGAAGAAATATCCCGTCTTTTATATGATCCACGGCGCCACGGACACGGAAGAAACCTTCTACAAAGGCGGACGCATCAATTTCATCACGGACAACCTGATCCAGGAAGGCAAGGCGGTGCCGATGCTGATCGTCCTGCCGTACGGCAATACCGGCCTCCCTACGGACCGCGGCCGCACGGATATGCAGCAGCGTTTCGTCCGGGAGCTGACGGAATGCATCATGCCCTATGTCGAGAAAACATTCCGCACCATCAACGACCGGAAACACCGGGCCATCGCCGGCTTTTCCCGCGGAGGCATGCAGGCGCTGTACACGGGCCTGAGCCGCAGCGACCTCTTCTCCTATGTCTGCGCATACGCCTCCAGCCTCGCTCCGGAGCAGCTCGAGAGCGAGTTCGGGGACAAATTCGCCGACGCCCGCAGATTCAACGACACCTACGACCTGTTCTGGATGGGTATCGGATCTGCGGACGGCGGATATTCACGTATGTTGGATATGGAGAAATACCTGGACGGCAAAGGCATCCGTTATGAGGCTTTCCACACCGACGGCGGCCACAACATGGTCAACGGCCGCAAGTTCATGGGCATGACCATTGCCCGGTTCTTCAAATAGGCCCTTTTTAGCGGGTCATATCGATCATCTGCTGCACCGGCGTCACGAAGACGTCCATGTGGCCGTCGGCGCTGCTGGCCGTGGAGACCACGTACTTCCCGTTCATCACGAAATGCGGATGCGGGTCCGGATGCAGGCGGGACTGGTTGTTCTGCGGCATCAGGGCATCGCGCAGGGAGTAGAGCCACACACTCTTGCCGGTCTCGCGGTTGTAGAAGGCTACGCGCCACTTGCAGCCGCGCCACCAGTTCTCGGGAGCCTGGTCCGTGACCACGTACTTGTTGTCGGGGGAGCAGCTGTTGTGGCGGGCGCCGGGCACGGCGGCCCAGACTTCCTCCTCGCCCGTGGCCATGTCGCGGTGGTACACGCAATGCTCATCGACCATATAGCCGTGGCCGCACCAGGAGATACCCTTGCCGTCGTCGTCCCAGATCTCGTGGGAAGCGAAGTTGATGGTCTTGGCGGGGATGAGTTCCTTGGAACCCTTGCGGACCAGCCACATACGCGGATACCAGCCGGTCTCGGCCTGGAAGGCCTGTCCGGCCTCATCCCAGCAACCTTCCCAGGCCACCATCGCCACGCTGTCGTCCGTAGGATTCAGCTGGCCGTGGTTGCAGTTCCACTCCGTCTCCATCCACTGGTCCCAGGCGCCGGTCTCGAGATTCAGCAGGCCCTGGATGTAGCGGCTCTTGCCCTCCGCCGTGCGGACCTCGGTGTCGAGGAAGGCTTGTTTGCGGTCCATCGTGAGGGTAAGGTGGGTAGCCAGGCGCATGACCCGGCCCAGCGAAGAAAGCTCCTGCGGGATGTCGCAAAGCTTGACATGCTCGGACGGATTCTTGAAATCGACCTTGAAGAAGCCCTTATCCCGGTCGCCATAGACCATGTAGTCCTGGTTGATCTCCACAAACGGAGTCATCGGGATCTGGCCCAGGTCGATCACCGCGTCGGCCTTGAGGTCGGCCAGCATCAGGTGGCGCTCGCCGGGACCGCCTTCCTTCTTCTCATTGCCCTGGTTGTACCAGAAGATCAGGAAGCGGCCGTCGTTGGTCATGGATTTGGAGATGAAATAGGTGGACTGGCGGTTGTCGTCCGGGGCGCCGTACTTGAGTACATACGAGACCACGCCGGATTCAGGATCGACAAAGGGTTCGAAGAGTTTGGATTTTTCCGGGGGCTTGATGCCCTGGCAGGCCGTCAGCGCCGTCGCGGCAGACAGCAGGAGGATCTTAAATAACGGTTTCATAATGGTTTATATGGGTTAATGTAAGGTTTCGGAGAAAAAGAAATAGTAGGCGGCCCAGGGGCGGGGGAGATCCGAAGCGTGGCCGATGGTGCGGTAGCCGGCATCCTGGATGGTACCGTCGGACTTAACATAACCGATGGTGCGGTACGCGGAATCCTGGACCGTCCCGTTGTCCTTGACATAGCCGACCGTCCGGTAATGCGAATCCTGAATCGTGCCGCTGCTCTTGATATAGCCGACCGTCCGATAGTTCGCGTCCTGCACGGCCCCGTCGCTCTTGAAACGCCCGACGGTCCGATACGCCGCATCCTTGATTACCCCGTCCGAAGAAATATGCGCAATCGTCCGGTAGGACGCATCCTTCACATCACCCGCCCTCGCAGGCAGGGCAAAAGCGGAAAGCAGCGCCGCCAATACCAGCACCCGGAAAAGTCTCATGATCCTTACAGTTCCGCCTGGAAACAGTAGCCGGAATCAGGAATGCTGACAAGATGCGCGGCATACTGCCCCATCTTCTTGCGAACCCGGGAGAGATACGATTCAAGCGTACGCCCGGAATCCACGGACCCGTCAGGCCACACGGCGGCAATGAGTTCCTCCGTAGAGAAGACCCGGTCAGGATTCTCCACGAACAACTTGAACAGCGCATACTCGTGCTTGGTGAGAGACACGGTCTCGCGATCCACGGACACCATCCTGGCATCGGGATCGATCTGGATACCGCGGAAACGGATACCGTTGCGCAGCGCTCCCAGACGGGCCTCCACCACGTTGATCACATAGTCTCCGGTCTTCTCGCACTCGCCGATCAGATCGTTGAAGACGGTACCGTTGTCGTAGCCGTAGACGCGAGCGTCCAGGTTGTCGAGATTCTGCTTCTTGAGCGCATTGCGCAGGGCATTGATCCGGGCCTCGATCGCCTCGGAATCGGCAATGTGCTGATCCTCGCGGCGCCCGGACAGCGCCTTGTTCATCTGTGCGATGGATTCGCCCACCAGGCTCAGCATCTCGTTGACGGACGCTTCCTGCTCGGCCGTGAACGTGATCTTGTTGTCGTTCTTGCGGCGCAGGATGCGGGCCAGGTTGAAGAAGCTGTCGCCCACGGACTCGAGCTCCCCGATCTGACGCAGCATCACGCGGATCTTCTCCTTGGTCTCGTCGGACAGATGTGCTTCGCCCACATCGCCCAGATAGCGGCCGATCTCGTTCTCCATCCGGTCGCTGAGCTCCTCATACTTCTGGATGCGCTCGAAGAGTTTCGGGAACTGCTCTTCGTCGGCCTTGGTGAGTTCCACCAGGAGTTCGTGCATCTTGGCCATACGCTCGCCGAAGACCACGATCTCCTTCTGCGCCTGCAAGACGGAGATTTCCGGGGTCTTCATGATACCGCCGCGGATGTACTTCAGGCGGAACTCGTCCTCCTCGTCGGTCTTGCGCGGCTTGATGATGCGGCAGACCAGTTTCTCCATCTGCGGGATGAAGCCGATGAGCAGCGCGGTATTGATCACGTTGAAACCCGTATGGAAGGCCGCCAGCACGAAGGTGAGCCGGGCGGGATCGACGCTCTCGGAGCCCGGATCGACGCCGACGATGCGGCAGACGGCCCGCACGAAGGGGAAGAAGAAGATGAGCATCCACGCCACGCCGAAGACGTTGAAAAGCAGGTGCGCCATGGCCGCGCGGCGGGCCTGGGTATTGGCGCTGAGGGCCGCCAGGTTGGCGGTCAGGGTAGTACCGATATTCTCACCCATCACCAGGGCGATACCCTGGAAAATGGTGATGGCTCCCGTAGAGCAGAGGACCATCGTGATGGCCATCAGCGCGGCGGAGGACTGGGCGATGCAGGTCAGCACGGTGCCGATCAGCAGGAACAGCAGGATCGTCAGATAACTCCCCGAATCGAAGGAAGCGAAGAAGTTCACGACCGCCGGCTTGCTGGCCAGGTCCATCTCGATGCCCGTCTGCCGCAGCATGCCCAGAGCGAAAAGCAGGAAGCTCAGACCGAAGAGGAAGTCGCCCACGTAGCGATGCTTGCCGATCTGGATGATCACGATGCCGATCAGGAAGGCCGGCCAGACGAGGTTGGTAATATTGAAAGAGAATCCCGCCGACATGATCCAGGCGCTGAGCGTCGTGCCGATGTTGGCGCCCATGATCACGGAAATGGCCTGGCTGAGGGTCAGCAACGCCGCATTGACGAAAGAGACCGTCATCACGGTGGTAGCGGCGGAGGATTGGACGGCGACGGTAACCAGGGCTCCCGTAGCGACACCCGAGAAGCGGTTGGTAGTCATGGCACCGAGCAGGTGGCGCAACTGCGGGCCCGCCATCTTCTGCAGAGCCTCGCTCATGACTTTCATACCGTAGATAAGGAGGGCGATGGCGCCCAGGAGCTTCAATGCAATCAGCATAGGGTAAAAGATTAATTATACAAAGATACAACACTTATTTTGTATATTTGCCAGCACAATCACAACGATTATGAAAAAGTTTTTTTTCTGCATCTTGACTGCGATGTTCGCCGCGACGGCCCTCTTCGCCCAGACCACCGAAGAAATCATTGCCCGGATGGATGAACAGACGGAACGTTTCACCCCGGAAGGATTCTCCATGATCATGGAAATCAGACTACCCATCATCGGAACTATCGGCACGACGGCCTACATCCTGGGAGATAAATACAAGCTGGTCAGCGAGATCAAAGGTGATATGCTGATGTACTGGTCCGACAAGGTGACGGATTGGGAATACGATGCCTCCAAGAACGAAGTCACCATCACCAACGCCAACCCTTCTGAAGAATCCCAGGCCGAGAGCAATGTGAAGATGCTCAAGGGCGTCACCGACGGCTACGACGTCCGCCTGCGGAGCGAGACCGACGAAGTCTGGAATATCCGCTGCACCAAATCGAAGACCAACAAAGAAAAGGACGATCCCCGCACGATGGACCTGGTGGTCGCCAAAGGCAGCTACATGCCCGTCAGCCTCAAATCCACTTTGAAGGGCGTCACGGTCACCCTGCGCAATTTCGCCGTGGGCATCACCGAAGAGGAGGTCACCTTCGACCCTGCCAAGTTCACGAATGCCAAGATTATCGACAAGCGCTAGCATTCCGCTTGCCGATCCACCAGCCCAGCCATAGCGCAGCGGCACCCAGAAGCAGGAAAGCCCCGAACATCGACAGGATCTCCCAGGTCGTATGCACGGACCAGAACTCACGGGAAATGCGCAGGCACACCATCATCACGACGCCGAAGAAGTAGAAGACACTTCCAAGGCAGAGCAGCGTGCGCCAGAATGTTCCCCAGAGACTGTATCCGAATAACTGGTGGTAAGCGATAAAATAGTAAACGGGGATGAACACGAGCATCCATTTGCCGCACAACCTGCTCAACATCATCCCGATCAGCACCAGCGCACTCATGAACACCTGGATATAGATCCCCTGCGGCAAGGTGTGGCGGGGGAATTTGGGGGCATAGCGGAAAAGCAGCCAGGTGGGGAAAATGAGCAGAAAGGTCTGGATCAGGATAGCCCAGTCCAGGTTGGATGTCATCCATTCAAGGATCTTCCCGAACAACCCGCCCTGCTCGATGAAAGGAAGGGTCCAGCTGGTATCGGCGTGCTTGGTGAAGTTATTGACCAGGACGGCGCCCACGGCAACGGCGCCCAGCTTGCCCACGGGCGAACTGCATACCTGCCGCCGGCCGGTGATATAATCGTGGATCAGATAGCCCGGACGGGCCAGCACCTGCGCCAGGTACATGATCAGGGAACTGGGTTTGGTCAGGCCCACGATCGAGAACAAATCCTCTTTGACAGCAACCCAGTCCACGCGGCCGATGCTGTATTTCTGCCCGCATCCCGGGCAATAATCCCCGTCAAAAGAGGTACCGCAGTTGGCGCATCGATGGCGACCTTCGGACTTGCTTCCGAACGAAAAAGGATTCAACTGCCAAGCACGGAAACGTTTAAATAGTGGCTCTTTCATAATCTAAGTAAAGATAATGAAAAAAAGTGGGGTTTTCGTATCTTTGCGCCCATGAAAAGAGTATTCCTCCTTCCCTTGATCCTCATCGTCGGCCTTTTCAGCGCCCGTGCGCAGGAGACTTATTTCACGATTGATGACATGCCCGACCTGGTGAAGTGCCTCCCGGCACCGCCGGACACCACCAGCCTGGGATTCGCGCATGACGTGATGCGCTATATGTGGGGCAAGACCATGCGCACCGATGCCGCCCGGGCCGCCATTGCGGAGCGGGACGCCATCTGGGACCTGGACACCCTGGCCGCCATCTTCAGCGAGCCCTTCGGTGTCCGGATCGACAAGGAGAAGACCCCCGAGATCTACAAGGCCTTCGTACAGGGCGTACACACCATCGAACTCATCCGCATCCGGCCCAAGGCCCATTTCATGCGCAAGCGTCCGTTCGACCGCTTCCAGGAGCACATGTACACCACCTGGGAGGAGGATGAACTCCGGGGCGAGGGCTCCTATCCCTCCGGCCACACCATCCGCGGATGGAGCGCCGCCCTGGTCCTCGCCGAAATCAATCCGGAGGCCGCCAACGACCTGTATGCCCGGGGATGGGATTACGGCGAGAGCCGCGTCATCGTGGGCGCCCACTGGCAGAGCGACGTGGATGCCAGCCGCCCCGCAGCCAGCATCGGATACGCCCTCCTGCAGACCAGCCCGGCTTACCGTGCACAGATGGACAAGGCCCGTGCGGAGTTCGCCACCGCTCCCCGCATCCCCACCGTCGCCTCCCTGGCGGAAGACCTCTGGACCTACAGCCAGTCCCATCCCGACGGATTCACGCTGAACATCAGCACCTGGGAAGTACCCAAGGAAGGCATCGCCGTGGCCTATTCCGCCACCCAGGATGCGCACGACAAGGCCGACCTGGAATATGTCGTCAGCCATGCCCGGGCCCACGGCGGCTATGTCGGCGGCTGGCAGGACTCGGAAAGCGGGCAATACTACTTCGACAGCGTCCGCATCTTCCCGGTTGACTCGCTTGCCCAGGCCCGCCAATTCGGCCGGGAGAACCAGCAGAAAGCCATCTACAACCTCTCCACCGGCAAAGAGATCCGCCTGCCCGTCCGCCGCACCAGGTAAAAATGGAAACGATTCAGTACACCGGCACCAATTACGACGAAGTGAAGCAGTTCTGCGGCGACAAAATCCTCGCGCCGTATTTCTGCATGGGCTTCTCCATGCTATCGGTGGACACCGGTGAAGGCTTCGAATCCGTCAACGAGGGGGATGTCATCGTCCGCGAAGACGACGGGCGCCTCCGCATCGAGAAACAAGGCTGATCAAGCCCTACAGCGCATTCGCGACCGCATCCTTGTATTTCCGGGAGATGGGCAGTTGGAGCTCGCCCAGATACAGGAGATCCACATCGACGCGGGTCACGGCGGCCTTGTTGACCAAATAGGACCGGTGGATCCGGAGGAAGCCGGTCCCCAACAGGGCCTCCCACTGGGAAATGGGCGTATAGTTCTTGAAACGGCGGCCGTCGGTCGTCACGACGAGCGTCGCGTCGTCATTCGACTCCACATATAAAATCTCCTCGGGACGCAGGCTCACCCGCTTGCGCTCCGAAGTAAAAGAGACGGGGCCGCCTCGGCCGGGCCGTTTCCGGTCCAGCCAGGATTCGAAAAACCAACAGCCCGCAGCCAGCGCTGTCAGGATGATGGCGATGAAAACGGGATTCGTCAGGAGGGCCGGAAGATCGGGCATGGCATAGATCGAAAGGGGATGATCCTTCCGCAGGGCCGTGATGTAATAATGGGTGAGCAAGAACAGGAGAATCTCCCCGGCCAGGATCCCCAGGACGATGAAAACCGACTCCCGGACAGCCGTCCGGCGCTTCTTGAAATTTACCTTCGGAAAAAAGAATTTGGCTGCCAGCGCGCCGGGCAGGAACATCGTCCCGATGAGCAGCGCCTCCGGGAAACTGTACCCCAAGCTGCTGAGGACAATGGCCACCAGCAGGATGGAGACGACCCAGTAGGATATGAGCAGCAACCTTTTCATTCGCTGTACAAAAATAGCAAATAAAAGCGGGCTTCCGCCTTACCGAAACCCGAAATAGGGGATTTAACTTCCGATCTCGGGGTTTCGGCTTGTAGGACCCCGGGGCATCTGCTACCTTTGTCCCAGAAAGTTCAACCCCAAAACCTTTGTCTTATGTTCAAACTTTTCATGGAAGGCGGACCCGTATTCATGTCCGTGCTCACGATCCTGCTCGTCGGCCTTTTCTTCGCCGCCTGGAAAGCCCCTCGCTGGGTAAAAGAAATCGGCAACTTCGCCCTGGCATTCGGATGCCTGTCCATGCTGCTGGGCTTCCGCCAGATGTTCTCTGCGCTTCAACAGGTCGCCGTCGGAATCGGCGAGGGCGTTTCAGGTGTCTTCGACCTGATCTCTCCCGGCGTTTTCTTCGGCGGAATGAAAGTCGGCTTGATCCCCGTTATCTACGGCGTCATCATCTACCTGGTCTCCCTGGTCCTCCGCATCATCCTGAAACCGCGCCTGTAAGCTCTTCGCACACACCCGTGATAATTATTCCCGCAAAGAGAAATGCTTTGCGGGGTTCTTTGTTTTTTTGTCCTGAACGAATCACACCAAGATGAATACGAGAAAACGCCTGCCCGTCCTGCTTGTCTGCCTGTTGATGCTGATCAGCGACGTACACGCTGGATTTCATCTCGTCCAAGGAGGTCCGGATCAAGGAAGAAACATACCTCCCGGGGTTTTAGAGCAAAACACGGTTTTTGGGCAGGGATGTCTACAGCTAGAACGCTTCCAGATGGCGATTTATTGTAAACCTGTCCGACCCGACGTCAGCGCACAGGCCCGGGAGGCCGGGCCGCCAGCTTGGGCGGCGGGAGATCAGAGGTCTTGTGACGCAAAACGGCAGCGCGATTGCGCTGCCGTTTTGTGGTGCTGGGAATAAAGTATATTTAAGTGTAATGTAGTGTGTTACATCTTCGGGAATCGAAATATGCTACAATAACCCTTGTTCTTTGGCTTTAGAAATGACGCTGGCGGTGTTGGGAACATTGAACTTCTCGAGAAGTCGCATCCGATACCATTTGATGGTCTGCTCGGTGAGACAGAGTCGGTCTGCGATTACTTTACTTGAGAGGCCATCGGCCAGCAGAGGAAGGATTTCAGCTTCTCGTTCAGTGAGTTCGGGCGCTGATTTGGATACAGTCGTTTTAGATGCAACGGCTTGTTTCTCCGTATCCTGCTCCTGCGGCAGAGAGGCCAGGACTTCACTGATTACAACATCGGCACCTTCTTTCTGCCTGCGGAGGCGCTTGGCTCGCAAAAGAACAAAAAGTAGTCCCAGGAGAAGGATGATGATGAGGATGCCGCCCGCCACCATCCATGTAAGCAACCTGCGCTGGACGTCGTAGACTTTGCCGGTCAGGTCAAGCGTGTAGATGCGGCTGCGGTATTCCTGCTCTTCGTTTGCGGAGAAGTAATGATCTGCTTCTTGAAGGTATTTCAAGGCTTTTCTGGTCTTTCCTTTCTCCAGATACAGTGCTCCCAGTCCAGCTTTGGCGTTGGCAATCATCAGTGGGTCTTCGGTCTCCTGGCCATAGCGCAATGCCTTATTGTAGCAGGCCTCCGCTTCCTTCAGATTACCGGCATCCAGCCAGGTATCTCCCATATTGTGGTATAGTACGGAACAGCTCTCCAACCAGCCGTTTTTCTCGAAGAGTTCCCCTGCCTTGTGATAGTACTCCATTGCCTGCGGAATGGAGTCCAGGCTGGAGTACATGTTGCCCAAGGCGCCATACAGGCTGGAGTAGGCATCATCAATAGTCTCATCCTTATATCCGTTCGGCTTGCCGGGGAGGGGCTCTTTCAAGGCCATCCTGTCAGCAATGGAGAGAGCCTTAGCAAACGCTACTTTGGCGCTGTCAATCTGCCCGGCGGCCCCATGGTGCTGGCCGATCATCTTGGCAGCCTGGAAAGCTTGGTTAAGCCATTGTTCCTGAAGGCACAGGTCGAAGGCTTTCCTGGCGAAGTACAGGGAACGGGAAGGATTGATCTGACTATAGCCCCACATCAAATCGTTGTATGCATCGGACAGCATATCCTTCTCTTCGTATGAGGCCCGCGCTACTTTCTCTGCTGTCCACGGTGCAACGACAGACTCCAGGGAGTCCAATTGGTGGTCTCTATGGTCGGCGTATTGTCCCTTTGCCACCGCATTGGAAAGGAGTATAATTGTAAGGATAATTGCCAGTCTCTTCATACGACAAAATTAGCAAAAACGGGGCATTTTACCGAGAAATGGGGCGAAAAACGGGCAAATGGCCTGCAAGTCTAAACTTTCGTATAGTGTTTTTGTGGAAGGGTTTGGCGAACTTTGACTCCTGTAAAGCAATGGGAAAATGGATGCCTCCGAAAACGAAGTAAAACTGACGGTCCAGGAACAGAAAGTCCTGGCGTTAATGGCTGAAGGAAAGCTATGTTCCGAAATGGCAGAGGAATTGAGCTTAACGGAACAAACTATCAAGTGGTACAGGATGCGCTTGCGCGCCAAGTTCAAGGCCTCCACATCCAGTGCTGTTATCCGTCAGGCAATGAAGTTGGGGTTATTGTAATTGAGAACAAATATTATATCATATGTTATCATGAAAAGGATTAAGTTGATTGCCCTTAGCGTGGCAATGATTGCCGCCGTTTCCTGCGGCAACAATCCCCCCAAAAAGACCACTAATCAGGATGTCGCTCAGGATGCAGTAGCGGTGACAGAATCCGCTCGGGCGGAGGCCCCCGTAGCCAAGACGGAAAAGCCGAAAGCAGATGCCAAGAAATGGTATGAGAAGGATTTCTCCCTGACCGAGAAAATGTATGTGTCCGGCGCCTCCATGAGCAGGATTTATGCCCGTAAAGGAAACGTCCTCATATTCAAGATGGAGGGCAGTCAGACCACGAACCTCTTTGTTTGTACGGATTCTACGCGGACTGGATACGTTGTAAATGAAGGAGCAGGTACTTATGTCAAGAAGAGCGAGAAATCGGAATTTGACAGCGTTGACGAGGCTATCTATGATTACCTGAAGAGTTCGATGAGCAATACCATCTTCGGCGAGAGGCTTAAGAAGAACGGGAAAGGAGTTTCTGTAAAGGACACGACTGTCTTTGGCCGTCCCGCTTATGTGCTTACCCAGGAGAAAACAGAGGATGTTGTTGGCACAGAACTGTACACCAAGGTCATTGAGTGGGTGGACAAGGAGAACGGCTTGCCATATTACAAATATGGCCTGTCAAAGAAAGATGGCTCGGCATACATTGAAGGCAAAGCCTTCGAGGTAACCTCCTTTTCTGCCGAGCCCACATACGAAGGCCTGATCATGAGCCTTGACGGACTGACGGAAATATCGAAATAAAAACTCAATAAACATTCATTATCATGAAGATCACATTACTGACTCTTGTAACCCTGGCTCTTGCAACATGCGGCAACGGGCAAGCACAGAACAACAACACTGCGACCCCTGGGAGTGAATTCACAGAGGCAACCGTAGCACAAGAGCCCCAAAGCGACAAAGCCGGCGGCACCGTCAAGAGAGGTGACAAAACCGCCACGGTCTCAAAATGCTATTGGGGGAACTACCGCAAGGCCATAGAAATCCGTGAGGACCCTTACCGGAAAGTCTATGCCGACTTCAACTTTGCCGCCGAGTTTGAGACAGGCACCTATACGATCACCACTTTTTCCAACGAACATATTCTGGAAGGCGGATATACCTGGGGCGGAGTGTTTATCCGCGACGAGGGTGGCGAATCCATTTTAAAACAAGGCAAACTGGAGCTTACGGTCACTGAAGACGACTACTGTAAGCTGAAAGCGACCGGCATCGATGACGATGGAAATGAAGTGACTGTTACCTGGGAAGGACCAATGACAAAAGACCCGACAGATTATTAGTTTAACACTTAGATACGAACCGACAAATGAAAAAGACATTCATTACCCTGACGCTTATCGCCTGCGCCATGATGCTGGTTTCCTGCGGGAACAATGGCAACAAAAAAAGTGAGTCGAAACAAGCAGAGCCCGCCGCTGCAACAACTGCTGCGGCAGATGTAAAAGCGCTGATCCTTGGAGACGTCAATGACCAAAACTACGCAGCGCTGATCAAGGACCGTTGCGGAGTCGATCCCAATCCGGGTGGAGACCTGGTTTTCTACAGCGCTTCCGCAAGCCCCGGCAACGCCAACCTGACATTCAAGGGCGCGAAGGGTATTGAGGAGCGTGACCTGCAGAAGATCATTTTCGAACGTTGCCAGGCCGTAGCCGATGGCGGAGCCATCTACAAACTGGAGACAAGTGCTGAGCAAGGCATCCACAAAGGAGAGCAGATTAAGAGTTTCGACGACTTCACCGGCTTTCAGTGGGTCTACGAATACAAGGGAGCCCTCGTGAACTGCTCTGCATCCAAATATGGTGGCTCCAAGAGTGCCGACCGGTTTGAGTTGCGCTTTGGCCGTTAGAAAAGGTTCGAGGAGGCCTTTAAAGTATTAAGACCACCGCTGTCCGATGGGATGGCGGCGGTCTTCAAGTGACTATTTGAACAAATCGACAGGGTCGCTGCTCAGGAAGTCTTCGGCCTTCATCCCGCCGTCACCTACAACCAATGCGAGATTGGGTTTGTACTGGGCCTTGAACTCTTCCATTCCTTTATTACTGGGGTCTGAATTACTCTTAACTTCAATGGCGATCACCTTTCCCTTCTTCTCCAGAACAAAATCAACCTCAGTTCCCGGATCGGTTCTCCAATAGTATACCTTGTAATCACCGGCATACGCGTAGCTCATGATATGAGCACCGATAGCAGACTCATACAACCTACCCCAAAGAGAACGGTCTTGAACAGCATCGGCAAAAGACTTCTCGCAATAAATGTTTTTTAAGGCATTGTTATAAACCTGATGCTTGGGTATACTATTCTTCTTCCTTGCCAAATCTACGGCATATTTGTTCAAACCACAGACAAGCCCGGCCTGGGAGAGAAGATTCAGATAACCAGCGATGGTTGTTGTGTTGCCGGCATCTTGCAGTTGACCTATCATCTTGGTAAAGGATAACTCCTTCCCGGAATATGCGGCAGACAGTTCAAAGGTCTGCCGGAGTAACGCCGGTTTAGCAATCTTCTCGTTGACCAGGATGTCTTTGTTGATAGTGGCATCAACTATGGAGCCGGTGATGTAGTCGCGCCAGCGATCTTCGTCGCCAATGAGTTCTGCGGCTCCCGGATATGCGCTATAGTAGACGAATTGATCCAGGGTGAAACCGAAAGCATCGTGCATTTCGGCGAAAGACCAGTGAGAGAGGATGATTCGCTCGAAGCGTCCTTTCAAGCTATCGGAGAGACCTTTGTCCAGCATCACGCGGGAGGAGCCCAAGAGTATGACTTTGAGGTTAACATCGTAGAACGTGTCAGTATCCCATTCCTTCTTGACCACCTCGCTCCAACCGGTAATCTTCTGTATCTCATCTATGACCAGAATGAGTTCCTTCAGTCCCTCCACACGCATCTTGGCGCGGGCTGCATTCCAGCAGTCGCTTATCCAACTAAGTTGAGTCGCAGGGACGGCATCGGCAGGATAGAAGACAAACGGAATGTCCAAAGCATTGACAACCTGTTTCATCAAGGTGGACTTACCGACCTGTCTCGGGCCCATAATTACCTGGATAAAACGGCGTTTTTCCTGCATTCTTGCAAGTAAAGTGTGATATTGTTTCCTCTGATACATAGCAAGTTATATTATGCATTCAAAATTTACTCAATGGACTGCGCAAATTTACTCAATGGAATTGTGATTTGCAAATCTTTTATCCAATGGATATAATGGTCCCAGATTGGTCCCAGTATTTTGGGGAGATGGGAAGGTTTTGGGAATGTACGGTTTGTTCTCTGAAAGTGTAGTAGAGTATACTCAAAAAAGGCCGTACAGAGCACCAGGAAGGCGATTTTAGTAGCCGCGGATATAGGGCGATATTATTTGAAAAGTGGGACCAAAAGTGGGACCAAAAAAGAAAACCCGCTGATTTTCAGCGGGTTTTTGTGGTGCTGGGAAGAATCGAACTGCCGACACAAGGATTTTCAGTCCTTTGCTCTACCATCTGAGCTACAGCACCGTTGTGTTTTGGGACTGCAAATATAGGAACAGTTTGGGAATTCACCAAATATTTTTTCAAACACATCCCCCGGTCCTGCGCCAGCGGCCCCGCTGGCCGGCCAGGAACACGCCCAGCAGGATCAGCGCCGAGCCGATGGCCCCGGCTGGGATGAGGCGTTC